>NZ_LDUR01000012.1:0-248250 GCF_001043705.1 Chromobacterium sp. LK11
GGACTCGGTTTCGTATTCTACGTGGGCGGTATTAATGGTAATACCGCGAGCCTTTTCTTCCGGCGCGCTGTCGATCTGGGAGTAGTCTTTGGCTTCGCCACCGAACTTCTTCGACAGAATAGTGGTGATAGCAGCGGTCAGAGTGGTTTTACCATGGTCCACGTGACCGATGGTGCCGACGTTTACGTGCGGTTTAGTCCGCTCGAACTTTTCCTTAGCCATGGCAAAATTTCCTGGATACGAAACAACACAAAGTAAATGGTGGTGCCCATGGGCAGAATTGAACTGCCGACCTCTCCCTTACCAAGGGAGTGCTCTACCCCTGAGCTACATGGGCCCTTCAAAACAGGCTACACGCTTGGAGCGGGTGAAGGGAATCGAACCCTCGTCGTAAGCTTGGAAGGCTTCTGCTCTACCATTGAGCTACACCCGCCTGCAACAACAACCTCGAGCGACTTTCATCGCACACGCCAAGACGCTAAATTCTGGTGGAGGGAGAAGGATTCGAACCTTCGAAGGCAGAGCCGTCAGATTTACAGTCTGATCCCTTTGACCGCTCGGGAATCCCTCCTGAAAGAGACCCGAATATTATAGATAGCCCCGATGGCCGTCAACCGGTTTTTGCATTTTTTTCTAATTATTTTGCCTACCAAAGCAAAGCGCCCCGGCAAGCCCGGGGCGCTTCCAATAAATTCAAAAGCTTAGCGCGTCACGCCTGGCCGGAGATTCGCAAATACTTCTGATGCAAGGCCTCTTGCGTCTCCTCGTGAGACGGATCCAGAGGGATGCAATCGACCGGACAGACCTGCTGGCATTGCGGCTCATCGTAGTGGCCGACGCACTGCGTGCACAGATTGGGATCGATTTGGTAGATTTCCTCGCCTTGGGAAATCGCGTTATTGGGGCACTCCGGCTCACAGACGTCGCAGTTGATGCATTCGTCGGTAATCATCAAAGACATAGTAAATTCCTCAAGTATTCCACAACATGAATTTTGTCACCCGACAGTCGGGCTCGCAAGTTCGCCCCGTTATATATTTATGAGACTGCTGCAGGCAAACCGCTCAGGCCGGCTCCGCCGCCCGGCGCAGCAGACCGTAGTGCACTTGGCCGGCCTTGGCGCGCTTCAGCACCTCCCAACCCGGCAGCTCCTCGGGCCAACGGCGGCTCTCGATATACGCCAGGCCGTCTTCGCTCATCACCGGGGCCAGCAAGGGCAATACCTGAGCCAGCAAATCGGAGTCAAACGGCGGGTCGACGAAGACGACGTCGAAACGCTCGCGGCAGGCCTTCAGATAGGCCAGGGCCTCGAACTGCGCCACATCGATGGCCGCGGCGGACAACAATTGCCGGTTGGCCTTCAAGGATTCGGCCACCGCGCGGGACTTCTCCACCATCACCACGCGCCGCGCTTCGCGCGAAGCCGCTTCGAAGCCCAAAGCCCCGCTGCCGGCAAACAGGTCCAGGCAGGACTTGCCGTACAGTTGCTGGCCCAACCAGTTGAACAAGGTTTCCCGCACACGGTCCGGCGTTGGCCGCAAACCCTGAGCGTCGGGAAACGGCAAAAGCCGGCGTCGATACTCGCCGCCGATGATTCTGACCGTGTTACGCGACTGACTCATAATTCCAAGCTCAAAAAACAAGGGGCTGAGTGTAACCCGATACGCGCCGTCGCGCCTCATTGTCGCGCAAACCGGCCGCCATCTGTCGCTCCTCACGCCACAAGCAGCCGTCTATTCCTTATATATAGATTTCGGCGATGCCGCGGCGTCCGCCTCGCTACGCAGCAACAATTGGGTAAGCATCGCCATTTGAGGATACAATTTAGCCATTTATCGAATTCCGCCGGCCTTAACGCATGTTTAGCTTCTTCAAAAGAAAAACCCAATCCGAGCCCACGCCGCCGACAACCGTCCAGACGGAATCCGCCGCCGACGCCCAACCCGCCACGCTGCCCGCAACCGCCCCCCTCGCCGCCCAGCCTGAGACGCCGGCGCCCGCGCCGCAGCAAGCCGTCCCGGAACCCACGCCTGCCGTCACGGCGCCGTCAGCCGTCGCGCCGCTTGACCCCGCCCCCGCTTCGCTGAAGAAAATGAGCTGGGCCGAGCGCTTGAAGGCCGGCTTGTCGAAAACGCGCGACAAGCTGGGCAAATCGCTGGCGGGGCTGTTCGGCGGCGGCAAGATCGACGAAGACTTGTACGAGGAGCTGGAAACCGTGCTGCTCACCGCCGACATGGGGGTGGACGCCACGCTGCACTTGCTTGGCGACGTGCGCGAGCGCGTTTCTCTGAAAGGGCTGAAGGACGCCTCGGAACTGAAAGACGCGCTGAAAGAATCGCTCAGCGACCTGATCTCGCCGCTGGAGAAACCGCTGGACGTCAGCGGCAAGAAGCCTTTCGTCATCATGATGGCCGGCGTCAACGGCGCCGGCAAGACCACCTCGATTGGCAAGCTGGCCAAGTACTACCAGAGCCAGGGCAAGAGCGTGCTGCTGGCCGCCGGCGACACCTTCCGCGCCGCCGCGCGCGAACAGCTGATGGCCTGGGGCGAGCGCAACAACGTCACCGTGATCGCGCAACAAGGCGGCGACTCCGCCGCCGTCTGCTACGACGCGATCCAGGCCGCGGTCGCCCGCGGCATCGACATCGTGCTGGCCGACACCGCCGGCCGCCTGCCCACTCAGCTGCACCTGATGGAAGAAATCAAGAAGGTAAAGCGGGTCATTCAGAAGGCCTTGCCGGACGCGCCGCATGAAATCATCCTGGTTCTGGACGCCAACATCGGCCAGAACGCCATCAACCAGGTCAAGACCTTTGACGACGCCCTCGGCCTGACCGGGCTGATTCTGAGCAAGCTGGACGGCACGGCCAAGGGCGGAGTGATCGCCGCCATCGCCAAGCAACGCCCCGTTCCGCTGCGCTTTGTCGGCGTGGGCGAAAGCATAGACGACCTGCGGCCGTTCCAGGCCAAGGACTACATCGACGCGCTGTTCGACTGAACGCAGCAGCCATTGCAAGCTCTCACTCTTGCCGTCACCAGCTAACGCGGGAACAGAATAATGATCCAGTTCGACCAGGTCACCAAGCGCTACCCAGGTGGCAATGAAGCCCTGAAAAACCTGTCTTTCAACATCGACACCGGCGAAATGGTCTTTCTCGCCGGCCATTCCGGCGCCGGCAAGTCCACCTTGCTCAAGCTGATCGCCGGCATTGAGCGCGCCACCGCCGGCGGCGTCGTGGTCAATGGCCAGAATCTGTCCAAGCTGCGCTCCAGCCAGATTCCCTATGTGCGTCAGCACATCGGCCTGGTGTTCCAGGACCACAAGATCCTGTTCGACCGCAGCGTGTTCGACAACGTGATGCTGCCGCTGGACATCATAGGCTTCGATCGCCGCGACGCCGCCAAACGCGTGCGCGCCGCGCTGGACAAGGTGGGCCTGCTCGGCAAGGAAAAGAGCATGCCGATCCGCCTGTCCGGCGGCGAGCAGCAGCGCTTGTGCATCGCCCGAGCCGTGGTGCACCGCCCCAGCATCCTGCTTGCGGACGAACCCTCGGCCAACCTGGACCGCGCCTACGCGCTGGACATCATGGAATTGTTCAAATCCTTCCACCAGGTAGGCGTCACCGTGCTGATCTCCGCTCACGATGAAACCCTGATGGAAGACTACGGCCGCCGAATCATTCGCCTGCGGGAAGGACAATTTGCCGCATGAAACATTATCTCTATCTGAACTGGCAAAGCGCCAAACTGGCGCTGATCAAAATCCTGCGTCAGCCATTCGGCAGCTTGCTGACCTTGCTGATGCTGTCGCTGGCGCTGGCCTTGCCGCTCTCGCTTTATCTAGCCGTCAGCAGCGTGCAGGACTGGGTGGGCCGGCTGAGCGCCACGCCGCAGGTCACCCTGTTCATGGAACAGTCGTCGGAAGAAGCGGACCTGGCCGCGGTCACCTCCACGCTGACCCGCCACCCCAAGGTCAAGAGCTACAGCTTCGTCAGCAAGAGCAAGGCGCTGGCCGACATGGAGAAGCGCAACGGCCTGCCCGGCCTGACCGATGGCCTGGACAGCAACCCGCTGCCGGACGCCTTCGTCGTCACGCCGAAGGCGCTGGAGCCGCGCGAACTGGAGATGCTGCAAAAAGAACTCTCCGGCCTGCCCATGGTGGAACAAGCGCAATTCGACGCGGACTGGGCCAAACGCCTGTACGGCATGGTGGAAATGGGCAAGCACCTGACCTGGTTCTTGGCCATCGCCCTGGGCCTGGCGCTGGTGCTGGTGACCAATAACGCGATCCGCATGCAGATCCTGGCGCGGCAGGACGAAATCGAAGTGTCCAAACTGATAGGCGCGCCGGACAGCTTCATCCGCCGCCCCTTCATGTACCACGCGATGTGGCAGGGCATCCTGGCCGGCCTGGCCGCCTGGGCGCTGACCAGTTGGCTGACCTCGGTCGCCAACCCGGCGATCCGCGAATTCGCCCAGTTGTACGGCGAGCGGGTGGAACTGCGCAATCTGAGCCCGATCGAGCTGGCCGTCGCCGTCGCCGTTTCCGCCCTGCTGGCGATGCTGGGCGCCCGCCTCGCCTCGGACCATCATCTGCGCAAGATAGAACCCAAATGAATCGCGGCCGCTTCCCTGTCCATGTAAGCGGCGCAACAACTGTTAATCAGAGCGAACGGCGTCGGCGCACCGGCTGCGCTACTATCGAGACGATAGAAAAAATCATTGACGCTGGAACCTTTCATTGCTAGCACTCTCCATATACGAGTGCTAACATATCACTACCCAAGGAGGTAGTTATACAGATGACCACAACATTTGCCTTGCCCGTCCCGTCCACCAGCGGCAGCCTGGAGCAATACATCCAAGCTGTTAACAGCGTGCCCATGCTGACGCCTGAGCAGGAAAACGAGCTTGCAACGCGCTTTCAGGAGCAAAACGACCTGGAAGCCGCGCGCCAGCTGGTGCTCTCGCACCTGCGCGTGGTGGTGTCGATTTCCCGTGGCTACTCCGGTTACGGTTTGCCGCAAGCCGACTTGATCCAAGAAGGCAATATCGGCCTGATGAAGGCCGTCAAACGCTTCGAGCCTGATCGCGGCGTGCGACTGTTCTCCTTTGCCGTGCACTGGATCAAGGCGGAGATTCACGAATTCATCCTGCGCAACTGGCGCTTGGTGCGCATCGCCACCACCAAGCCTCAGCGCAAACTGTTCTTCAATCTGCGCAGCATGAAGAGCAGCTTCTCCGCGCTGTCGGAAAACGAAGCTCGCCAGATCGCGGCCGATCTGGGCGTCAAGCCGGAAGAAGTCCGCGAGATGGAAACCAGGATGAGCGGCCAGGACGTCGCCTTGCTGGCGGACGACAACGACGACGACGGCTACGCGCCGATCGACTGGCTGGCCGACCATCACAATGAGCCGACCCGCGAGCTGGAACGTCGCGCCTTCGACCACCTGCAAACCGAAGGCCTGCAACATGCATTGGCCGCGCTGGACCCGCGCAGCCGCCGCATCGTTGAAGCGCGCTGGCTGGCCGACGACAGCGGCTCCACCCTGCATGAGCTGGCCGCCGAATTCGGCGTCTCCGCCGAACGCATCCGCCAGATCGAGGCCAAGGCCTTGGGCAAGATGAAGGCAGCGCTGAGCCAGGGCGTGGTGATCGAAGGCTAAACCGCTCCCCGCTCAATAAAAAACCACAGGCTGACGCCTGTGGTTTTTTTATACCCGGAAAACCGGAAGAGGGCAGCCTACTCGCCCATGGTCTGGTACTTTGCCGGCAACTTGGCGTAGGCGTCTCTAGCCACCGCGCGCAAAGGCTCCCATTCCGCCCTATCGTCGTCCAAGGTGCCCAAGAACACGCCGGCGTAAGTCGGGAAAGAGGCCAGCGTCGTCCGCAGCGTCCGCTCCGCCTGAGCCTGCTTGCCGGCCAGCACCTCCAGCTGCGCTCGCTTCAACATCACTTCCGGATAAGGGCGGAACGCGGTCAAGCGGTTCTCCAGCGCCAATTTGCGCTCCAGTTGCTCCGGCCCCACTTTCAAGTAATCGTCCACCGTGTAAAGCGCATGGTAGGCGAACAGAGGCTTGGCGTCGGCGATCTCGATCAGACGCTCCATCCTAACCTCATCGCGTTTGGCGTCGTTGGTCGGCGTGTACAGGCCCACCAGTTCCCAGAACATCGACAGGCTGCTGATCGACAGCCAGCCCACCCAAACCAGCGCCGCGAACAGCGGCAGACGCAGCGGCCAAGCCAACTGCCGATCGCCGCGCGGCGCCATCGCGGCGAAGATCACCAGCATCGCCAGGAAGTAGTAATACCACAGCGGATACTCCAGCATGCTGTGCGTCAGCGTCACCGCCAGGCAGCCCAGGGCCAACACCCCTTCCAGCGTGGCGCGGCGGCCGAAGAACGGCCACAGCACCCAGGCAAAACCGCCGACGATCAGCAAAGTGACCACGCCCCCCATCTCGGCCAGCAATTGCAGGATCAGATTATGGGAGTTGGTGAACAAACCGCTGTTGAAACCGGATGCGGCGAACTGCGGCAGCGGCTGCAAACGCACGCTCTCCGCGGCGAACTGCGACCAGCCCACCCCCGTCAACGGATGCGACAGGAAACTCAGCCAAGCCTTGTGCATTTCGGCGAAACGCCGCGACCCCATATCGTCGCCATTGGCCGCCAAGCGGGCCAGGCCGGAACTGTTTTGCAGGTTTTCGTGCGTCAGCAGGGAAATCAGCTGATTGAACCAAGGCAGGGCGAACTGCATCGCCAACACCACCAGGCAGGACAGCCACATCGCCCACAGCATCCGGCGCGACTCCGCGCTGCCGATGCGCCAATGCCAGAGCGCAGCCAGCCCGGACAAGGCCACCAGATACAACAGAATGGTGCGCGAGCCCGCCCACCCCAGCATCAAAGCCAGGCCGAGCACGAGAATGGCCAGGCCCCAGCGCGGCAGCCGTCCGGCTGCATACAAATACACCCCGGCCACCACCGACCACATCAAATAATGCGCGTATTGATTGCGTTGGCCGATATGACCAAAGATATTGCTGGTGGGGTGAGAGCCATCGTAGAACAAGCCCAGCTCCGCGGCGTAGCCGGTCAACTGAGCCACGCCTATCGCCGCCTGCACCAAACCGCCAACGATCAAGCCCCAGGCCAGCCAAACCGCAAACGGGCGCTCCCCCATCTCCTCGCGCAAAGACACGGCAACCGCCGCGAGCAAGGCCGCGGCCAACCAGGCCAAGGCTGTGGCGTAATTCATCCCGGGGAACAGCGCGTCCACCCAGAACGGCTGCCCAGCCCAAAGCAGGCCCATGCCCAGACACCACCAGGCGCTGCGCGGCATGCAGCGGAACAATGATCCGCTCGGCAACAAGAAGACAGCCGCCGCCAGCAGCAGCCAGACCACATTGATTTCGCCAAACCACTGCGGCAGCGGCACATAGTGGATGCGAGAGGCGAAAGGCAGGATGGCGATGAGGCACAGGGCCAGCATCGCCAGGAATGTGGAAAATCTTTGAGCGCTCATATTACGGCTGTCGTTTGCTAGATAGAGGACGCAGGATACCGCAAGCGCGCGCTCAAACAAACCGCACTCTGGCGGTCAAAACAGTGTTTTTCGCGTCACAGGCGCGGCCACGGTCATCACTGCGGCCTGTTGCGCCGCTTGGCTATACGCAGGGTACTTGGCATAGGCTTGGGCCGCAGTCAGGGCAACCTCCCTCAAAGGGGCAACATGAGGTTCAGGAACTCTTGCCAGCATTTCAGAAAACTCTTTGACATGATCAGGATAACTGGCAATCGCAATCTTGAGCGACTGTAAGCCTTCACTTTCCCGTCCGCTGAGTGATTGAAAAACACTTAGTTTTATCAATACATTAGGGTAGGGACGATAGCTGGCCAGCGAATTAAAATGAGCCAACTTCAAGTCCAGTTGTTCACGACTCGGCAACATATAATTGCCAATTACGAGATCAACCTCTCTTGCGAAAAAAGGATTTTTGCCTGCCGAAGACAATTGTTGCAAGCGTGATATATTTTCTTTTACATCTATAACTGGAAAATTATTCCTAACAATCACAAAAAATGAAAACAAACCAACAACAAAATACAAAATAAATCCAAGCCCAAAAACACAAGAGAAGACCTTAAGGAACACAGGCCGAAACAAAAACACCCTCCCTCCACCATTGTCTATTAGCGCACAGATTGATACAAACATAATCAAAAATGGCATATACCACAATGGATACTCAAACATACTATGAGTCAACAACACCATAAATACACCGAACAACCAAAAATATTCCGCCTTCCTTTTCGCGCGCCACAAAAATAATGCAATGCAAAAAACAATACCGAGTGCAACAGGTAATGCACCAACCAGTCCAGATTCTGCCAAAATTTGAAAAAATAAATTATGACTATGAGTAAATAACCAGCTTTCTGAAAATTTTGGCAAGCCCGCAGTCAGTTCCATCTTTGTGGCCTCCGCGGCAAATCCACCCCAACCAAGCCCAAACCAAGGGTACTGAGAAAAAATTAACCATGCCTTGGTCCATTCAATACGTCTTTTGACAGCAAGACCTCCATCTGATATGCGTTCCGCCCCGCTCACCACATCAATCGGCAATCCAAGATAATTTAAAAAAACAACAATATCACGACTCCAAAATTGAAATACCGCAATCAACAACACTGAAACCGATACAGCTACCGCTAACCGGCCCAGCTCTTTCTCTCTTCCTCCTTTCCTAAACCAATACCAAACTAACACAACAGTCAATAATGCATAGACTAAAGGCAAACGAGCTCCAGACCAAGACTGCGCAAGCAAAATCGGAAGCAAACACAGCAAAGCAAACCCTACCCTAAGCTTTTCAACCGCATACAAATAACAAATCGAAAGCACGCCCCAAAATAGAAAATTAGCATACTGATTGCGCTGAGCCACATTCCCTACCACCACATTGGAATTTGGATCATATACAATAAATCCGTGAAAAAGGTAAGCCAATTTAAATGCCTGCAACAGCCCCATCAAAGACTGCAACAACGAAAAAACAGTAACCACACATGCAAAAACGAATACCAAATCATTGATATCAGATGAGTCAAGGCAATTTCTAAGCAAAATAGAAAACAGAGCCAACCCAATAAATAGTAGCGCTAGGTAACCATAGAAATTAGAGTGCAAAGCAGAAAAAGCAAGAACGAGCAAAACTAGCTCAAGCCATGACACAGATACCTTATCAATACTCAATAGACACAAACTACACATAGCAGCACCAAGAAGTGCGAGTGCAGAAGCATCCGAAAACCAATCTGGAAGTGGCGCATAACGAAGCCAACTTAAAAATGGAGCTGAAACTGAAAAAGAAATCAAAAAATAGACGAATATCTTTATATTTTTACTCATAATAAAAAGGGTGCCTTTCGGCACCCCATTTCAATTTAAATTAAACATCAGTTGCCCGAACGGCAGTTTGCAGGCAACCATTGAGATTTAACGCCATTTGAAGATGCTGCAGCGCAAATCCAAATAATGGCACCACCAGATGCCGATGGCGTCAAAGTCAATTTGTTATTGGTAGAGTCCACAAGCGTAGTACTGTAAGTTACGGTGAGAACCCCACTCGTGCCAACAGAAAGATCTGTCACCGAGTTACCAGAAATACTGGTTTGCAGTCCGGCAGAAGCATTGCTTGTTGGAAATGAGCCATTTGAAGCATAGTACTCTGCCACTGCAGTTTTGGCTGCCGAAGCCAAGCTTAGCCCCTCTGACACTCTAGCCCGTTTGGTATAGTCCTGATAAGCGGGAATAGCAATCGCGGCGAGAATACCAATAATAGCCACCACTATCATCAGTTCGATAAGAGTAAAACCTTGTTGAGATTTTTGCATTGCAAGCTCCATTTAATGGCAAGACGAAGGCACATATTGAGCATAAGCCGCATCGGTAGAGCACGACCACGCAACAGTACCACCACTAGCTACAGGGGTAAAGACCACAGTCAAACCAGAGACCACACTGCTATTAAACAATACGGTCACAGTACTGACTCCACTACTAACTCCAACCTGTACATTACTGACATAGTTTCCTGCCAAAGTATCAGGCAAACCTGCACTAGCATTAGTGCTTGGCCAAGTATTGCCAGCCAGATAGTATTCTGACACCGAGGTTTTGGCCTGATCCGCATAGGTCAGACCTTCCGCCACCTTGGCGCGAACCACATAGTTCTGATAAGCAGGAATCGCAATCGCCGCCAAAATTCCGATAATGGCGACAACAATCATTAGTTCAATCAAGGTAAAACCAGCCGCCTTCCTCATCACTCGGCTCCAGGGCTTGTTTTATAGAGAGCACTTATGCAGAAAGTATGCCACCCCCTTCTTCACGCTCATTCCTTCCAATCCGCCAGTCATAAACAGCGCAACAGGTAGAAATGTGACGTTCTTGGTCAGTCCGCTGCCTCGCTCTCCCTGTGATAGCATCGAACTCTTAGTCTGAATACATAGAACAGATATGAGTGATAACCAAGACTGGCTGCAGCGCAGCTTCAATACTGTCTGGCACCCCTGCACCCAGATGAAACGTCATGAGGCTTTGCCCATCGTACCCATCGCCAGCGCGAACGGCGTCTGGCTCAGCGACTTCGACGGCAAGCGCTATCTGGACGGGGTCAGCTCCTGGTGGGTCAATCTGTTTGGCCATGGCCACCCTCGCATCAAGCAGGCGATCAAGAATCAGCTGGACCAGCTGGAACACGTGATGTTGGCGGGCTTTACGCACCAGCCGGTGGTGGAGCTATCCGAGCGCCTATGCAAGCTCAGCGGCCTGGCCCACGTGTTTTATGGGTCCGACGGCGCCAGCGCCACGGAAATTGCGCTCAAGATGAGTTTTCACTACTGGCGCAACCAGGGGCTAGCGGACAAGACGCGTTTCATCAGTCTGGAAAATAGTTATCACGGCGAAACCGTGGGCGCCTTGGCCGTCACCGACGTTCCCTTGTTCTCCAACACCTACGCCGGCTTGCTGAAGCCGGGCCTGCGCGCGCCGTCTCCGGACGCCCGCCGCGCGCTGCCCGGTGAAAGCGCGGCCGATGCCGCGCGCAAAGCGATCCAGGCGCTGGAAAACCTGCTGGCCAAACACGCGGGAGAAGTGGCCGCCGTCATTGTGGAGCCTTTGGTTCAAGGCGCGGCCGGGATGGCGATGTACGATACGCTCTATCTGAGCGAGTTGCGCCGGCTGTGCGACCACCATCAGGTGCACTTGATCGCCGATGAAATCGCCGTCGGCTTTGGCCGGACCGGCAGCCTGTTCGCCTACCAGCAGGCCGGCATCACGCCGGACTTCCTCTGCCTGTCCAAAGGCATTACCGGCGGTTTCCTGCCGCTCTCCTGCGTGTTGACCAGCAACCCGATTTACCAGGCTTTCTACCACGACGACGTCACCCGCGGCTTCTTGCATTCGCACAGCTATACCGGCAATGCGCTGGCATGCGCCGCGGCGCTGGCGGTATTGGACATCTTCGAGGAGGAGGACGTCCTTGCCGTCAACGCCGCCAAGGCGCAGCGCTTCAACGCGATGATGGCCGGCCTGCAAGCGCGCCCGGATGTCAGGGACTTCCGCCACCGCGGCATGATCTGGGCCTTCGAGGTCGACACCACCCGAGCCGACTTCGCCCAGGCCTGCTTCGCCGCGATGCTGCGCCGCGGTTGCCTGCTGCGCCCGATCGGCAACACGGTGTATTTCATGCCGCCCTACACAATCACCGACGAGGAAATGGCCTTTCTGATCGCCGCCGCGGAAGCCACGCTGGAGGAACTGGCGCGCGCGCCCAACACTGCCGACGGCCAAAGCATCGCTTTGCCGTAATCCGCCTTGCCATGGCGGGGCGAGTGCTCATAGCATGGAAATGGCAAGATTTACATTGTGAATCGCCTTGCATGCCGCTGCTCATCCTGCCAGAACAAACTATGGATCCTCTGCTGATAGATACTCAACCGGATAGCGTGGCGGCCTGGCTGGAGCGGCTGCCCTTCACCGACCTGCCCGAATGCGGGCGCTTATTGAGCCAGTCCCTGCAAAACCTGTCCCGGGTTCCGCTGGACAGCCATTTGCGCCATAAGCTGCTGAAGCTGTATCTAAAGGCGGTGGATCGCTATTATCCGCTGCTGGAAAACGAGATTCGCCAGCACGACAGCCTAGGCACGCCAAAGGTGCGCCAACTAGCCTTGCTGAGCGTCGAATTGTTTGCGCTGATTTTCATCACCTTCAAGCAAACCTTGCACGACCGTCTGGCCAAGCGCAGCCTGCTGGATCGCGAACACCCGAAGATCGAGCTGATGGCCTACACCATGATGGCGGCACGCCAGTTGCTGAGCATCAGCCAGCAATGCTATAGCCCAATCACGCCGGATTTCTGGTACGACTGCCATCAGCTGCATGTCTTCGCCAGCAGCCGCGGCTGGCAGGACAAAGGGCTGGCCAACGACGACTCCATCCAGACCATCTATCTGCAAATCCTGCTGATGGGGCTGACGCCCAGCAACCGTCTTGCGCCCACCGAGCAAGCCTTGTCGCGGCAGTTGATCTTCGATCTGGCCGCCAAGGCCCGGCTGATTCCGGTAGAGGCCTTGACTCAGCCGGTGCATGGGTATCTGGTTGACCAGCAAATAGACTCCCCGCCCCGCTTTCTGCCGATCTCCGCAAGCAAATTGGGACCCGGCTGCTTTCTGCTGGATCTGGAACCGCTGCGCGACATTCTGGAGAAAAGCCACGAGGCGCTGCAAAAGGCGCAGAACAACCGCCAACAAGGCCTGATGATCGACGAATTGCAGCTGCTGTCCTTGCTGGTGGAGGAGTGGCATCAGCCCAAACGCCGTCGCCATCCGCGGCTCAAGACTCAAACCATCATCGAAATCGTCGCGGCGCTGCCGGGCATCTGGTTCCATCGCAACGATTTGAACTGGCGACTGCCGGGCATCGCCACCGAAGAGGACGCGCCTCGCCACCGGCCGCCGCCTCCGCCCTGCCTACTGGCCATTTCCAATCAGAGCGACAACGGCTTGCTGCTGCACGGCCAGCCGCGCGATCAGTCGCTGCGCGCCGGAGAGTTGTTGCTGATCACTCCGCCAAGCCAACCGGAAAACGCCAAGCTGGGCATCGCCCGCTGGGTCGCGCTGCGCGCGGACGGGCGGGAAATCGAATGCGGCGTGGAGTTTATCGGCGGGCCGCCTAGGCCCGCGCTGGTCATGCCCAGCATCACCCACCCCGGCGACAGCTTTCAGTTCGCCTTGCTGCTGGCCACCCCCGCGGGAATGCCCAGGCAGCTGTTGATGACGGGACGTCCGTACAGCCAGCTGCGCGAGTTCCGCCTGCACGACGGTGAAGGGGAAAGCCTGATCCGGGTATCGCGCTTGCACTCGCAGACTCCGCTGTTCCAGATCATGGAATATCGCGACAGCGAGCATTTCTGATCCAGATCAATATTTTATCTGGCCGCGCGGCCGGCCGAACGCCGCGCGCCGCGTCAAAGCCCGTGTAATCAACAGGCTGCCGACGCGGCGGCCGCTTCCTGCTGCGGTCCGCGAATATCCACCCCGCTGGAGACGGTCCGGCCCCCGCTTTTTCGGGTAAACTCCCCCGCATCTATCGTTTTTGACTCATGGAGTTTTGGATGCGCTCGGTTATTCACGCCGCCGACCGGATTGTGGTCAAGGTCGGCTCCAGTCTCGTCACCAATGACGGCAAGGGCCTGGACATGGCGGCGCTCAATCGCTGGGCCGCGGAGATCGCCGAATTGAAGCGGCGCGGCAAGCAGGTAGTGCTGGTTTCCAGCGGCGCGATCGCCGAAGGCTGCCAACGACTGGGCTGGACCGTTCGCCCCAAGGGCGTACACGAGTTGCAGGCCGCCGCCGCGGTTGGCCAGATGGGCCTGTGTCAGGCGTATGAAACCGCCTTCCGCGGCTTTGGCCTGCAGACCGCGCAAATCCTGCTGACGCATGAAGACCTGGCCGACCGCACCCGCTACCTGAACGCCCGCTCCACGCTGACCAGCCTGTTGAACCTGAACGCGGTGCCCATCATCAACGAGAACGACACCGTGGTCACCGACGAAATCCGCTTCGGCGACAACGACACTCTGGGCGCGCTGGTGACCAATCTGATCGAAGCCGACGCGCTGATCATTCTCACCGATCAGCAAGGCCTGTACAGCGCGGACCCGCGCAAACACCCGGACGCGGAATTCATTCACGAAGCCGTCGCCGGCGAGGCCCGGCTGGAAGAGATGGCCGGCGGCGCCGGCTCCAGCGTCGGCACCGGCGGCATGATCACCAAGATCCTGGCCGCCAAGCGCGCGGCGCGCAGCGGCGCGGCCACCGTGATCGCCTGCGGCCGCGAGCATCTGGTGCTGTCGCGCTTGGCGGACGGCGAGGGCATAGGCACCCAGTTGCTGCCGCCCACCAGCCGCATGGCGGCGCGCAAGCAATGGCTGGCGGACCATCTGAAACTGTCCGGCCGCCTGGTGCTGGACGCCGGCGCCGCGCTGGCGGTGCGGGAACGCGGCACCAGCTTGCTGCCTATCGGCGTTTGCGCGGTGGAAGGCGATTTTCTGCGCGGCGAGGCGGTGGCCTGCGTCGATCAGGAAGGCAAGGAAGTGGCGCGCGGTCTGGTCAACTACAGCTCCAGCGAAGCGCGCACCATCATGCAAAAACCCACCCGGGAGATCGAGGCCGCGCTCGGCTATATGATCGAACCGGAACTGATCCATCGCGACAATATGGTCGCGCTGTGACAGCGGCGCAGGCGCCGCGGCGCTTGCGCTCCGCTATTCCCATCCCATTCTTTGAACTGAAGGATTCACGCGTATGAAAAAGCTGGCCCTTTCGGCGCTTCTGGCTCTGACTTGGGGCTCGGCAATGGCCGAGGACGTACTCCATATCTACAACTGGAACAACGCCTTGTCCGCAGACACCGCCAAGCGTTTCGAGCAATCGTGCAAATGCAGGCTGGTGCAGGACTATTACGGGGACAACGAGGAGATGCTGGCCAAGCTGGCCGCCGGCGCCAAAGGCTACGACATGGTGTTTCCCACCGCCTTCGCCGTCAGCACGCTGATCAAGCAGGGCAAGACCCAGCCGCTGGACAAGGCCTTGCTGCCCAACTGGAAAAACCTCAACACCGGCTACCTGAGCCTGAACGCGCCGTTCGACGCCGGCAACAAGGTGGCCGCGCCCACCGTGGTGTCGCTGACCTTGCTCGGCTACAACGAGACCCAGTTGCGGAAAGCCGGCGTGCTGCCGCAGGCCAACAGCTGGGGCTTGATCTTCGATCCGGCGGTGCTGGCCAAGATCAAGGGCCGGGTCACCGTGCTGGATTCGCAACGCGAACTGATGTCCGCCGCCCTGCTCTACCTGGGCAAGGACGCCAACTCCACCAACCCCGCGGACTGGAAAGCCGCGGCCGAGGTGATCCGCAAGGCCAAGCCCTACTGGGCCGCCTTCAACAACCAGAGCTATATCAAGGAACTGACCGTAGGCAATATCTGGGTGGCCCACGGCTACTCCAACGACCTGTTCCAGGCGCAGCAGGACGCGCAACACGCCAAGCGCCCGTTCAAGCTGGCCTACCAGCCGCAGAAGGAAGGCAATATCCTGGCGGTGGACAATATGGTGATCTTGAAGGACGCACCGCGGCCGGACCTGGCGCACCGCTTCATCAATTTCATGCTGGACGGCAAGAACGCCGCCGAGATATCCAACCAGATCGGCGCCACCAACCCGGTCAAAGCGGCAGAAGCCTTCTTTAAGCCGCAAATCAAGGCCAACCCGGTGATCATGCTGGAGCCGGCCAAGGGCAAATACGTGGCGCTGAAAGATCTGGACGTGAAGTCCCGCCGCGATTTGAACCGTTTGTGGTCGCAGATCAAGATCGGCCGCTGAGCCGCCCCTGTTTCAACGAAAAATCCCGGTCAAGGCCCGGGATTTTTTTCATTCTTCGGGCGGCTGCTCGCCCTTGCGCATCTCAATCGCCTTGATGATCACATAGGCCAGCATCGCGCACAGGAAGAACAGCAACATCACCCAGGCGATGGAACGCAGCGTGTCGATGAAGGTGTTGAACAACTCCAGCAGCCAGCGCTCGCCGGTCAGCTCCATCATGGTGCTGCCCTTGCCCGCGGCCGGCGGCAGGTATTTCTCCAGCGACCACTGCCGCACCCCGCCGGAAACGCCGGTGACCACGATGGCGAAGAAAATGTACTTGCGCCAGGCGTCGGTCAAATCCCGCCCCAGAACCCGCGCCAGAATCTTGTTGACCGCCGGATCGAAAAAGCGCGCGGTGAATATCGAGGTGGCGATCGCCACCGCCAGAGTCAGGCCGAACAAAGCGTAAAACATAATCATCCCCCGCCGCAGCGGAATGCGTGAAAGCAGGAATTGTACGCCTGCGCGCCGGCGCAGGCGATCAGCGGATGGCCATGCTGCTGCGCGCAAGCGACAGCGCCGGCGAAGCCGCGTCAATCTTTCAACGGCAGCCCGAAATGCTGATAGGCCAGCGCCGTCGCCATCCGGCCGCGCGGGGTGCGCTGCAGATAGCCCTGCTGGATCAGGAAGGGCTCGATCACGTCCTCTATGGTGTCGGTGGATTCGCCGATGGCGGCCGCGACATTGTCCAGCCCCACCGGCCCGCCGGAAAACTTCTCCAGAATCGCCTGCAGCAGCTTGCGGTCCATCACGTCCAGACCGGCCGGGTCCACGTCCAGCATCGCCAGCGCGGCGTCCGCCACCTGTGCGCTGACCACGCCGTCGGCCCGGACTTCAGCGTAATCCCGCACCCGCCGCAGCAGCCGGTTGGCGATGCGCGGCGTGCCGCGGCTGCGGCGCGCCACTTCGAACGCGCCGTCGTCGGCCAGCTTGACGTTCAACAAACCGGCGGAACGGCTGACGATGCGGGTCAGCTCTTCCGCGTTGTAGAACTCCAGCCGCGCGACGATGCCGAATCGGTCGCGCAGCGGATTGGTCAGCATGCCGGCGCGGGTGGTCGCGCCCACCAGGGTGAACGGCGGCAGATCGATCTTGACCGAACGCGCCGCCGGCCCCTCGCCTATCATGATGTCGATCTGGTAATCCTCCAGCGCCGGATAGAGGATCTCCTCCACTACCGGACTCAGCCGATGGATCTCGTCGATGAACAACACATCGTGCGGCTCCAGATTGGTCAGCAGCGCGGCCAGGTCCCCGGCGCGTTCCAGCACCGGTCCCGAGGTTTGCCTCAAATTGACGCCCATTTCACGGGCGACGATATGCGCCAAGGTGGTCTTGCCCAGGCCGGGCGGGCCGAACAGCAGCACATGGTCCAGCGCTTCGCTGCGCCGCTTGGCCGCCTCGATGAAGATTTCCAGCTGTTCGCGCGCCTTCTTCTGGCCGACGTACTCGTCCAGCTGCTTGGGCCGCAAGGCGCGCTCCAGCGCCTCTTCCTGACTGGACAGGCTTTGCTGGGTGACGATGCGCGGCTCGGGCGCCCCGCCGTACAGGTTGTCGGTTTCAATCATGGTGTCAGCCGCCGGCCAAAAAAACGAATGCCCAATCTTACCACCGCGCTATAATCGCCGCTGGTCCGGCCGTCATCGCGGGCCAACGCAACGTCTTCAGGGCGGGGTGCAATTCCCCACCGGCGGTATGGCCCTTGGGCCGAGCCCGCGAGCGCTTTCGCCTCCCGGCGGAAGGTCAGCAGATCTGGTGACAGGCCAGAGCCGACGGTAATAGTCCGGATGAGAGAAGACGACATCGCCGTCCGCCGCGCTGCGCGCGGTCGCGGCGTGTTCGCTGCGCGCTTGGCGCGCGGGTGGGTTCGCGCCTGCCCTTTTCACGCCCTGGAACCTGTTTCTCAAACTATCCGAGGACCGTTTCCATGAGTATCGCCACACACCCCGACACCCTGTCCCAACGCGTCGAAACGGCGCTGAACGCCTTGCGCCGCGGCCTGCCGGTCATCGTTCCCGACGATCACGACCGCGAGAACGAAGCCGACCTGATCCTGGCCGCCGACGCGCTGAACGAAGCCGAAATGGCGCGCCTGATCCGCGATTGCAGCGGCATCGTCTGCCTGTGCCTGACCGCCGAGCACGCCGCCCGGCTGCAATTGCCGCCGATGACGCAACGCAACGGCAGCCGCTACGGCACCGCCTTCACCGTCAGCATCGAAGCTGCGCAGGGCGTATCCACCGGCGTGTCCGCCGCTGATCGGGTGCGCACCATCCAGGCCGCCGTCCATCCGCAGGCCCGGGCCGACGACGTGGTCAGCCCCGGCCATGTCTTCCCGCTGGTGGCCGCCGCAGGCGGCGTGCTCAGCCGCCGAGGCCATACCGAGGCCGCGGTGGAACTGGCGCGCTTGGCCGGCTTCCAGCCCGCCGGCGTGCTCTGCGAGCTGATGAACCCGGACGGCAGCATGATGCGCGGCGCGCAAATCGCGGACTACGCTCAAACGCACGCGCTGCCCGTTCTGAGCGTGGCCGAGCTGGCTGAATGGATTTCCCGCCAGAACTTAGCCGCAGCTCCGCTGTCTGCTTGATCTTTGCCCTTTAAGCCGCGGGCATGCGCCCGCGGCGTCGATGCCGACCCCATCATGCTTCGTTTCGTTTCTTTCCGCAGCCTGTTGCTGGCCAGCTTTCTGATCGTCGCCGTCGTGCCCTCCGCCGTGCTGATCCAGCTGCGCAACGAGTTGGGACACGCCGCCTCCACGCTGCGCTCGCATCAGGAACAAGCCAAGGAATGGCTGGACGCCAACCGCGTGTCGCGCGAACAATCCATTCAGTTCGAACGCGCCACCCGCCAGGCCCAAATCCTGAAAGACCGCGCGCTGGCCAACACCGCCGCCGGCGCCTGGCAGGAAATCGAACTGGCGCAACGCAAGCTGCAGCGAGGTGACGGCGACGAGCTGGCGCTCAGCGCCCGGGCCATCCTGGCGATCCAGCCGCAGCTCCAGGCCTTGCCGGCGCGCTCCGGCGCGCAACGCGACCGCTTGTTCCGCCAACTGGACCTGCACCTGACGGCGCAAGGCCAGTTGATCAACCGCCAACTGGAACAAAGCCAGCGCCAATGGCAGGACTCCATCACCGAAATGCGCCGCACCGCCGACAGGCTGGCCTGGCTGTCGCTGGCTTCCGCGCTGGCGCTGGCGCTGGCGATGACCTTGTTGATCAGCTGGCCGCTGCGCAAGCTGCAAGCCAAGATCGCGCGGATGAGCGACGGCGCGCGCTTGCAGGACTGGCGCCAGTCAGGCCCCGCCGACCTTCAACGCCTGGCGCGCGAACTGGCCCAGCTGGACCGCCGGCTGGCGGCGCTGGAAGAACAGAAGGGCCGCTTCTTCCGCCAGGCCTCCCATGAGCTGAAAACCCCGCTGGCCGCCATCCACGAAGCCGCCGCGCTGCTGCGCGAAGAGGTGATAGGACAGCTGTCCGCCCAGCAGCAGGAAATCGTCGCCATCCTGCAAAACAACGCGCAGACCCTGCGCCAGCGCGTGGAAGCCTTATTGCGCTATGATGCCGGCCAATGGCTGTCCGAAACCCTGACCGTGGAAACCTTCGATCTTCCAGCGCTGATTGCGGATCGACTGCAGGCCAGCCGCCCGCTGTTGCAGGCCAAGCGCCTGACCGCCGAAGTCCAGGGCGACGCGGAACGAGTCAGCGGCGACCGCTCCAAAGTGGAAACCATACTGGACAACCTGTTGATCAACGCCATCCGCCACAGCCCCGCCGGCAGCGCCTTGAGCATCCGCCACGGCCGCGACGCCGGCGGCGTCTGGCTGGAAATCAGCGACCAAGGCCCCGGCGTGCCGGAAGCCTGTCGGGAAAAGATTTTCGAACCGTTCTGGAGCGGCTCGCCGCCGCCGGGCGAACTGCCCGGCACCGGCCTGGGGCTGGCGATGGCGCGCGGCTTCGCCCAATTGATGCGCGGCGAGCTGACGCTGGAGCCCCAGCCTCAGACCGGCGCCTGCTTCCGCCTGCAATGGCCGGAACCGGAGAACAAGACATGAAGACACCTCGCCTTTTTATTCACAACGCGCGGCGGCTGCTCTGGATTTGCGGTCTGCTGGCCTTAAGCGCTTGCGCCCATCAGCGTCCGCCCGTCGCCGCGCCGGCCGCGCCCATCATCCTCTGCCCGGACGCCAACCAGATCCTGCTGCTGCTGAACCAGACGCGGGAGCTCCAAACGCTGGCCCTGGCCGGCCGGGAAAGCTGCGGCGGCAGCCGCTTGCTGGCCCTGCTCCAGCAGACTCAGGCTGCGGAGAGCCGCGCCGATGCGCAAAAACTGCAGGCGCAACTGGAAAGCCTGCTCGCCAAGGCCGACGCTCTGGATCCGGCCAGCCAGGGCCTGGCGCGGCTGCAGCTTCAACAGCTGCAGGAGCGACGCAAGCTGGCGGAAGCGCTGGAGCGGCAACAGGCGCAAAACCGAGATCTGCAAAAACGCTACGATGACCTGAGCGGCAAGCTCAACGCCTTGCGCGAAGTCGAACGCGAACTCCAGCTGAAGCCCAGCAAAACCAAGGGGAGCCAACCATGAGCGCCATCGCCCGCATCGTACTGGTGGACGACGATCCCGACCTGCTGCGCTTGCTCGGCCTTCGCCTCGGCGCCGCCGGCTACGAGGTCGAAGCGCTGGACAGCGCCGAAGCGGCGCTGAACGCCTTGGCGGCGCGCCGCGCCGACTTGTTGCTGACGGACTGGCGCCTGCCGGGCATGGACGGTTTGGAGCTGTTTGAACAGGTCCGCCAGCGCTATCCCGCGATGCCGGTGATTCTGCTGACCGCCCACGGCACCGTGCCGGATGCCGTGGAAGCGGTCAGCCGCGGCGTGTTCGGCTATCTGGTCAAGCCTTTCGACGGCAAGGCCCTCTTGGACAAGGTCGCCCAGGGCTTGTCGCTGGCGGGGCCGGGCCGGTCGGCCGACCAGGCCGCCACTGGCTGGCGCTCCGGCCTGGTCAGCCGCAGCCCGGCGATGGAGGAGTTGCTGGCCGAGGCCCGCATGGTCGCCGCCACCGGCGCCAGCGTGCTGCTGCGCGGCGAAAGCGGAACCGGCAAGGAGGTGCTGGCCAAAGCCATCCACCTGGCCAGCCCGCGCGCGGGCCAGCCCTTCATCGCGGTCAACTGCGGGGCGATTCCGGACAATCTGCTGGAAAGCGAGCTGTTCGGTCATGAAAAGGGCTCGTTCACCGGCGCCAACGCGCGCCAGACCGGTCTGATTCAACAGGCTGACGGCGGCACCCTGTTTCTGGACGAGATCGGCGACATGCCGCCGCCGCTGCAGGTCAAACTGCTGCGCGTGCTGCAAGAGCGCGAAGTGCGTCCGGTCGGCGCGACGCGCGCCAACCCGGTGGACATCCGCCTGATTTCCGCCACCCACCGCGAACTGGAGACCTTGATCCAGGAAGGCAGCTTCCGCGAAGACTTGTTCTACCGCCTGAACGTGGTGTCGTTGCGCCTGCCGCCGCTGGCCGAGCGCCGCGAAGACATCCCGCTGCTGGCCGCTCACTTCCTGGACAAAATCGCCACCCGCTACCAGAAAGCCGTCAGCGGTTTCGCCGCCGACGCGCTGGAATACCTGAGCGCGGCGCCCTGGCCGGGCAATATCCGGCAATTGGCCAATGTGGTGGAACAATGTTGCGTGCTGAGCACCGGCTCGCTGGTGACCTTGGCGCAGATACAGAAAGCCGTCGCCAGCGAGGAAAGCGCGATTCCGACGTTGGCGGAGGCCAAGCGCCAATTCGAGCGCGATTACCTGGAACGCTTGCTGCGTTTGACCGGCGGCAATGTCAGCGACGCCGCGCGCCTGGCCGACCGCAATCGCACCGAGTTCTACCGTCTGCTGCAAAAGCACGAGCTGACACCGGCGGCCTTCAAATTGGAATGAGCACGACTCAAACCATTTCCGTTCACCGCGCCAGCGGCAAAGCCGCGGCGCATCAGGCCGCCGGACTCCTGTCGCTGATCGGCGACATGAAAAATTCCTAATAAATCAAAGCCCTGTACATTACCCCCGCCATTCTGTCGCCTAGCGGCGACAGAATACACCTCCCCTGTGCTCTGCCTCAAAGCAAAAACCCATTAAGCCATTGAAAACAAAAGAAAAATAAAACCTGGCACGCCTTTTGCCATTAGGGGAAGTGCAAATGATCGAAGCGCGGCAGATTCAAGCGCAAGCGATGTGACTCACTCTCTCGAAAAGGTTAATCCCATGAAGAAATCCACTCTTGCCATTGCTCTGATGACTTCCCTGTTGACCGGTGCCAGCTGGGCCGCTCAAGACGCCAGCGCTCCAGCAGCTGGCGAGGCTCAACGCGCCACCGCAACCAAGGCCGATGCCAGCGCTCCGGCCGAACAAGCCCAACGCGCCACCGCGGCCAAGGGCGACGCCAGCGCCCCGGCTGAACAAGCTCAACGCGCCACCGCGGCCAAGGGCGACGCCAGCGCCCCGGCTGAACAAGCTCAACGCGCCACTGCCGCCAAGGGCGACGCCAGCGCCCCGGCTGAACAAGCTCAACGCGCCACCGCCGCCAAGGCTGACGCCAGTGCACCGGCCGAACAGGCTCAACGCGCCACCGCCGCCAAAGGCGACGCCAGCGCTCCGGCCGAACAGGCTCAACACGCCACCGCCGCCAAAGGCGACGCCAGCGCTCCGGCCGAACAGGCTCAACGCGCCACCGCCGCCAAAGGCGACGCCAGCGCCGCTGAAGCCCTGATCGCCGAAGCCGCGCCGAGCGCCGCCGCCGGTCTGAACCAGGCCGTGCAGGAAGCCGTGACCAAAGCCGCAGCCCAGGTTGGCGCCAATATCCAGACCAGCGTGAAGGCCGGCGAAGTCACCCTGAGCGGCACTGCGCCCAGCGAAGAAGCGCTGCGCCGCGTAGCCGAAGAAGCCTCCCGCGTGCCGGGCGTGACCTCGGTGCGCACCAACGTCAGCCTCAAGGCCGCCGGCTAATACCGCTTTGATTCGTCGGCGCGCAGTCCGCCTGGCTCGCTTGCCCTGAACCGCCGCGCCAACCCACGCTTTACCCGGAGTCGTCCCAAGGAACACACGGAAGTGTGCCCGCCTCCATTCGCCGCCCTGATGGGCGGCTTTTTTTATCCGCGGCCCGACTAGCGTTTCCCGCCGGCCCACACCGCGGCGGCGGCCTCTTCCCTGCTCATATAGCGGTTGATCAGACGCAACATGGTGCCGTCGCGGTTCATGCCGTCCACCAACAGGCGCCATGCCCTGGCTTCGGCTTCCGGGAATGTCCGCTTGGTCAGCACCAGGCTGCGCGGACTGGGCGCGTCGTCCTTCTCCCAGTCGGCCACTCTCACCTTGTCGTCCAAACCATGCTGTCTGATTTTCTGCCGATACACCATGGGCGTGGAGAAAATGCCCGCGACGCGGCGCTGATCCAGCATGCGGAACAGGACGTCCTCCTCCGCCACTTCCACCAAACGACGCTGCACGCCCAATTGCACCACCAGAGGATCGAAATAACGGCTGGTGCTATAGCTGCGCACAATCGCCCAGCGGCTGGACGGCACGTCCCGGATGAAAGCCTCCATCGAGCGGATGGAGTCGGGCACATCGATAGACAAAACCGCGTACTGGCGCAATTGGATGTAGTTGAGGAACCAATAGATTTTGCTGCGTTCCGGGGTCTCGATCGCGGAGCCGGTCATATCCAGCGAGCCGGCCTCCAGCTCCTGCCAGATGCGGGCCCGCGGCATCACCACGAACTCGAACTCGCAGCCGCTGCGCCGGCGCAACTCCTCCGCCACGTCCCGATCCAGTCCGCGGCCGGCGCTGTAGAACTGGCCGATTTCGTAAAAAGCGAAACGGATAGGCCGCGGCGGACACGACACGCCGCTGTGGACGCCGCCGGCCCAGCAGGCCGCCAGCAACAGACATGCTCGCGCCAGTCCTGTTTTCACGGTGGGTACGCCTCCCGGCCATGCCGGATTCATCGCCATGCCCAGCGCACGGCACTCCCCACTATAGGCAAAGCGCCGCCGGCTTTAAGAACCTGTTTACGATCTGCTACGCATCGGCGATACGGCGTTGAAACCGTCTTCAAAATGCTCATGTACCATTTGTACATTCCGCTTTCTCAGCCATTTTCGCCTTGTCTCGCTCTTGCTCGCGAGATCGTAAACACGTTCTAAGAGCCAGCTAGCGTTTTCAGAACTTCATCAAGCTCTTCAAGGCGAGACGCACGCCCTCGCTCACCGTCACGTCGGCCGGCAGCCCCTTGGTGGCGG
Organism: Chromobacterium sp. LK11; assembly: GCF_001043705.1. Classification (NCBI taxonomy): domain Bacteria; kingdom Pseudomonadati; phylum Pseudomonadota; class Betaproteobacteria; order Neisseriales; family Chromobacteriaceae; genus Chromobacterium; species Chromobacterium sp. LK11. The sequence continues at coordinate 24,278 of NZ_LDUR01000012.1, forward strand.
CCGCGGCCTCCTTCTCGTTGTAACCCAAGGCCAGCAAGGCGTTGACGATGTCGCCCTTTTCATCCGGCGTGGCGGCGAAGGCCAGGCCTCCAGGCGCGGTCAGATTGCTGCCGGTGGCCAGTTTGCCGCGCAATTCCAGCACCAGCCGCTCGGCGGTCTTCTTGCCTATGCCCGGCACCGCGGACAAGCGCTTGATGTCCTCGCTGGCCACCGCCACCGCCAGATCGTCGGTGGTCATGCCGGAAAGAATGGCCAGGGCGATCTTGGCGCCGATGCCGGTCACCTTGACCAATTGCCGGAAGGTCTGGCGGTCCTCCTTGGAGGCGAAGCCGAACAGCAGATGAGCGTCCTCCCGCACCACCAGCTGGGTAAACAAAGTGACTTTCTGGCCCAGCGCCGGCAGTTGGTAAAACGTGGTCATCGGCACATCGAGTTCATAGCCGACGCCGTTGACGTCCAGCACCACTTGCGGCGGCAGCTTTTCCAGAAGATTGCCGCTCAGGCGTCCGATCATGTTCAGGTTCTTTCTATAAAGCGATAACAGGCGCGCCGGCTACACCAGCCGGCCGCCGCGGATTTTCAGGCCGCTTTGCGCCAACTGGCCCAGAGCGCCGGCGCTGAGATTGGCGTGCGCCAGGGCCACCGCCAGCGCGTCGGCGGCATCGGCCTGCGGCGTGCCGGACAGATTCAGCATCCGCACCACCATGTGCTGCACCTGCTCCTTGGCGGCCTTGCCGTGACCGGCGACGGACTGCTTGACCTGCAGCGCGGTGTATTCCGCCACCGGCAGATCCCGCAACACCAGCGCGGAAATGCAGGCGCCGCGCGCCTGGCCCAGCATCAGCGTGGCCGCCGGATTGACGTTGACGAACACCTGCTCGATCGCCGCCGCCTGCGGCTGGTAGGTATCGATCACGCCGAACAGGCCGTCGACGATCACGCGTATGCGCTCGCTCAAAGGCGCGCCCGGAGGCGTGCGGATGCAGCCGGAGGCCACGTAATGGCGCTGCTGGCCCAATAGGTCTATCACCCCGAAGCCGGTGATGCGGCTGCCGGGATCGATGCCGAGAATCCGGCGCGCGCCCGGAAGAGACGGAGCCGACATCGCCTCAGACCAGGCCGGCGCGCAACTGCGCGTCCAACTGCTGCAATTGCTGCGGCGTGCCCACATTGTGCCAGACGCCGCTGAAGTACTCGCCGCTGGCTCGCTCCGCCGCGATCGCCGCGTCGTAGAACGGACGCATCGGCGCGAAACGGCCAGCGGGGAGGCCGGCGAACATCCGGGTATCGTAGAGACCGATGCTGGAGAAGGTCAGCATGCGCGCGCCGTCCGCGCGCAGACCTCCGTCCGGCTCCAGCGCGAAATCGCCGCCGGCATGGAAGGCCGGGTTGTCCGTCATCACCAAGTGCATGCCCGGCTCCTCGCTGCGCTCCAGCGCGTCCAAACGCGGCAGCAGGCCTGCATAGTCGTAATCGGTGTAAATGTCCGCCGCCACGCACAGAAAGGCGCGCTCTCTCCCCGCTCGCAACAAGGGCAAGGCCTTGGCGATGCCGCCGGCGGTTTCCAAAGCTTCGCCCTCGGCGGAGTAAGCGATGCGCGCGCCGAAGCGGCCGCCGTCGCCCAGCGTCTGTTCGATCTGCGCGCCGAGCCAGGCGTGGTTGATCACGATATCGGCGAAGCCGGCCGCCACCAGGCGCTCGATCTGCCAGACGATCAAGGGCTTGCCGCCCACCGTCAGCAGAGGCTTGGGCGCATGGTCGGTCAGCGGCCGCATCCGCTCGCCGCGGCCGGCCGCCAGAATCATCGCTATCGGCATGCTCACCCCTTGTAGCTCAATAACGGATAGGTCGACTGTAGTTCTTCGTCGGTCTGATCCTTGCCCACCAGCTGCAACAGCAGTTGATAGAACGGCGCCAGCTCCTGGTAACGGCGGGTGGTCCGTTTCAGGTATTTGATGAAACGCGGTATTTCGGCGCGGTATTTGTCCTTGCCGTCGCGGTGGAACAGGCGCGCGAAAATGCCGGCCACTTTCAGGTGACGCTGCACCCCCATCCATTCGAAGTCGCGATAGAAGACGTCGAACTCGGCCGGCACCGGCAGGCCGGCGGCGCGCGCCTTTTCCCAATAGCGGATCGCAATGTCGAGCACGAAGGGCTCGTCCCACTCGATGAAGGCGTCGCGCAGCAGGCTGACGATGTCGTAGCTGACCGGGCCGTACACCGCGTCCTGGAAATCCAGCACCCCGGGCTTGCCCGGCGTCAGCATCAGGTTGCGCACGATGAAGTCCCTGTGCACGAACACCTTGGACTGGGCCTGCAACACCGGCAACAAGGCCTTGACCCCGGCGTCCCACAGCTGACGCTGGGCGAAAGTCAACGCCTGCCCCAGCTCCTTGGCACAGAACCATTCAGGAAACAGCGCAAGCTCGCGCGTCAGCAGCGCTTCGTCGTATTCCGGCAACACTCCCGGCCGGCTGGCGGACTGGATCTCCACCAGGGTGTCCAGCGCCTCCAGCAGCAAATGACGCTGCACCGGTTCGCGCGCATCGTGCTCCAAGGCGGCCAGATAGGTCACCCGGCCCAGGTCCTCCAGCAACAGCAAGCCCTGCTCGCGATCGCGCGCCAGCAGCTTGGGAACATTGACCATGGCGAAAACGTCGCGCACTTGCACATAGGCGTCGGTGCTCATTTTTTCCGGCGGCGCGTCCATCACGATGCAACTCGCGCCGTCCGGCCAGGTCGCACGGAAGTAGCGCCGGAAGTCGGCATCCGCGGCCGCGAATTCGAGCCCGATGTCCTGTCCCGGGTACAAATCCGCCAGCCATTTTTTAATGAGTTCCTGTCTATGCATGTCGCTTCGTCTTGGTGCTGATAGAATTGGCTGATTTTATACTGCCCCGCCGCCCCTTAGATATGGCTTTGTGCATGCCCAGAATCAAACCCAATCCGCTGGCCCTGGCGCTGGCGGCCGCGTTTTCCTTACAGCCGGCATTGGCGCTGGCCGATGAAGACGCCCCGATCGCCCTGCCCACCCCGCCCAAGGCCGAAGGCCAGACCCACGTCACCGCCGACGATATGGACGGCGAGATGAACGTGGAGCTTAAAGCCCGCGGCAACGTGGTGGTCACCCGCGACGACCAGAAGCTGGAGTCCGACTGGCTGGACTATTACCAGAACAAGGACAGGATCAAGGCCGGCGACCGTTTCAAGATGACGCGCGGCGTCGACGTGGTCACCGGCACCACGCTGGATTACAACGTCGCCAACTACAGCGGCACCGGCATGGACCCGGTGTTCGCGATGGGCAAACCGGCGCCGGCCGCCAAGGGCGCGCCGGCAAGCGCCCGCCCGATGAGCACGGTGCCGATGCGCGGCGACGGCCAGCAGGTGGACTTCCGCGGCCAAAACCAGTATCGGGTCTACAACAGCCGCATCAACAGCTGCGAGCCTGGCGACGACTCTTGGTATCTGAATTCCTCGCTGCTGGACCTCGACTACGTCAACGGCGTCGGCACCGCCCGCAACGCCAGGCTGAACTTCTACGGCGTGCCCATTCTGTACACGCCGTGGATGGATTTCCCGCTCAACGGCAACCGCAAGAGCGGCTTCCTGCCGCCCACTTTCAAGACCGGCAGCAACGGCACCGAGGTCGCGCTACCCTACTACTGGAATATCGCGCCCAACTACGACGCGACCATCACTCCGCACTTCAACGACAAGCACGGCCCCATGCTGGGCGCGGAGTTCCGCTATCTGCAGCCCAACTACTCCGGCTCGGTTTACACAGAGCAACTGCCCAAGGACAAGGTCACCGACAAGAACCGCTACGCTTGGTACGCGACACATGGCCAGACATTGGCGCCGGGCCTGACCTTCGGCTACAACGCCAACTACGTCTCCGACCCCAACTACTTCAAGGATTTCGGCGACCGCCTCAGCATCGCCACCAACGTCAACCTGGTACGCGAAGCCTGGCTCAGCTACGGCTTCGGCTGGCAGGGCGGCTCGGCCAACGCCACCTTGCGCGCACAACGCTATCAGACCCTGCTGGAAAACCCCGCGCCAGGCGACATTCCCTACGCGCGACTGCCGCAGCTGACTTTCACCGCCAACCAGCAACTGCCACAAGGCTTTAGCGCCAATTTGCAAAGCGAGTTGACTCGCTTCTCGCATCCGACGCTGCAGACCGGCGACCGCCTGGTCGCCTATCCCAGCCTGACCTGGAGCCTGGACAAGAGCTGGGGCTTTCTGCGGCCTAAGATCGGCCTCCACCTGACCGAATATAATCTGGACGCCTTGCCCGGCCAGCAGAGTCGCTCGGTGTCGCGCAGCCTGCCCATCTTCAGCACCGACGCCGGCCTCTACTTCGACCGCGACACCGAGTTCCTGGGTCAGGACCACCTGTTGACGCTGGAGCCGCGCTTGTTCTACGTCAATATTCCGACCCGCAGCCAAAACAATCTGCCCAATTTCGACACTTCGGAAAACGACTTCAATTTCGCGCAGCTGTTTACTGAAAACCGCTTTTCCGGCTCCGACCGCATCAACGGCGCCAATCAGTTAACCACAGCGCTGACCAGTCGCTTGATCAGTCAGGAAAACGGCATGGAACGAATCCGGCTGACGGTGGGCAAGCGCTACTACTTCAACCAAGACGACATCACTCTGGCTGGTATTCCACAACAGCGCACCGTCAGCGGCTCCAATCTGTTGCTGGGCGCCGGCGGCGATCTGGCCCAGGGCTGGCGACTGGACAGCTCCTACGAATGGAATGAGGCGCTGAAAACCACCGAGCGCTACAATGCCCAGCTGCGCTACAACCCGGCGCCCGGCAAGGTGCTCAGCGCGCGCTACCGCTATGGCCGTTACGAGCAACAAGACAACACTTCGCTCTACGGCCCGCTGCGCCAGATCGACATCGGCGCTCAATGGCCGATCGCCAAGAAATGGTATGCCTTGGGCCGCTACAACTACTCGCTGGCCGACCGCAAGCCGCTGGAACAACTGGCCGGATTCGAGTACAACGACGGTTGCTGGTCGGCGCGCCTGGTCGGCCAACGCTATGTCAGCGATCTGACCACCACCAAGAACGCCATTTATTTCCAGCTGGAATTCAAGGGCCTTGGCGGCTTCGGCAACAATCCGCTCAACACGCTGAAGCTGGCGATTCCCGGCTATAGCAAGACTAACGATTTATAAGCGATGATCATGAAACAGACTCTGCTCGCCCTGCTGCTGGCCGGCGCCCTGCAAGGCGCCGTCGCAGCTCCCGCCGCCCCGGTCAAAGAAGTGGACCGCATAGTCGCGGTGGTCAACAAGAACGTGATCACCTGGCTGGACCTGCAAGCCCGCGTCGACGAGGCGGTCAAGCAATTGCAGGCTCAGAACGTGACGCCGCCGGCGCGCACCGTGCTGGAAAAACAGATGCTGGAACAGATGATCACCGAGGAGGTTCAGCTGCAGTACGCCGCCAGCGGCGGCCTGCGCATCGACGACGCCGCGGTGGATCAGGCAGTGGCGAATCTGGCCAAGCAGAACAAGATGGACGTGGCCGGCCTGAAAGCCCAGCTGGCCAAGGAAGGCCTCGCTTTCGACAAGCTGCGCGCCGAAGTGCGCAAGGAACTGACCATCGCGCGCCTGCGCGACAGCGAAGTCGCCGCCAAGGTCAACGTCAACGAGACCGAAGTCGACCAGGTGCTGAAAAGCGCGCAGAGCGGCAACCGCGCCGAATACCACCTGGCCAGCGTCCTGATCAACGTCCCCGAGCGCGCCGACGCCAAGCAGATCGACGCCCTGTCGAAGAAAGCGGAAAAAGCCTTGGCTGAGCTGGACGCGGGCCAACCCTTCGCCAAGGTGTCGGCCAGCTACTCCGACGCCCCCAACGCGCTGAAAGGCGGCGACATGGGCTGGCGCAGCGCGGTATCGCTGCCGGTTGAGTTCGTGCAGATGCTGGAACAGCTGAAGACCGGCCAGCACACCAATGTGATCCGCACCCAGCAAGGCTTCTTCATCTTCCAATTGCAGAACAAGCGCGACAGCGGCGCGCCGTTGATGGTGGAGCAATACAATGTGCGCCACATCCTGATCCGCACCAACGAGGCGGTGTCGGCCAGCGACGCCAAGACCCGCATCGAGCAGGTGCGCGACCGCATCCAGCGCGGCGCCAAGTTCGCCGACATGGCCAAGCTCTACTCCGAAGACGGCAGCAACGCCAAGGGCGGCGACCTGGGCTGGGTCAACCTGGGCGATCTGGTGCCGGATTTTGAAAGCGCGATGACGCAGCTGCCTATCGGCCAGCTGTCGCAGCCGGTGCGCACGCCCTTCGGCTGGCATTTGATCCTGGTGGAAGGCAAGCGCAATCAGGACGTGTCCGGCGACCGCGAGCGGCTGGCGGTCAAACAGCAGATCCGTTCCCGCAAGATAGAGCAGGCGTACGCCGACTGGGTGCGCCAGTTGCGCGACTCCGCCTTCGTCGAAGAACGGCTGGACGAGAAGTAAACATGCATGAAGCGAGCATGAGCGCCCCCGTGCTGGCCATCACCACCGGCGAACCGGCCGGCGTCGGCCCGGACCTGGTACTGCGGCTGACGGAAGCCGGGGTCGACGCCCGTTGCGTGCTGATCGGCGACAAGACCCTGCTGGCCGCGCGCGCGCGCCAGCTGGGCCTTGCGCTCTCGCTGCGCGACTACGCGCCGGGCGCCCCGGCTCCGGCGGAAGGACTGGAAGTTTGCCATGTGCCGCTGGCGGCCCCCGCCGTCCCCGGACGGCTGGACCCGGCCAACGCCGGTTACGTGCTGGCGACGCTGGACCGCGCCATCGACGGCTGTCTGGCCGGCGAGTTCGCCGCCATGGTGACCGCGCCGGTGCACAAGGGGGCAATCAACGACAGCGGCGTCGCCTTCTCCGGCCACACCGAATACCTGGCCGAACGCACGCGCACGCCCAAGGTAGTGATGATGCTGGCCGGCGGCGGCATGCGCGTGGCGCTGGCCACCACCCACCTGCCGCTGCGCGAGGTCGCCGACGCCATCACGCCGGACAGCCTGGAGCAAGTCGTCCGCATCCTGCACGCGGACCTGCGCGCCAAGTTCGGCATCGCCGCGCCGCGAGTGCTGGTCGCTGGCCTGAACCCGCATGCGGGCGAAGGCGGCCACCTGGGCCGCGAGGAAATCGAAGTCATCGAACCTCTGCTGGAGCGGCTGCGCGGCGAGGGCATGGATCTGGTCGGGCCCTTGCCCGCCGACACCCTGTTCAATCCCGACAAGCTGCGGCATTGCGACGCGGTGCTGGCGATGTATCACGATCAGGGCTTGCCGGTGCTCAAATACGCCAGCTTCGGCACCGGCGTCAATATCACGCTGGGGCTGCCCATCGTCCGCACCTCGGTCGACCACGGCACCGCGCTGGACCTGGCCGGCAGCAGCAGCGCCCACCCCGGCAGCCTGTTCGAAGCGGTGCAACTGGCGGCTCAGCTGGCCGCCCCCGCCGCAGGCTGAGTCAGCGGACGATCACCTCGTCCGGCAGCTCGTTGACACCGGGGCCGCCTCGGCGCGGCGCATGCTCGATCAACAAGGCGTGTATGCGCCACAAGCCGGCCTCTAGGCCGGCCACTCGCTTGCCCTCCGCCATCGCGCGGCCGACTTCGGCGCAAATCTCCTCCCAGGCTCCCGACGGCACGCGCCGGTCTATGCCGCGATCGGCGACGATTTCAATTCGACGCTCCGCCAGCAGCACGTACACCAGCACGCCGGTGTTTTCCTCGGTGTCCCATACCCGCAACAGACCAAACCACTCCAAGGCCCGCGCGCGCGCGCTCATACCGCGCCAGGCGTCGCGCCAATCCAGCGCCGACTCCACCACAAAGCGCAGCTGACCGGCGTGTTCGCGTTCCGAAGCCGCGATGCCTTGCTGCAAACGCGCCAGCTCCGCGGCGGGAAAGCGCCGTCGCGCCAGCCAGCCGGTGCTGGCCAGATGCCGCAGCGCCCTATGCCATGATTTCCACATCACCAATCTCCCGAAGCGCCGCCGCCGCCAAAACCGCCGCCGCCGCCGGACCAACCACTCCCACCGCGGCCGCCGCCAGCTCCACCGCCTCCGCCCCAGCCGCCGCCTCCGCCGCCGAACGACACCCCGTGGGAACCGATCACCAGACAAAGCAGCGCCGCCACCGCCCCGGCCAGCAAGGCGAACACGACGCCTGCGCCCAGCAACAAGGCCGCGACGACGCCCAGGCAGCCCATGATGAAGCTGCCGATCAGCCGCCCGAACAGGCGGCTGACCATGCCGGCGCCGAACAAGACCGCGAACGCCAGCGCCGGCCAGCTGTCTTCCCAGCCCTGCTGCTGAGTCTGCGCCGGCGGCGGCAGTTTCTCGCCGTCGATCAGGCCCTCCAGCTGTTCAAGCGCCGCCTGGATGCCCTGGAAACGCAAGCCCTGCTTGAACAGCGGCCGCAGCGTGTCCTGCAGGATGCGCTTGGCGTAGATATCGGGAATCGCCCCCTCCAGGCCGCGCCCCACCAGCAGCTGGCTCTTGCGCTGGTCCGCCACAATCAATAGCAGCACGCCGTCGTCCACCCCCTTGCGGCCCAGCTTCCAGGCGTCCATCACCCGGGTGCCGTAATCAAACGGCGTCTCCGGCTCGACCGAAGGCACGATCAGCACCGCCAGCTGGCTGCCCTTGCGCTGATGAAACGCCAATAATTGCCGTTCCAATTGCCCGCGCTCGTCCGTCGATAAAAAGCCCGCCAGGTCCACCACCGGCGAACTGGCCGGCGGCACCGCCAGCTCCGCCCGCGCCAATTGTGCGCACAGCAGCAGTACAATACCCAAGCAACGCCATAGCGCCGTCATCTTATTTGCTCGCCTCCGGCTCGCCGAAGCTGACCTGCGGCGCGGCGGAGATGGCCTTCTCGTTCTCCACCGTGAAATTCGGCCGGGTCTTCAGGCTGAACATCATCGCGGTCAGATTGTTGGGAAAGGTGCGAACCGTGCTGTTGTACGCCTGCACCGAATCGATATAACGCTTGCGCGCCAGCGCGATGCGGTTCTCGGTGCCCTCCAGCTGCGCCTGCAGATCGCGGAACGATTGATCCGCCTTCAGCTGCGGATAGTTCTCCGACACCACCAGCAGGCGGGACAGCGCCGAACCCAGCTGATTCTGCGCCGCGGCGAAGTCATTGAGCTTTTTCTCGTCCGTCGCCGTCGCCGGATCCATCTGGATGCTGCCCACCCGCGCCCGCGCGGCGGTCACTTGAGTCAGCACTTCTTTTTCATGCTTGGCGTAGCCCTGCACCGTCTTGACCAGATTGGGGATCAGATCCGCGCGCCGCTGGTATTGGTTGATCACCTCGGACCAGGCCGCGTTGGCCGCCTCGTCCTGGGTCTGCATCGCGTTGTAACCGCAGCCGCTCAGCGACGCCGCCAACAACAAAGCCATCGCCCACTTCTTCCACATCATCCTGTTCTCCATTCCCGTCCTGCCCGCGCCATCCAAACGGGCGCAGCGCATCCAAGCCTCAGTTTACCCATAAAACGCATAAAATCAGCAGCTTTCGCCCCGCAAACGGAATAGCGCACAGCATTCCTTCTCCCGCGCAGCCAGGCCGCGGAAAACGGCGCGCCCCGCCCCCCGCCGTCCCTGCCCAACAATATACAATCTGCGCCAATATCTTGAAGTAAAGAGGGAAATCCCTAGTGAATGCAGGTTTTTCGCAACGCAACAATTGGGCTACACTGGTGGACGTTTTTCCAATAATGACAGCTGCACGGACAATGACCACCACCACCCAAGCCCGTGTGCGGGAGATCCCGTACAACTACACCTCGTATTCCGATCGCGAGATCTTCATCCGCCTGCTGGGCGCGCCGATGTGGAAACTGCTGGAGGAGCTGCGCGCCGAACGCAAGACCGGCCGCTCCGCCCGCATGCTGTTCGAAGTGCTGGGCGATATCTGGGTGGTGGACCGCAACCCCTATCTGGTCGACGACCTGCTGGACAATCCCAAGCGGCTGGCGGCCTTGGTGGACGCGATGCGCCACCGGCTGGCCGAAGTGGAGAAACGCCGCGAAGGCAACGACAAGGTGGGCAAGATGCTGACCGCGGCGCGCGCCGCGGTCGAACGCTTCGCCGAGCAATTCGAAGACACTCGCGAGCTGCGCGCCAAGATCCTGAAAAAACTGTCGCGGCTGACCCGCCGCGACAACATCCAGTTCGACGGCCTGTCCCGCGTCGCCCACGTCACCGACGCCACCGACTGGCGCGTCGAATATCCGTTCGTGGTGCTGAGCCCGGACGGCGAGGCCGAAATCGCGCCCCTGGTGCGCGCCTGTATCGAGCTGGGTCTGACCATCATCCCGCGCGGCGGCGGCACCGGCTACACCGGCGGCGCGGTGCCGCTGGACCGCATGAGCGCGGTGATCAACACCGAGAAGCTGGACCGCCACCTCGGCGTCGAGCAGATCGAACTGCCCGGCCTGGACGGCCCCCGCGCCACCATACAATGCGGCGCCGGCGTAGTCACCGCCCGCGTCGCCGAAGCCGCGGCCGCCTCCGGCCTGGTGTTCGCGGTGGACCCCACCTCGGCGGAAGCCTCCTGTATCGGCGGCAATATCGCGATGAACGCCGGCGGCAAGAAAGCCGTGCTGTGGGGCACCACGCTGGACAACCTCGCCAGCTGGAAAATGGTGGACGCCAACGGCCAATGGCAGTTCATCGAACGCCTGAGCCACAACTACGGCAAGATCCACGACGTCGACGTCGCCCGCTTCCGCGTCAGCCAGCTCAAGGACGACGGCCAGACCGTCGTCTCCAGCCGTCAGTTGGACATCCCCGGCAGCGCCTTCCGCAAAGTGGGCCTGGGCAAGGACGTCACCGACAAATTCCTGGCCGGCTTGCCCGGCGTGCAGAAGGAAGGCTGCGACGGCATCATCACCAGCGCCCGCTTCGTGCTGCACCGCATGCCCAAGCATATCCGCACCGTCTGTCTGGAATTCTTCGGCACCGTGGCCGAAGCCACGCCGGCCATCGTCGAAATCACCGATCTGTTCAAACCCGGCGGCGCCGCGCTGGCCGCCGGCGTGCAGCTGGCCGGTCTCGAACACCTGGACTGGCGCTATGTGCGCGCGGTGTCCTATGTGACCAAGGCCAAAAGCAAGGGCCGACCCAAGATGGTGCTGATCGCCGATCTGGTGTCCGATCACGAGGACGCGGCGGCGGAAGCCGCCAGCCAGGTGGTGAGGCTGGCCAACGCGCGCCACGGCGAGGGCTTCATCGCCATCACCCCGGAAACGCGCAAGCGCTTCTGGCTGGACCGCAGCCGCACCGCCGCCATCGCCAAGCACACCAACGCCTTCAAGATCAACGAAGACGTGGTGATCCCGCTGCCGCGGCTAGGCGATTACAGCGACGGCATCGAACGCATCAATATCGAACTGTCGATCCAGAACAAGCTACGCCTGCTCGACACCCTGACCGAGTATTTCCACGGCCGGCTGCCGGTGGACAAGCTGGACACCAATCTGCCGTCGGAAGAACTGATCGGCGACCGCCGCGCCTCGGCGCTGTCCCAGCTCGCCATCACCCGCGACCGCTGGCAATGGCTGTTGGAACACCTTGACCGTCCCTTCCACGAATACCGCGAGCGTTGGCCGAACGCGCCGCTGGAAGACGCCGCCGCCGCGCCGGACAGCGTGTTCCACGCGCTGCGCGACCTGGTCGTGCGCGTCAGCTGGAAGCGCGAAATGCAGGCCGAGTTGGAACAACTGTTCTCCGGCAACACCGACGGCCCCATCCTGGCCGCCATCCGCGCCATCCAGCAGAAAGTGCTGCGCAGCCGCGTGTTCGTCGCGCTGCACATGCACGCCGGCGACGGCAACGTCCACACCAACCTGCCGGTCAACTCCGACGACTACGAGATGCTGCAGAGCGCGCACAAGGCAGTGGAGCGCATCATGGCGCTGGCGCGCGCGCTGGGCGGCGTGATTTCCGGCGAGCACGGCATCGGCATCACCAAGCTGGAATTCCTCAGCGAGGAAGAAATCGCCCCGTTCCGCGCCTACAAGCAGCAAGTGGACCCCAACGGCCACTTCAACCGCGGCAAGCTGCTGCCCGGCGCCGACCTGGCCATGGCCTATACGCCGTCCTTCTCGCTGCTGGGCGCGGAATCGCTGATTCTGGAGCAATCCGACATCGGCGCCATCAGCGACTCGATCAAGGACTGTCTGCGCTGCGGCAAGTGCAAGCCGGTGTGTTCCACCCACGTGCCGCGCGCCAATCTGCTGTACTCGCCGCGCAACAAGATCCTCGGCGTCGGCCTGCTGACCGAGGCCTTCCTCTACGAGGAGCAGACCCGCCGCGGCGTCAGCCTCAAGCACTTCGAGGAATTGTCCGACGTCGCCGACCACTGCACGGTCTGCCACCGCTGCGTCAAGCCCTGCCCGGTCAAGATCGACTTCGGCGACGTCTCGGTGGCGATGCGCAACTTCCTGCGCAAAACCGGCAATAAAAGCTTCAACCCCGGCACCGCCGTCGGCATGGCCTTCCTCACCGCCAAGGACCCGGCCACCATCAAGGCCTTGCGCACCGGCCTGGTCGGCGTCGCCTACAAGGCGCAGCGGCTGGGCAACGCGGTGGGCAAACGGCTGGGCCTGATCGGCTCCCAGACCCGGCAGCCGCCGGCCACCGTCGGCAAGGCCCCGGTCAAGGAGCAGGTGATCCACTTCATCAACAAGCCCATGCCCGGCGGCCTGCCCAAGAAAACCGCGCGCGCGCTGCTGGACGTGGAAGACGCCAGCATCGTGCCCATCATCCGCAATCCCAAGCTGTCGGAAGACGCGGAAGCGGTGTTCTACTTCCCCGGCTGCGGCTCGGAACGCCTGTTCAGCCAGGTCGGCCTCGCCACTCAGGCCATGTTGTGGCATGTCGGCGCGCAGACGGTGCTGCCGCCCGGCTATCTGTGCTGCGGCTATCCGCAGACCAGCGCCGGCTATCAGGACAAGGGCGACGCCATCACCACCGAGAACCGGGTGCTGTTCCACCGCGTGGCCACCACGCTCAACTACCTGGACATCAAGACCGTGGTGGTCAGCTGCGGCACCTGCTACGACCAATTGTCGCAATACCGCTTCGAGGACATTTTCCCCGGCTGCCGCATCATCGACATCCACGAATACCTGATGGAAAAAGGCGTCAAGCTGGAAGGCGTCGGCGGCCAGCAATACCTGTACCACGATCCCTGCCACACGCCGATGAAGGCCTACCAGCCGATGAAGGTGGTCAACGAGCTTTTGGGCGGCGGCGTGGCGCTGTCGGACCGCTGCTGCGGCGAATCCGGCACCTTCGCCGCCAGCCGGCCGGACATCGCCACCCAGGTGCGCTCGCGCAAGGAAGAGGAAATCAACAAGAACCTGCAGGCCCTGACCGGCGGCGCCAAACCGGCCCAGCCGGTGAAGATCCTGACCTCCTGCCCGTCCTGCCTGCAAGGCCTGTCGCGCTACAGTCCGGACACCGGCACCGAGGCGGACTACATCGTGGTGGAAATCGCCAAGCACGTGCTGGGTCCCAACTGGTTGAAGCAGTACGTGGACCAGGCGCGCGACGGCGGCATTGAGCGCGTGCTGCTGTAAGTTGAAGAAGGACAATCCATGGACAACAAAGCGCTGATCATCATCGACGTTCAATACGGCCTGATCGAAGGCCAGCCGCGCGCCGGCCGCGCCGACGCCGTGCTGGCCAACCTCAACCGCGCCATCGCGCTGGCGCGCCGCCAAGACATGCCGGTGATCTTCATCCAGCACGACAGCGGCCCCGGCAGCGATCTGGCGCGCGACAGCGACGACTGGCGGCTGCATCCGGCGCTGGCGCGCGAGGACGGCGACGTCGTAGTGCACAAGCGCTTCAGCGACAGCTTCCAGCGCACCGCCTTGAACACCTTGTTGCGAGACGGCGAGATTGAGGAACTGTGGCTGGCCGGCTCCGCCACCGAGTTCTGCGTGGACAGCACGCTGCGCTCAGCGATGTCGCAGGAATACGCCGTCACCCTGATCGCCGACGCCCATACCTGCAAGCCGCGGCCGCGGCTGAGCGCGGAACAGGTGATCGATCACTTCAACTGGGTCTGGTCCAATCTGGACGAGACGCCCAAGCCCTTGCGGGTGCGCGGCATCGCCGAACTGGAAAACGGCGCGGCTTAAACAAAAACCGCCGGGCATGCCCGGCGGTTTCTCTTGCCTGCTTCCGTCTTACTTCAGCGGCGAAGCCACCGAGGCCTTGGCCGCCGCCTTCTTCTTGGCCGCGGCGGCGTCCTGACGCACTTCGCTGGTGGTCTTCAACAAGGTGCCTTGGGCATCGTCGCCGTCCAGAGACCAGCTGAACACCCCGCCCAACTGCTGCTGGCGCACGTAATCCAACTTGGTGCGGATGGTGGCCGGGTCGTCGTAGCTCCAGAACTCGTTGCCGTCGTAGGTCCACAGCTGTTTGCTGACCGGATGCACGAACTGCTTGGCGGAACGGGTCTTCAGCACTTTGTAGTCCTCGATGCCTGCCTCGTAAGTGCCCTTGCCCGCGCCGGTGGCCACCTGGTACAAGCCGTCGGCCTTGGGCCCAGCGGCCACGCCGGTCCAGCCGCGGCCATAGAACGGAATGCCCACGTTCAGCTTGGCCTTGGGCACGCCGGCGGTGACCAGGGTCTGGATCGAGTCATTGACGTTGTAGTAGACGCGATCGCCCGTCACCGGCGCGGCCGGGTCGCGGAACAGATTGGACTGGAAGTTGGTCGGCCCCTTGGCGTCCCAGCCGCCGTTGAAGTCGTAAGTCATCACATTGATCCAGTCCATATAGGCCGCGTACTTGGCCGGCTCGGTCTGGCGGATCTTGTCGACGCCGGAGCCGATCGCCGCGGTCAGGTAGTAGCGGCGCTTGTTCTGCGCGGTCAGCGCGTCCAGCTGGCTGCGGAACTCCGCCATCAGCAAGGTGAAGTTCTGCTTGTCGTTGGGATCCACGCTATTGCTAGGCAGGCCGCCGCCGCCCGGGTATTCCCAGTCGATGTCGATGCCGTCGAACACCCCCTTGGCCGCGCCGGCGCCGCCGGCGTTCTCGCCCACCGGCAGATTGCCTTTCAGATACAGATCGATGCAGGACGCCACCATGGTCTTGCGGCCGGCGTCGGTGGCGGCGAACTTGCCGAAATTCTTCGACCAGGTCCAGCCGCCCAACGAAATCAGCACTTTCAGCGAGGGATTGGCCAGCTTCAGCTTGCGCAGCTGATTGAAGTTGCCGCGCAGCGGGTCGCTCCAGCTGTCGGCCTTGCCGTCCACCGACTCATTGGCGCCGAAGGATTTCTGGTAATCGGCCCAGGCGTCGCCGCCGTCGCCGTTGCCGTTCTCGGCGCGGGTCACCATGCCGCATTTGCCGTCGGCGTAGACGTTGCCGAAGGCGTAATTCAGGAAGGTCAGCTTCTTGTCGCCGCCGGCGTCCACCAGATTGCGCAGCTTGTAATTGCGGCCGTAAATGCTCCATTGCGCGAAATAGGAGCCGACATGGCGGCCCACGGTCGGCGTCGGTTCCGGCGGCACCCCGGTGCCCGGGCCTGGGCCCGGATCGCCGCCGCCCGGCGTGCATTCGCTGGCCGGCCGTTCTTCCCACGGCCCCCATTGATCCGCGCCAGGCTGATTGTTCTGCGTCCACCACTTCGCGCGCCAGGTCTTGTTGGCGTACAAGGCGTAGTCGCCGCCGTTATAGGTCTGCGCGTTGCTCCACGCGTTGCAGGCCGGCGCGGCGAACGCCGCCGCGCTGCTCAACAACAAGCCAGCCCCCCCAAACAGCGCCGACAACGTCAACGAAAGTTTCGACATTCGGACCTCCTCAATTCTGTCAGTGATCACGGCAGCGTCATGCTGTCCCCGCTGCAGCACCGCAAGCCGGCGTTTTAGTTCGGACATGTGGTATTACAGTGGTATCAGATTCGAGCAATCACTCCACCGCTGCCAACCCAAATTTCACCAACCTGTCCTTAATAACAGTTAAAACAGGTCAAAAGGATTGCCTTACGTCGACATCGACGCGACGAATGCTCAAAAGTGCCGAAAAAATCAGATATACATGGATTTGGCGGAATTTATCGCAAGAAAATCGGAGAAAACGACGTAAACAGCGCATTTGGCGCTGGCGGTTTCCTGAGGGAGACAAGCAGCCAAACGCTGCAGGAATGCCTGTTGGCAATTGGAGACAATGCTTCACAACAAAAGCATGGGCTTCACAAAACCATGCCACTACAAAACCATTGCGTTTTCAATCACAGCTCAAACGCAAGCCGCGCCCGGCCCAAAACGCGAAAAGGAGGCCGTAGCCTCCTTCCGATACCCTGCCTGTAGCCGCAGAATCAAGCCGCTTTTTTCACATGCGCTTTTTTGTGGTGGTGCTTCTTCGCGTGTTTTTTGGCGGCTTGCGCTTTTTGGGCGGCCGGAGCGGAAGCCGCTTTCTTGGCGTGCTTCTTGTGATGGTGTTTCTTGGCGTGGTGCTTCTTGGCGTGCGCCGGAGCGGCGGCCTTGGCGGCCGGGCCGGAGGCGTCGGCGGCGAAGCCGGCGGCGGAAGTCAGGCCGAGTACGGAAGCCAGGATCAGTGCGGTGATCTTTTGCATGATGTTTCTCCAAGTCTGCGACTTATCGGTTGTCAGGGCACCGTCCTGGTGCGTCCTTGAATTCATCATATGCAAGCCGATTCGCCTCAGTCTGTGAGGCCTGTGTTAAATCGTGTAACCGATCGTACAAAGCCGTCAGAGCCTGCGAGCAAGAGCGAGATGAGGCGAAAACTAGCGAAACAGCGGAATGTCCGAATGGCACATGAGCATTTTGAGCTTGTGCTCACCGTTCAACGCTTCACGAAGTGCAGCAGACTTTGAACAGGCTCTCAGAACCTGTTTACGATCTGCTGCGCTGCGGCGATACGGCGTTGAAAACACCTTCGAAATGCTCATGTACCGTATGTACATTCCGCTTTCTCAGCCGTTTTCGCCTTGTCTCGCCCTTGCTCGCGAGATCGTAAACACGTTCTCAGGCCTGCGCAGGCTCCTTGGCCGCCACCCGCGTCACCAGGATCTGGTCGATCTTGTGATTGTCGATGTCCACCACCTCGAACTTGTAGCCGGCGTACTGCACGCAATCGGTGCGGCGCGGAATCTTGCGCAGCATATACATCATGAAACCCGCCACCGTCTCGTAGTTCTGGTCGTCCGGCAACTCGTCGATCTCCAGCACCCGCAACACATCCTCCACCGGCGTGATGCCGTCCACCAGCCAGGAATTCTCGTCGCGCTTGACGATCTGCTCCTCCTGCCCTTGTCCGACCAGATCGCCCATCACCGTGGACATCACGTCGTTGAGGGTGATCAGGCCCACCACAAAACCATATTCGTTCAGGATCACGGCGAAATCCTCGCGCGTGCCCTTGAACTGGTCCAGGGACTCCGACAAGGTCAGCGAATCCGGAATCATCAGCACCGTTTTCAACAAGCCCGGCTCTTTCAAGGAGATCGCCCGTCCGGCCAGCACCCGACGCAACAAGTCCTTGGAATCGACGTAGCCGACCACATTGTCGATGCCGTTGTCGCAGACCAAGAACTTGGAGTGCGGCTGCTCCGCCACTTTGGACTTGATGCTGTCCTCCGCCTCGTCCAGCGTGAAATAGATGATGCTCTCCCGCGGCGTCATCGACGACGGCACCAGCCGGCTTTCCAGCTCGAACACGTTCTCGATCACCTGGTGTTCCTGCCGATGCAGCACGCCGGCTTCGGCGCCGGCGTCCATCATCGCCGAGATGTCGTCGCTGGTGATCTCGTCGCGCGGGCTGGTCGGCATGCCCACCAGCCGCAGCAGCAGACCGGACAGTTCGTTGAACAGCCACACCAGCGGCTTGAACAGCAAGACCATGAACAGCATGGGACGCACGATGCGCACCGCCACCGACTCCGCCGCCACCATGCCCAGGCGCTTGGGGGTCAAGTCGGCGAACAGGATGAACAAGCTGGTCACCAACAGGAAGGAGGCCAGGAAGCCCAGGCTCTGCGCCAGCTCCGGGGACAGGAAAAAGCCCAGCACCCGGGCGAAGAAGGGCGTGAACGCCGCCTCGCCGACAATGCCGCCGAGGATGGCCACCGCATTGACGCCTATCTGCACCACGGTGAAGAAATGGCCCGGATGCTCCTGCAAGGCCAACACCTTCCCGGCGTTGGCGTTGCCCTCGTCCAGCATCTGGCGCAAGCGGATCTTGCGCGAGGCCGCCAGCGAAATCTCCGATACCGAGAAAAAGGCGCTGGCCAGGATCAGCGCCAGAATAATCATCATATCCGTCATCAAGCTCTCCGTTTTTGCCCGCCGCAGCGCCTGAACACCGCACAGGCGACGGCATAAGGCAGAAGGCATGATAAATAGTTCAAATCATAATTTCTGTAATGATAGCAGCGAACCGGGGTTTAGCCGAAGCCCGCGGCAACCGTTACAATAAGGCTTCCGCATTTCAAAAGGCCGCCATCATGGATTGTGAATTGTGCCGGGGCCCGTCCGGGCAAGTATTGCACGAAGACAACCGCCTCAAGGTCCTGCTGGTGGACGAGGAAGGCTATCCCGGATTCTGCCGGGTGATCTGGAAGGCCCACGTCAAGGAAATGACCGACCTGTCCGTCCTCGACCGGCTGCACCTGATGGACTGGGTCCATCATGTCGAAACCGCGCTGCTGCGCTGCACGCAAGCGGCCAAGATCAACCTGGCCAGCCTCGGCAATATGGTGCCGCACCTGCATTGGCACGTGATCCCCCGCTTCGCCGACGACGCCCACTTCCCCGCTCCGATCTGGGCCGCCGCCCGCCGCCAAGGCGCCCCGCGCGCCTGGCCGCAGCTGGCGGAGCAATTGCGCCGGCAGCTCGCCTCCGCCCAAACCCATTGCTGGCTGGACTATCAGATCCAGGTCGACCTGGTGCCGGACGGGCTGGAAGGCGCCGATTTGGCCTGCTACCGCTTCTTCGCGGAATCCGGCCTAAGCTGGCCGGTGGACGGCGTGGACGCCGACGGTCGCCACTGGCTGGCGCTGCGCCGTTGCGGCCGGGACGGTTCCGAGCAAGTGGACACCCTGCGCCTGGAGTCCGGCAGCTACCGGCTGCTGCCCTGCCCGCGTCCATACCAGGCCGAATTCCTGCGCTGAGACCCGATGCCGTCCGCCGGCAGTGAAGCTGTCCGGCGCCGACCTGGCGTCGCGGATCCGGCCAAAGCCGGTCCGGCGCCCCACCTCCCCAATCTGAAAGAGGAATGCCATGCACCAAACCTTGATCTCCGCGGAACAGCTGGCGGCGCTGCCGACGGAACGCCTCGTGATTCTGGATTGCCGCTTCCGGCTGGACCAAGCTGACTATGGCTTGACCGTCTATGAAGCCGGCCACCTGCCGAACGCGCATTACCTGAACCTGGATTACCATCTGTCCGGCAGCAAGAGCGGCGGCAACGGCCGCCATCCGCTGCCCGACGGCAGCCGCTTGGCGGTGGACTTCGGCGCGATCGGCATCACGCCGGACACCCAGGTGGTGGCCTACGACGACGCCGCCGGACAATACGCGGCCCGCGCCTGGTGGCTGCTGCGCTGGCTGGGCCACTCCGCGGTCGCGGTGCTGGACGGCGGCGTCCCAGCCTGGACCCGGGCCGGCTACGCCCTCGACAATCAGGCGGCGGAACGCCGTCCCTGCCGTTTCTCGATCAAACCGGCGCTGGAAGACACAGTCGACGCCGCCGCCGTGCTGGCCAATCTCGAGCATCCGGCCTTCACCGTGGTGGACGCCCGCTCCGCCGAGCGCTTCCGCGGCGAAGGCGAGACGCTGGACCCAGTGGGCGGCCATATCCCCGGCGCGGCCAACCGCTTCTTCATGCACAACGTCGACGCCGACAACCGCTTCAAGCCGGCTGAGCAACTGCGCGCCGAATGGCTGGCGGCGCTTGACGGCGTCGATGCGGCGGACGTCGTTCATCAATGCGGCTCCGGCGTCACCGCCTGCCACAACCTGCTGGCGATGCGCCACGCCGGTTTCGAAGGCGCCCGGCTCTACCCCGGCTCCTGGAGCGAGTGGTGCAGCGACCCGGCGCGGCCGGTGGCGCGTTAGCGCCTGTTCAAAGTCTCACGAGCAAGGGCGAGGCAAGGCGAAAGCTGGCGAAAAAGCGGAATGTACACGCGGTACACGAGCATTTTGCGCAGGTGCTCGCCATGCAAGGCTTCACCAAGCGCAGCAGACATTGAACAGGTTCCGAGGCTCAGGCCAGCATCAACTCCTGCAGCAGCTCCTGACCGAAACGCCAAGGCCCAAGGCGCGCGGCGCTGCCCAAATGCCCGTTCGCGCCGGCGTCGACCAAGGGACAGCCCCAGGCCCGCGCCATCGCCTCCGCCTCGGCCATCTCGCAGAACAAATCGTCGCGGCTGGCCACCAGCATCGCCGGCGCGGGCAAGCGCAGCATCGGCGCGCTGAAGCCGGCGAACGCGGGCAAGGGCGCGTCCTCCGGCAGTTCGCCGCTGGCGCGCGCCCGCGCCTCGCTGATGGGCAAGGCGGGCGGTGCCACCAGCAACAGCCCTTGCAGCCGCTTCTGCTCGCGCAGCGACAGCGTGCGCAGCCAGGCCGCCGCCGCGTGGCAGCCCAGGCTGTGCGCCGCCAGCAGCCAGCGGCCCGGCACCTGCTCCAGCGTGCGCCGGATGCCGTCCACCCAGGCCTCGCATTCCGGGTACAGCCAATCGTCCTGCTCCACCCGGCGCGCCAGCGGATAGCAGCGTTCCCAGCTGGTCTGCCAGTGTTCGGCGCCGGAGTTGCCCCAACCCGGCACCGTGATCAAGGTGACGTCGTCCTCGTCCAACATCACAAGCTCCGCTCGTAATCGACGATCAGCGGCGCATGGTCGGAAAACTTCTCGTCCTTGTACACCGAGGCGTTGCGCGCCAGTTCCATCAGCGACGGCGTCACGATGTGGTAGTCGATGCGCCAGCCCACGTCCTTGGCGTAAGCCTGGCCGCGGTTGCTCCACCAGGTGTAGCCCGGCGTGTCCGGATACAGGCTGCGCCACACATCGCGCCAGCCCACCCGGCCCAGCAAGTCCGTCATCCAGGCGCGCTCTTCCGGCAGGAAGCCGGAATTCTTCAGATTGCCCTTCCAGTTTTTCAGATCGATCTCATTGTGGGCGATGTTCCAGTCGCCGCAGATCACGATGTCGCGGCCGGCCGCGCGCAGCGTTTCCAGATGCGGCATGAACACGTCGAGGAAATCGAACTTCACCTGCTGGCGCTCGTCGCTGCTGGAGCCGGACGGCAGATACAGCGAAATCACGCTGAGATTGCCGAAGTCCAGCTGCAGGAAACGGCCTTCGGCGTCTATCCAGTCGACGCCCAGCCCCTCCACCACCGCGTCCGGCCGGTGGCGGGTGTACAGGCCGACGCCGCTATAGCCTTTCTTTTCCGCGTAGTGGAAATAACCGGTCATTCCATCCGGCTGACGCATGCGCTCGGACAGATCGCCGGCCTGGGCCTTCAGTTCCTGTACGCAGACGAAATCGGCGTTGATGCCGGCCAGCCAGTCGAAGAAACCTTTTTTATCGGCGGAGCGGATGCCGTTCAGATTGGCGGAAACGATTCGAAGCAAGAGACTCTCCCGTGATATGCTTGCCGGCAATTTTTTCAGCCGTTCAAACAGTTAACAGTTAATAAGGAGTAACGATGAGCGATTTCCGTCAGGATTTTATTCGTTTTGCGCTCGACAAGCAGGTTTTGAAGTTTGGCGAGTTCATCACCAAGGCCGGCCGCAAGTCACCCTACTTCTTCAACGCCGGCCTGTTCAACGACGGCCTGTCCACTTTGCACTTGTCCCGCTTCTACGCCAAGTCGATACTGGAAAGCGGCGTGCAATTCGACATGCTGTTCGGTCCGGCCTATAAAGGCATCATCCTGGCCGCCGGCGCGTGCATGGCCATGGCGGAACAGGGCCGCAATACGCCCTTCGCCTACAACCGCAAGGAAGCCAAGGATCACGGCGAAGGCGGCACTCTGGTGGGCGCTCCGCTGCAAGGCAAAGTGCTGATCATCGACGACGTGATCTCGGCCGGCACTTCGGTGCGCGAATCGGTGCAGCTGATCCGCGCCGCCGGCGCAGAACCGGCCGGGGTGGCCATCGCGCTGGACCGCATGGAGCGCGGCAGCGGCGAATTGTCCGCGGTACAAGAGGTTGCCCAGCAACACGGCCTGCCGGTGATCGCCATCGCCACGCTGAAAGACCTGCTCGGCTTCCTGGAACACAGCCCGGAACTGGCGGCGCACCTGGACGCGGTGCGCGCCTACCGGGCGCAATACGGAGTCAACGACTGATGAAACCTGCCGGACTCGCGCTGCTGATATTGGGAACCGCCGCCTACGCCGGCGGCCTCTACAAGTGGGTGGACGAGTCCGGCAAGGTGCACTACAGCGACTCCCCGCCGCTGCAGAGCCAGCAGCAGGGCGTCGCCGAGCTGTCCAAGCAGGGCGCCGTCACCAAGCCGGCGGAAAGCCCGGCCGCGCGCCAGGCGCGCGAAGCCGCCGAAGCCGCGCAAAAACAGCGCGACGCCCAGCAATTGGAAAACACCCGCCGCGACAACGCGCTGGTGGAAAGCTACGCCAATCTGCAGCAACTGCAGGCCGAACGCGCCAAACAGCAGGCGGTGCTGCAAAGCGCGCTGGATGCGCTGCAGCAACGCGGCCGCGGCCTGGCGCTGCAAATTCAAGGCATTCAGCAAGACATCGCGCAGAGCCAGCGCAACAAGCAGCCGCCTCCGCAAAACAGCCAGCGCAATCTGAACGTGCTGCAGGCGGAACAACGCGACCTGGCCAAGCAAATAGCCGTCAAGCAACAGGAATTGGCGGCTTTCCGCCAAAAAACCCAGAGCGACCTCAACCGTTACCGGCAATTGCGCGGCGGCTAGCCCGCCGGCGCGGCCTTACTGCCCGCCGTCCTTGCGTTGCCAAGCCTCGTTCAAGGCCTTGGTGGCCGCCTCGCTGGTCTGCGCCGCGGCGGCCTGGGCCGACTTGGCCGCTTCCAGTTCCGCGTTGGCGCCGCCCAAGCCCGCCTGAGCCTCCGTCAGGCGCTGCTCCGCCTTGAGCTTGTCGGACTCCGCCTGCGCCAAGCGCGCGTCCGCCTTTTGCTGCGCGCCGCGCACTTGCTGGTAGTACATCTGCGCCGCCAGCAACTGTTCGTCCGCCGTCTGCGCCAATGCCAAGGCCGGCAAGGCCAGCGCGGCCAAGGCCGCGACGATTCCGTTTACCTTCATCACACAGCTCCCGTTTTCGGTGTCGATGCGCAAGCTTAACGCGGCGGCGGGGTTTTGGCTAAATCCGGCTGCGCCGCGGGGGCCGCCCCCGCCAGGTCGACCGCCTGCGACGGCCGCGACAACAGATACAGCAAGACGCTCAATTCTATCGCCCCGACCAGCCACGGCACCCAGTGCGGCGGCCGCGCCAGCAGCAAGGCGACGAAACCCGCGCCCATGCCCAAGGCGGCGAAGCACTTGGCCTTGACCGGCACCACCCGCTGCTCGCGCCAGCGGCGCAGGCCGGGCCCGTAGCGCGGATGCGCCAGCAGCCGCTGTTCCAGCCGCGGGGAGGACTTGCTGAAGCAAGCCAGCGCCAAAATCAGGAAGATGGTGGTGGGCATCACCGGCAGCAGCGCGCCTATGATGCCCAGCGCCAGCATCAAGGCGCCGGCGCACAGATACAACCAGCGCACCGCGGGGTGCCGCGCGCGCTGACTCAAGCGTACACCTGGTCCAGATGACTGTTCATGCAGGCGAAAGCCGCCACCGCGCCGGCGGTGACGCGCTGCTCGGCCGCCTCGTCCAGCTGCAGGCCGTCCAGCGCGGCGGTGAACGCGCGCCAGTGGCGGGCGCGGCCGTCCGGATGGCCGGCCAGGTGGCGGGCGCCGCAGTTTTCATCCAGTCCCAGCTTGCCGGCCAGCTTGTACAAGATCGCCGCGCCCAGCTTGGAGCCTTCCACCACGTAGAGCCAACCCATCGCGCTGGCCACGTCCAGCGTGCTGCTGATCGGCGCCTCGCGCAATTCCGGCAACGGCCGGTCCAGATCGCGCAAATCGGCGGCGATGCTGTCGTAGCGGCGGCGCTCGGCCAGGTCCGGGAACAGGCGCGCCAGCTCGGGATTGTCGTAAAGCGCGTCGGCGTCGCGCAGGAAGCGGTACTGCGCCAGCAGGAAGCGCGCGTAGTTTTCTCGGGTGGCGAACGGCTGATTCGCCATGATGCGCTGGTCCAGCGCGTCGTGCGTTTCGTGGGTGCGGGCTTTCAGGTCCTGGGTGCGGGTTTTCTCGGCAACGGTCGTCATGCTCTGTGTTTCCTGTTTGATGCGAAACCGACAGCCCGCGCGCGGCGGCGCGGACGGCGGCAAGATGCGGTTAACTCGCCATTATAATGCGAATGATTCTTACAATCATTATCAAATTTACCATGGCGACGACATGACTGCCGAGACAGCAGGCAAACAAGAAGAGAGGGAGCAGGGAACACGGGAGAAAAACAAAAAGGCCAGTTCTCGCGAACTGGCCTGATTGCTATAAATTTGGTGGGTCGTGCGGGATTCGAACCTGCGACCAACGGATTAAAAGTCCGCTGCTCTACCAGCTGAGCTAACGACCCGATCCAGGGCGCTAAGAGTTTGTAGTGGTGGGTCGTGCGGGATTCGAACCTGCGACCAACGGATTAAAAGTCCGCTGCTCTACCAGCTGAGCTAACGACCCTCTAACAAAACTCTTGGCAATTTCCGGCATCGGAAACTGGTGGGTCGTGCGGGATTCGAACCTGCGACCAACGGATTAAAAGTCCGCTGCTCTACCAGCTGAGCTAACGACCCAAGAGAGAGCGCAACTATAATGAAACAGTTCAGGGTCGTCAACGGGTTTTTGCATTTTTTTTCATGAGAATGACAGCGTCACGACTGGAAAAGCCGGATGCAAACGGGAACCGAAGCGCCGCGAAATCATCTAAGCCCGAACGATAATTCCAAGCCGGCCTTGAAAGCCGACAAGCCATACCCATGTGTAGAATAAGGGATCAGGTTTACGCGTCCGCCGCCTGATCGCGAAACCCACTTATCGGATTCAGTTGCCCATGCGCACCTTCCTCATCCTGCTGTTGCTGTACCCCTTTGCTGAAATCGCCGCGCTGGTGGCTTTGGCGGATCGCTTCGGCGGCCTGGCCGTCTTCCTGTTCGTCGTGCTGTCTTCCCTGCTGGGCTTGTGGATGCTGCGCAATCAGCAGATCGGCGCCTTGTTCACCCTGGGCAGCGTGATGCGCCAGGGCGACCGCGTATCGCTGTATTCCCTGCTCTGGCCGCTGCGCTATTTGCTGGCCGGCGTGCTGTTCCTGATACCAGGCGTCATCAGCGACCTGGCCGCCGTACTATTGCTGCTGCCTTTCAAAGGCCCCAGCATTGCCGTCAACGCTCGCGCGGCGACCGGACCCGCGGCCGATCCCGACGCCATCGATGGAGAATTCACCCGGGTGGACAAGACCACCCCGCCCGACCGGCGCCTTCACTGAAAGTCCAGCCGCCGCAGCGCGTCCTCCTCGGTGATCTCGCATTGCAACAAGACCACCTTGTGCCGGCTCTTGTCGCCGGACAGCAGTTGGACGTCGCGCTTGGCCACGGCGAAGCGCTGCGCCAGCCAGGCCAGCAAGGCCGCATTGGCCTTGCCGTCCACCGGCGGCGCCGCCAAGCGCACTTTCAGGCAGTCGCCATGTTCGCCCGCCGCCTCGGTTTTCTTGGCGCCGGGCTGCACGTGCAGAGTGAGACGGACAGTGCCGTTGCGGCAGTCCAGCCAAGGTTTCATGATTTTTTCCCGCAAAACGGGAGAGTGTAGTCCAAAAGCCGCCGCGCCGGCGTCAGCCGGCCAGGCGTCCGCTCTCCCTTCACTTATGAGGATATCGCGATGGATATTGGAATCAACGAACAAGACCGCCAGGAAATCGCTCATGGCTTGTCCCGCCTGCTGGCCGACACTTACACCCTGTACCTGAAAACCCACAACTTCCACTGGAACGTCACCGGGCCGATGTTCAACACCCTGCACCTGATGTTCGAAACCCAGTACAACGAACTGGCGCTGGCGGTGGACGCCGTGGCCGAACGCATCCGCGCGCTGGGCCACCACGCGCCGGGCAGCTACGCCGACTACGCCAAGCTGACCGCGATCCAGGAAGCCGCCGGCGCTCCGCCCAAGGCGGAGGAGATGATCCGCCAACTGGTGGACGGCCATGAAACCGTGTGCCGCACCGCGCGCAGCATTTTCGCCGTGGTTGAACGCGCCTCCGACGAGCCCAGCGCCGACCTGTTGACCCAGCGCCTGCAGGTTCACGAGAAAACCGCCTGGATGCTGCGCAGCCTGCTGGAAAAATAATAGCCGTCGGTTTCGACGCACCGTCACGCCGCGCTCAGCGCGGCGTTTTTGCTGGCCGCCGTGCTACACTTTCAGCTGCACTCGGTTCCGCCTGCGGCGGCATCCGCGGCGAACTCCGCTTACCCGGTGAAAGCCAACAGCCACCCATGTCCACTAGCCCGCCCTCGCCCTCATCCCCCAGCGCCACCATGCTGCCGCTGGGCTTGACGCTGCTCGCCTCGCTGCTGGTTCATCTGCTGCTGTTCAGCCTGGAGATTCGCCCGCGCTCCAGCCCGCCCGCGCCCGCCTCCGCCCAGATCATCAATGTGCAGTTGAACCAGACGCCCAGCCGCCAGACGCCCAAGACCCGCCGGCTGGCGGAACACAACAATCAAGGGGCCGGCAACAGCGCGCAGGCGGACAAGCTGGCCAGCCACCGCGCCAAGCCGGTTGCCGTCCCTCAGGAGCCCGGAACCCCGGAACCCGCCGACGCCTCGCCGCGGCAGCAAACCATCGCCCGGCCGCCGGACGCCGGCAAGAAGCCGGCGCTGCCGCCGGCGCAGTCCGGCGCGGTCGGGCACGTCAGCGCCGGCAGCCTGCTGGCCCAGGTCGGCGACCTGAGCCGGCAGTTGGGCGACAGCGGCCTGGCCGACAATGAACAGGAAAGCGGCGGCAAACAGGGCAAGCTGGCCGAAAGCGCACGCGGCTACCCCTGGGCCCGCTATCAGGAAGACTGGCGGCTGAAAGTGGAGCGCATCGGCAACCTCAACTATCCGGAAGCCGCCCGCCGCCAGAACATCCACGGCGCGGTGACGCTGGAGGTGCTGATTTCCGCCGACGGCGGCCTGCGCGAGGTACGCGTGCTGCGCAGCTCCGGCTTCGGCGTGCTGGACGAGGCCGCGCGCCGCATCGTGGAACTGGCCGCGCCCTACGCGCCGTTCCCGGCCTCGCTCGCCGAGCAATACAGCTCTCAGCGCATCCGCCAAAAATTCGTTTTCACTCGCGACAACCAATTGTCCAGTCGCTGACACATCATCGAGGAATCCCCATGTACGAAGTCAATCGCAGCATCGCCCTGATCCGCCCTCTCGCCCCCTTTCACGCCTGGCTGCAAGCCTTGCCCGGCGGCCTGGACGAAGAGATCTCGCTGGCGCACCTGGGACAGGACTGCAACGCGCTGCTGATCCCGGCGGCGGAGGATTACGCCGACGCCCAGGCCTTCGTTCACGAGCGCTACCAGCAACTGTTCCAGGCCGAACTAGCCGACTGGTGCGATGACGACAGCCTGTGGCCGGAAGAATTGTCGCTGGAGCTGTTCCAGCAATGGTTCTCCGTGGAAATCCACTCCATCGTCACCGACCTGGTCGACGAGGCGCTGGAACGCGAAGCTTTCGTGCCGCTGGAACTGGGCGAATAAACCTGCGCGCCGCGGCGTCGCCGACGACGGCGCCGGGCGCCATCACGAGCAAAGGGGAAAACACCATCATGCAGCACGATACCAAGATCAAAGTGCGCGGCTACCATCTGGACCTGTACGGACACGTCAACAACGCCCGCTACCTGGAATTTCTGGAAGAGGCGCGCTGGAACTACTTCGAAAGCCGCGGCGACCTGCCCTGGTTCCTGCAATCCGGCCTGGCGCTGGTGGTCGTCAACATCAATATCGACTACCGCTACCCGGCCACCATGGGCGACGAGCTCGTGATCGAGACCGGGGTCAAGAGCATAGGCACCCGCAGCGCGGTGATGCATCAGCGCGTGAGCCTGGCCGGCGGCGGCAAGCTGGTGGCCGAGGCCGACGTCACCTTCGCGGTGTTTGACGCCAAACAAGGCAAGGCGGTGGCGCTGGACGGCAAGCTGAAGGAACTACTGGAACAAATGCTGGCCGAACAGGCTTGATCGTCATGGCATAAACAGTCCGGGCCGCGCCCGGACCTTACCGCAGGACAAGGAAATGAAGAAAGGTCTGCTCGCGCTGCTGGGCGTCGCGCTGGTCGCCGTCGTCGCCTATATGGCGCTGTTCGCCGGCTCGCCGGCCCCCCAGGTCAGCTACACCTCGCTCAACGGCCAAACCGCCAGCACCGAATCGCTGAAAGGCAAGGTGGTGCTGGTCAACTTCTGGGCCACCAGCTGTCCGGGCTGCGTCGAGGAGATGCCGGAAATCAAGAAGATGCATCAGGAGTTCGCCGGCAAGGGCTATGAAACCATCGCGGTGGCGCTCAGCTACGACCCGCCCAATTACGTGAAGAGCTTCGTGGACAAATACCAGCTGCCCTTTTTCGTGGCGCTGGACAGCAACGGCGAGATCGCCAAAGCCTTCGGCGACATCCAGCTGGCGCCGACCACTTTCCTGATCGACAAGCAGGGCAAGATCATCAAGCGCTACGTCGGCGTGATGGACTTCAAGGAAGTGCGCAAACTGGTGCAGCAGCACTTGTGAGCCCGCCGCTCTCAAAACAAACGCCCCGGTTCGCCGGGGCGTTTTTCATCGCGCGGCGCACACCGCGCAAGCGGGATCGCGCGGCACCCTGATTTGGCGGAATTCGCCGGCCAGACCATCGTACAGGGTCAAGCGGCCCAAGCATGGCGCCACGCCGGCCAGCAGCTTGACCGCCTCCACCGCCTGCAGGCTGCCGATCACCCCCACCAGCGGCGACAGCACGCCGAAAGTCGCGCAGGGCCCGTCGCCGGCCTCGCCCTCGTCGGGGAACAGGCAATGGTAGCAAGGCGACGCCGCGTCTCGTGGATCGAACACCGCCAGTTGTCCGGAGAAGCGCACCGCGGCGCCGGACACCAGCGGCGTGCCGGCAGCGACGCAAGCGCGATTCACCGCGTGGCGGGTAGCGAAATTGTCGCTGCAGTCCAGCACCAGATCGTGGCTGGCCGCCAATTGCTCCAGTTCCGCCAGGCCCAGCCGCCGCGTCAACGCGGTCACCGCCACCTCGGGATTGATGCCGCGCATCCTGTCGGCTGCGGACTCGGCCTTCAAGCGCCCCAGGCTGCCGCTGTCGTGCACGATCTGGCGCTGCAGATTGGACAGCTCCACCACGTCGTCGTCGGCGATGCTGATCCGCCCTACTCCGGCGCTGGCCAGGTAGAGCGCCACCGGCGAGCCCAGCCCGCCGGCGCCGACGATCAGCGCCCGCGCCCGGCTCAGCCGCTGTTGGCCGGCGATATCGATTTCCGGCAGCAGAATGTGCCGGCTGTAGCGCAAGAGCGCCTGGTCGTTAAGTTCTGTCATGTTTCCAGCCTAATCCGAACGCCGCCGCCGCGCCATCATCCAAAAGCATAAGGCCAGCCGGTATCCGGCTGGCCTTATGCGTCGAACGGCGAAGCGGACTTATTCTTCCACCGTCTTGCGGGCGAACTTGATGCCCAACTGCTTAAGCTTGCGGTACAGATGGGTGCGCTCCAGGCCCACTTTCTGCGCCACCCGGCTCATATTGCCGTTCTCCAGCGAGATATGGTACTCGAAGTAGCGGCGCTCCAGCTGCTCGCGCAACTCGCGCAGCGGCATGTTGAAGTCGAAACCCGACTCCTCCACCGGCTTCTCGTGGCGGAACTGCGCCAGCACCTTGTTGACTTCGCCTGCGTCCACTTCGTCCGACTCCGACGTCAGGGCCAGGCTCTTGATGATGCTGCGCAACTGCTCCAGATTGCCCGGCCAGTCGTACTGACGCAGCGCGTTGAGCGCCGCGGTGGTCAGCTTGCGCGCCGGCACCTGCTTGGACTCCACCAGCTCGGTCAGGATCTGCTCGGCGATGAAGATGATGTCCTCGGAATGCTCGCGCAACGGCGGAATCGGCACGATCACGCTGGACAAGGCCGTCAGCAGGCGATTGTCGCATTCGGGATCCACCAGCAATTCCTGCAGCGGGCGGCTGCAGGAACACAGCAGCCGCACATTGAAGCGGTCCAGCTTGGACAGCAGGAACAGCAGCCCTTGTTGCACGCGACGGCCGTACTGGCCGATCTCCGGCAGGAACAAGACGCCGTTGTTGGCCTTCTGCAGCAGCTCCAGCGGCGCGTCCGCCAGTTGCTCCTGCTTGGCCGGGGTCACCCATGGGGTATTGCCCTGGTGGAAGAAGCGCGCCACCAGTTCGAAACCGGAACCGGGTTCGCCGGTCAGCAACACCGGCGACTTGACCTTGGCCACGCGCTCCAGCTGCCGCTTCAGCTCCTGGATAGGCTCGCTGCGGCCCAGCTTGTCCAGGTTCAGCGAGGTGTTGGCCTGCATGTCGCCGTATTTCAGCGCCCGCTGCACCGTGGTCAGCAGCTTTTGCAGCGCGATCGGCTTCTCGAGGAAGTCGAAAGCGCCGATGCGAGTCGCCTCCACCGCGGTGTCTATGCTGGCGTGACCGGACATCATCACCACCGGCATGTTCAGCTGGCCGGACTTGGCCCACTCCTTGAGCAGCGTCACGCCGTCGCAATCCGGCATCCAGATGTCCAGCAACACCAATGCCGGACGTGTCTGGTTGCGCAGTTGCCTGGCCACCTCGGCGTTTTCCGCTAACGCAACGGTATACCCCTCGTCCTGCAGTATCTCGGAGAGCAATTCACGAATACCGATTTCGTCGTCAACAATCAAAATATCGCTGCTACGCATTAGGCCTCCAGCAATGGCAGGGAGAGAAGGATGCGCGCGCCGTTGGGTTCGAGATTGCCCACTTTGATCTGCCCGTGGTGGTCTTCAAGAATCTTCTTGACCACCGCCAGGCCAAGACCGGTGCCTTTGGTCTTGCTGGTCACATAGGGTTCGAACACGCGTTGCAGGATCTCCGGAGCGAAGCCCGGACCATTATCCTCCACGCAAACGAGCGCATAGCCTTCTTCTTTTCGGCTGCTAATTTGAATCATCGGGATGTCAACGTCAAGGACCGCATCTTGCGCGTTCTGAATCAGGTTATGTAAAACCTGCCGCAACAATGCCGCATCCGCCATGATCATCAACGGCCTTTCATCAAGCGCCATCTTAACAGCAGAGTTGGA
The DNA here is from genome assembly GCF_001043705.1 of Chromobacterium sp. LK11. Lineage (NCBI taxonomy): Bacteria > Pseudomonadati > Pseudomonadota > Betaproteobacteria > Neisseriales > Chromobacteriaceae > Chromobacterium > Chromobacterium sp. LK11. The sequence goes on from NZ_LDUR01000012.1 coordinate 55,687, forward strand.
TTCGTAAAGAGCCATCACCTCCCGCACCACTTGATTCAGGTCCAATTCGGTCAACTTGGTGCGCGGCGCGCGCGCATAATCGCGGAACGCGTCCACCATGGCCTTGAGCGCGCCCACCTGCTTGATGATGGTGTCGGTGGAGCGGCGCAGCATGTCGGCGTCGGCGCCGGCCAGCTTGTCCTGCAGCTTCATCGCCAGGCGCTCGGCCGACAGCTGTATCGGCGTCAGCGGATTGCGGATCTCGTGCGCCAGCCGTTTGGCCACCTCGCCCCAGGCCGCGTCGCGCTGGGCGCGCGCCAGTTCGGTGATGTCGTCGAACACCACCACATAGCCTACCGCCGACGCTTCCGGCAGATGGGCGCCGCGCACCAGCAAGGTGCGCTCGCCCTGCACCGTCAAATAGTTGAGCTGGGTTTTCCAGTCGCTGTCGCTGTTCTTGGACGCGTACTCCAGCACGCATTCCACCAGCGGCGCCACCGCCGGAATCGACGTGGCCCAGTGCGGGAAATCCTGATCCGACACCTCGGCGAAATCCACGCCCAGAATGCGCGAGGCGCTGGTATTGGCGGCGCGCAGCTGCCAGTCGGCGCCGAAGGCTATCACCCCGGCGCTCAGGTTGGCCAGGATGCTTTCCAGGTAGAGCTTGCTGCTTTCCAGCTCGCTGCGGCTGAGGTCGGCGGCGTGGCGCGCGTCCTCCAGCTGCTGCGTCATCCGGTTGAACAAGGTGGTCAGCATGCCCAGTTCGTCGCGGCGGTACACCGGATGGCGCTTGGAGAAGTCGCCCTGCGCCACCGCCCGGGTGCCGGCGGCCAGTTCCGACAAGGGCGCCGACAGCCGCTCGGACAGGAACAAGGCGAAGGCCAGCGCCGCGGTCAGCGCCAACAACGCGGACAGCGCCAGCGTCAGCATGTAGAAGGTGGTCAGGCCCTCGCGGCCCAGCAGCAGCTGGCGGTATTCGGCGCGCGCGGTCTCGATCTGCTCCGCGTCCTGGGCGATGCGCCCGGGCGCGGACTGCAGGGCCTGCAGCACGCGCTGCTGGCTGTCCAGATTGCGGTAAATCAACAGCGACTTCAGCACCAGGCCGCTGCCGCCGTCGTTTTCGAAACTGTCCAGCGTCTGACGCGGCTTGAGCTTGCTTATGCTCTCGCGCGACAACGGAGGAGGCACTCGCTCGCTGAGCCCGCCGGCGAAGGCCAGCAGCTGGCCGCTGCGGCTATAGACAGCAAGCTCGCGCAATCCCAATTGCTCTCGCAGACGCTCCAGCCGCGCCGGCAGCAAGCCTTCCGGCAAGGATTCGATATCGTCCTGCACCGAACGCGCGCGGCGGCCCAGGTCCTCCTGCACGTACTGCAGCGAGTTGCGCGCCAGGCCCAGGCTGCGGTCCAGCGCGGACTCGACGCGGACGTCGAACCAGCTTTCAATGCTGCGGGTCAGGAACTGGGCGGACACGGTGAACACCAGGATGCCGGGCACCAGGGCCACCACCGCGAACATCATCACCAGCTTCTGGGTCAGCTTGGCGCCGAACACCCGTTGCCGCACCCGCTGCCGCAAGCGCAGCAGCTGGCGCGCCACCACGCCCAGCAGCGTGGCGAGCAAGAGGCCGTTCAGGCCGAACACCCACCAATAATATTCGTTAAGTTTGGACGCGTTGCCGGTGGCCAGAGCCAGCAGATAAAGCAGGATGGCGCCCAGCGTCGCCAGCGCAATCACCGCGTAGCGCATCAGCCGCCGTCCTTTACGTCCAGCTTGACCCAGTCGGACGACAGCGACCAATCCGCCGAGCCCAGCGCGTTCAGTTGGAAGGGTTTGGGCAGTTCGCCGATGTCCAGCAACAGCCGCACCTGGCCGGCCACGCGGCCGGGCGCGCGCGGGTCAAGAGTGCCGTTATTGAGCACGCGCCAGCCCTGGATGGCGCCCACCGCGCCCAGCGCTTCGCGCAGGGTGGGATAGTAATTGGAAAGGCCGCCGATGGTGACGCGGTAACGGTTGGTCAGCGACTGGTAGGACAGCTTGAAGCCGAGCTGGGCGTGCGGATCGAACCACTCGCTGAAATTCAGATAGTAAGCGGTCAAACGCGGCTTGGTCAGCTGGAACTCCAGCCGGAACGGCAGCACCACGCCCTGTTCCAGCGCGTCGCTGAGACTGGGCGTCAAGCGCGTCTGAAACCGGGTGCTGACGGACAGCTGGCCGTCGGCCGTCACCTCGGCCTCAGCCCGACGCGAGCTGATGGTTTCGGCCTGCGCCGCCATGGCGAGGCCGGCCAGCAAGCACAGCAGCAGGCTAACGTTTTTCAAGCAACGCGTAATAAAAGCCGTCATGACGCTCACAAGGAAGCAACTGCTCCTGTCTCAGGCACGCGGCATCCGCATGGCGATTCAGAAAGGAGTCTAGCTGTTGCTGATTCTCTTCGGGGAAAATGGAGCACGTAGCGTAAAGCATTTTGCCGCCCGAGGCGAGCAAAGGCCACAGCGCGTCGGCCATGGCGGCCTGCTGCACGCCCAGCGCGGCGAAGTCGCCGGGGCGGCGCAGCCACTTGATGTCCGGATGGCGACGCACCACGCCGCTGGCGGAACAGGGCACGTCGGCGAGGATGCGGTCGAAGGGCCGGCCGTCCCACCAGCCGTCCGGCTGGCCGGCGTCGGCCGCATGCAGCCGCGCGGTCGCGCCGATGCGCTCCAGATTGTCGGCCACGCGCTGCAGCCGCTGCTCGTCGATGTCCAGCGCGGTCACCTCCACGTCGGCGCTCTCCAGGATATGGCCGGTCTTGCCGCCGGGCGCGGCGCAGGCGTCCAGCACCCGCTGGCCGGCGCGCAGGTCCAGCCAATGCGCGGCCTGCTGCGCGCCCCAGTCCTGCACCGAGACTTCGCCGTCGGCGAAGCCGGGCAGCTCGCGCACATTGACCGGCCGCGCCAGCCGGATGGAAGCGCCGTCCAGCGCCTCGCCGTCCAGGCCGGCGGCGCGCAGCCGCTCCAGATAGGCCGCGGCGTCGCCATGGCGGCGGTTGACGCGCAAAGTCATCGGCGGATGGCCGTTGTCGGCGTCCAGCACGGCTTGCCAGGCGTCGGGGTAAGCGCGCTGCAAGCCCTTGATCCACCACAGCGGGTGGTTGAAGCTGGCCTCGATGTCCTTTTCCGCCGCCCGTTCCAGCGCCGCGCGCTGACGCAGGAAGTTGCGCAGCACTCCGTTGACCAGGCCCTTGAAATTGCCCTTGGCCAGCCGGCTGGCCAGGGTCACCGCCTCGTTCACCACCGCGTACTCGGCGGCGCGGGTGTGCTGCAATTGATAGAAAGCCACGATCAGCACCCGCTCCAGCACCGGCTCGGGCAAGGGCTTGGCCACCAATTGGCGCAAGTAAAAACGCAGCCGCGCCAGGTGGCGCAGGCTGCCGTAGGCCAGATCCTGCAAAGCGCCTCGCTCGGACGGCGTCAACTCCGGCGCCTTGCGTTGAGCCTCGGCCAGCGCCTCGGTCAGATTGGTTCCGGATTCGACGCGCAACAGAATGTTGGCGGCCAATTGCTGAATATGATGCATGGGTGCTTTCTATCAAACCATAACAAACAGGCCAATGCCGTCCGGCATTGGCCTTGCGCGATCCAGACGGCGCGGCGGCCGCCCGACGCCCTTCAATTAATATACGCCGCGCGCCATCGCCTGCAGCCGTTCGATGCGGTCCGCGGTCTGCGGGTGGGTGCGGAACAGATCGCCCATCCCGCCGCCGCCGGACAGCGGGTTGATGATCATCATCTGCGCGGTTTCCGGATGCGCCTCGGCGGTGGGCATCACGATGCCCTGCGCATAGTACTCGATCTTCTGCAGCGCGGAAGCCAAGGCCAGCGGATCGCCGGATATCTCGGCGCCGCCGCGGTCGGCCTCGAATTCGCGCGCGCGGGAAATCGCCATCTGTATAAGGCTGGCCGCCAGCGGCGCCAACAGGGCGATGGCCAGGCGCGGCAGCAAGCCCACCGGCTGGCCGTTCTCGTCGCGGCCGCCAAAGAACATGGCGAAGTTGGCCAGCGCGGAAATCGCGCCGGCCATGGTGGCGGAAAGGGTGGAGATCAAGGTGTCGCGATGCTGGACATGGGCCAGCTCATGCGCCATCACCCCGCGCAGCTCGCGGTAGTCCAGCAGGCGCATGATGCCGCTGGTGGCGGCCACCGCCGCGTGTTCGGGACTGCGGCCGGTGGCGAAGGCGTTGGGCTGCTCCTCGTGGATCACGTAGACGCGCGGCATAGGCAGGCCGGCGCGCTGCGCCAGTTCCGCCACCATGCCGTAGAACTCCGGCGCGCTCTGGGCGTCCACTTCCTGCGCGTTGTACATGCGCAGCACCATCTGGTCGGAATTCCACCAAGCGTAAACATTCATCGCCCCGCCGAACAACAGGGCCAGAATCATGCCGCTCTTGCCGCCTATCATGCCGCCGATCACGGCGAACAGCGCCAGAATCGCCGCCATCAGCAAGGTGGTCTTGAACCAGTTGTCCGTCATTGCCCGCTACCCTTTCCTCTCGCCTCAGTCAATCCGATCACTCGCCCAGCCGCGCGCCAACCAGTTGGCCTCTGCCGGCGACGAAGTCGCGCGCGGCCAGCCGCTTGCCGCCGGCCGCCTGCAACACCGTCAGCCGCACCAGGCCGGCGCCGCAGCCCACCAGCACGCCGTCCGCGTCCGCGGCGACGACCAGCCCCGGCTCGGCCTGGCCGGCTTCCGCGCCGGCCATCCACAGTTTCAGCGCTTCGCCGGCCAGCAGCGTATGCGCGCCGGGCGCCGGGTTGTAGGCGCGGATGGCCCGCGCCACCTCTTCCGCCGGCAGGCTCCAATCCACCAGCGCCTCGGCCTTGCTCAGCTTCTGCGCATAAGTGACGCCCGCCTCCGGCTGCTTGACCGGCTGAATCGTCTCCAGTCCGGCCAGCGTGGCGACGATGGCGCGCGCGCCCTCCACTGCCAGCTTGTCGTGCAGCGTGGCGCCGGTTTCGTCGGCGGCGATGGCCACCGGATGGATGGACAGCATGTCGCCGGTGTCCAGGCCCACGTCCATCTGCATGATGGTGATGCCGGTTTCGGCGTCGCCGGCCAGGATGGCGCGCTGTATCGGCGCCGCGCCGCGCCAGCGCGGCAGCAGCGAAGCGTGGATGTTCAGACAGCCGCGCGCGGGAATGTCCAGCACCGCCTGCGGCAGGATCAGCCCGTAAGCGGCCACCACCATCAGCTCGGCGCCGATGTCGCGCAGCATTTGCTGAGCTTCCTCGTTGCGCAAGGACGCCGGCTGCTCCACGCGCAAGCCGTGCTCCAGCGCCACTTCCTTGACCGGACTGGGCTTCAATTTCATGCCGCGGCCGGCCGGACGGTCCGGCTGGGTCAGCACCAGGGCGATTTCATGGCCGGCGGCGATCAACTCGCGCAGCGCGGCGGCGGCAAACTCCGGCGTACCGGCAAAGATCAATTTCATTCAAACCATTCCGGACGGGGCGCCCACGGCGCCGTCGTCACATATTCTGTTTTTCACGCTTTTTCAGCTTGGTCTTGATGCGGGTCTGCTTCATCTGCGACAGGTATTCGACAAACACCTTGCCGTCCAGATGGTCGATCTCGTGCTGGATGCAGATCGCCAGCAGGCCGTCGGCCTCCAGCTCGAACGGCTTGCCGTTGCGGTCCAGCGCGCGCACCTTGACGCGTTCGGCGCGGGTCACCTTGTCGTAGATGCCGGGCACGGACAGACAGCCCTCTTCGTACACCGTCTCGCCGTCCTTGCTCAGGATTTCCGGGTTGATGAACACACGGCGCTCGTTCCGCTCTTCGGAAATGTCCATCACCACCAGGCGGTGGTGGAAATCGACCTGGGTCGCGGCCAGGCCGATGCCTTTGGCTTCGTACATGGTCTCGAACATATTGTCGATCTGAGTCTGCAAGGCCTCGTCGAAGACCTCCACCGGTTTGGCCACGGTGTGCAGCCGTTCATCCGGGTAATGCAAAATATTCAACAATGCCATCGGATTTAATGACTCCCCATCGTTTCATTCACTCATCAAGTTGTCGTATCGCGATCGGCACGCCGATAATAGACATGTTCGAAACGCGATTCCTTGTATGCGGGCCACCCCGCAGGTGTCCGTCCACCTTCATATTGGGGCATTTCCCATGCGTAAAAGCATTATATCCTTCGCCTTGGCCCTCGGGCTCGCCGCGCCCGCCTTCGCCGCCGACCTCCAGTTGAAGGCTGACGCGCCCAGCCGCTACACCGTGAAGCGCGGCGACACGCTGTGGAGCATCTCCGGACGCTATCTGAACAGCCCCTGGAAGTGGCCGCGGCTGTGGCGGATGAACCAGGGCGAAATCAAGAACCCGCACTGGATCTATCCGGGCGACGTGCTGGCGCTGGACTACGTGGACGGCCAACCGCGGCTGTCGCTGGCGCGCGGCGCGCAGCGCGAAGTCAAACTGTCGCCGCAGGCCCGCGCCGAGACGCTGGACCAGGCGGTGGCCAGCATCCCCGCCTCGGCGATCGAGCCCTTCCTCAAACGGCCGCTGGTGGTGGACATGGCGCAGTTCCTGCAGTCGCCCAAGCTGATCGCCGGGCCGGAGGAACATCTCACCGTCGCCACCGGAGACCGCGTCTACGCCACCGGCGTCAACGAGGCCGGCACCTGGCAGGCTTACCGGCTGGGCAAGCCGCTGCTGGACCCGGACACCAAGAAGGTGCTGGGCGTGGAGGCGACTTACAGCGGCGATCTGACCGCGGACAAGCCTCAGGGCGAAGTCCAGACTCTGAAAGTCCGGAGCGTCAGCGAGGAAATCCTGGTGGGCGACCACCTGATGCGCGCGCCGCTGCAAAACTTCAACAACTACGCGCCGCACCCGGCCGACGCCCATCTGAGCGGCAAGGTGGTCTCGGTCTACAACGGCGTGGACGGCGCGGCCCAATACTCTACTATTGTACTCAATCTGGGCCAGTCGCAGGGCGTCGAAAACGGCCATGTGTTCGGCCTGTTCAAAAAAGGACGCCCGCTGGAAATCAAGGACGAACAAGGCAAGCGCACGGTGACGTTGCCGGCGGAACGCGCCGGCAACGCCTTCGTCTACCGCGTGTTCGACAAAGTCTCCTACGCGCTGGTGCTGGACAGCCGCGGGCCGATCTACGTGGGCGACGGCGTGGCCAGCCCCGAACAGGAATGAAGGCTCCGCCGCACGACTGGCTGTTGCTGGCGCTGACCCCCGGCATCGGCCCGGCCGGCTTTTTGCGGCTGATCGACGCCTTCGGCGGCGCCGACGCCGCCTTGAACGCCAACAGCCGCCAGACCGAGCCCTTGATCGGCAAAGAAGCGGCCGAAGCCCTGCGACGGCGCGAGGCCGCCGCCTCCGCCGAGGCGGCGCTGGAATGGGCGCAGGCGCCGGGCTGCCAGCTGCTGTCCTTGCTGGACGACGATTATCCGCCGCAACTGGCCGAATCCAACTCGCCGCCGCCGCTGCTGTTCGCCCGCGGCCGGCGCGAACTGCTGGCCGAGCCCATGCTCGCCATCGTGGGCAGCCGCGCCGCCACGCCGCAGGGCAGGCAGAACGCCGAGAGCTTTGCCGGCGAACTGGCCGAGCACGGCTATTGCATCGTCAGCGGCATGGCCAGCGGCATCGACGCCGCCGCCCATCACGGCGCCTTGCCCCAGGCCGCCTCCACCATCGCCGTGGTCGGCACCGGCATCGACCGCGTCTACCCGGCCGGCAACCGCCAGCTGGCGCACCGCATCGCCGAGGAAGGCCTGATCCTGTCCGAGTTCGCGCTGGGCATGGGGCCGCTGGCCGGCCATTTTCCGCGCCGCAACCGCATCATCGCCGGCCTCAGCCGCGGCTGTCTGGTGGCGGAGGCCAACACCGGCTCCGGCTCGCTGATCACCGCGCGGCTGGCGATGGAGAACAATCGCGAAGTGATGGCCATCCCCGGCTCCATCCACAATCCGCAGTCCCGCGGCTGTCACCGGCTGATCAAGGACGGCGCCAAACTGGTGGAAACCGTGGACGACGTGCTGGACGAAGTGGGCAGGCTGCAGCGCAAGCGCCCCCTCGCCAAGCCGGCGGCCCCCGCTGCGGAATCGCCGCTGCTTGAAGCCATGGGATTCGACCCCATCAGTATGGATGCGCTTTCGACCACGCTCGGGTTGACTGTGGGGGAGCTTTACGCGATGCTGCTCGAACTTGAGCTGGCCGGCCTGGTGGCCAGCCATCCCGGCGGGCTTTTCCAGCGCCTGAAACCGGGCTGAACCGCGTTAACCCGCACTTTAAGAAGATAGATTGATGTTTGACGTACTCGCCTTCCTGTTTGAACAATTCCGCGATCCGGACGCTTTCGGCGACCGCGGCGCGCTGATGCGCCAATTGGAGGCCGCCGGTTTCGAGGACGAGGAGATCAACGACGCGCTGGATTGGCTGGACGGCATCAGCGGTCTGGACGACAGCGGCTACGTCGGCGCCAACGAAGCCAGCGGCATGCGCGTTTACGCCGAAGACGAACTGGAGCACCTGCCCGCCGACGTGCGCGGCCTGCTGCAGTTCCTGGAGGACCACGGCGCCTTGACGCCCGCTCAGCGCGAAATGGTCATCGACCGCCTGATGGAGCTGCACGGCGACGACATCAACGTCGGCAGCGCCAAGCTGGTGGCCTTGATGGTGTTGTGGGCGCAACAGGCGGAACTGCCCATTCTGCTGGGCGAGGCGCTGTTGGATGCCGTGCATGGCGAACCCACCATGCAATGACTTGTCAGCCTCATGGAGCGGGCTTAACATGCCGCCCTTGGCCGCCGGCGCCGGCGGCCGATCCAAGAGCGCTCTTGCGCTCTTGTTTTATTTGACGAATATATTTTCTGTCGACGCGAAATTTTTCAGGGTGAAGCCTTCATCCTCCTTGTCGACGGGAACGCAGCAGCCCACGCACGGGCCTGGCGACCTTCTGCCGCGCGGCAGAAACGCCCGGACCGGACGGATCGGCCGGCATGCCGGCGATTGCACATAGAAAAGATAATATGCCCACCAGTCTCTTGATCGTCGAATCGCCCTCCAAGGCGAAAACGCTGAAGAAATACCTAGGCCCTGACTTTGAAGTCCTGGCCTCCTACGGCCATGTGCGCGATCTGGTGCCCAAGAACGGCGCAGTGGACCCTGAAAAAGGGTTCGCGATGAAATACCAGCTGATCGCGCGCAACAGCAAACACGTCGACGCCATCGTCAAAGCGGTGGGCGACGCCGAACACATCTATCTGGCGACTGACCCGGACCGCGAAGGCGAGGCCATTTCCTGGCATCTGGTGCAGATCCTCAACGGCAAGAAGCTGCTGAAGAACAAGACCGCCCAGCGCGTGGTCTTCCACGAGATCACCAAGAACGCGGTGCTGGAAGCGATCCAGAACCCGCGCGAAATCGCGCAGAACCTGGTGGACGCGCAGCAGACCCGCCGCGCGCTGGACTACCTGGTGGGCTTCAATCTGTCGCCGCTGCTGTGGAAGAAGATCCGCCGCGGCCTGTCCGCCGGCCGAGTGCAGAGCCCCGCGCTGCGCCTGATCTGCGAGCGCGAGAACGAAATCCGCGCCTTCGTCGAGCAGGAATACTGGTCGGTGCATCTGGACAGCCACAAGGGCCGCACCAAATTCGGCGCCAAGCTGACCTCGATGGCCGGCAAGAAACTGGAACAGTTCGACATCCCCAACGAGGCCGAGCAGGCCAGCGTGCTGGCGCGGCTGGAAGGCCACCCGGCGGTGGTCAGCAGCATCGAGAAGAAAAAGAAATCGCGCAGCCCGGCCGCGCCGTTCACCACCTCCACGCTGCAGCAGGAAGCCGTGCGCAAGCTGGGCATGACCACCGACCGCACCATGCGCACCGCGCAGCAGCTGTACGAGGGCATAGACATCGGCCAGGGCACCGTCGGCCTGATCACCTATATGCGTACCGACTCGGTGGCGCTGGCGGGCGAGGCGGTGGAGGAAATCCGCGGCTACATCGGCCTTAAATTCGACGGCGACTACCTGCCCAAGAACCCGGTGGCCTACAAGAACAAGTCCAAGAACGCCCAGGAAGCGCACGAGGCGATCCGCCCCACGTCCATCCTGCGCACCCCGGACATGGTCAAGCCCTTCCTGACCTCGGACCAGTTCAAGCTCTACGACATGGTCTGGAAGCGGACCCTGGCCTGCCAGATGGCGCCGGCCAAGTTCGACACCACCAGCATAGACATCGCCGTCGGCGAAGGCGTGTTCCGCGCCACCGGCCAGGTGCAGACCTTCGCCGGCTTCCTCGCCGTGTACGAGGAGGACGTCGACGACGCCGAGGACGAGGACAACGCCAAGCTGCCGCTGCTGGAAGAGGGCGAGACCCTGCCGGTGGACAAGCTCTACGGCACCCAGCACTTCACCCAGCCGCCGCCGCGTTACTCGGAAGCCTCGCTGGTGAAGGCTTTGGAAGAGTTCGGCATCGGCCGGCCGTCCACCTACGCCAGCATCATCTCGACGCTGAAGGACCGCGAATACGTGGTGCTGGACAAGAAGCGCTTCCAGCCCACCGACACCGGCGACATCGTCAACAAATTCCTGACCGAACACTTCGCGCAGTACGTGGACTACAACTTCACCGCCAAGCTGGAAAACCAGCTGGATGAAGTGGCCAACGGCCAGCGCGAGTGGGTGCCGGTGATGGACAGCTTCTGGAAGAACTTCTCCAAGCAGATCGCGGAGAAGGAAAGCATCTCCCGCGCCGAGGTCACCACCGAGAGCCTGGACGAAGCCTGTCCAAAATGCAGCAAGCCGCTGTCCATCAAGTTCGGCAAGCGCGGTCGCTTCATCGCCTGCACCGGCTATCCGGACTGCGATTACACCCGCAATATCGGCGAAACCGCCGAACAGGCGGCGGAAGAGGCGGAAGCCCCGACGGTGATCGAGGGCCGCAGCTGCCCGGAATGCGGCGGCGAACTGCACATTAAGAAGGGCCGCTACGGCAAGTTCATCGGCTGCGCCAACTATCCTAAGTGCAAGCACATCGAGCCGCTGGAGAAGCCGCGCGAAACCGGCGTGGAATGCCCGGAGTGCAAGGCCGGCCAGCTGATCGAACGCAAGAGCCGCTACGGCAAGCTGTTCTACAGCTGCAACACCTACCCCAAGTGCAAATACGCCACCTGGAATCCGCCGGTGGCCGAGCCCTGCCCCAAGTGCAACTGGCCGATCCTGACCATCAAGACCACCAAGCGCCGCGGCACCGAGAAAGTCTGCCCGCAGAAGGAATGCGGCTATAGCGAGGTGATCGCGCCGCCGGAAGGCAAGGAAGCCGAACCGGCTTAAGCCGGCCGCGCTTGCGACGACAGCCCTGCACGGCAAGACCGCGCAGGGCTGTTTTCATTGAAGGGGAAGATGGACGGGACTTGCCCCAAACACCGGATCAGCCGGTCGGCGGCTCCTTGAGCCGGCGCGCCGCCTCGGCTTCGCGAATTTCCCTGCCCAGAAAGTAATTGAGCGCGGTGCGCAGCACCGCGATGGCGCCCAGCTTGCCGATCTGGTCCCAACTGGGCGCCACCGCTGTGGACAGAATATCCGCCGCCAGTTGCAACTCCAGCGCCAGCGCCAGGAAGCGGGCGAAGCTGAGCCGCACCTGGTTGTAATCGTCATGGTTGGCGCTGAGGCAGCGGCGAACATAGCGGACGCCCAGGGCCAGGATGCCTACGCCTATCACCAACGCGCCCAGCGCCTCCACGCCCAGCTTGAGCCAGAGCACGATGTTCAACACCCACTCCTCGACTCCGGATTCCACTGGCGACATCATCGGACGGCTCCCTCTTGGTTCAGGCAGCCGTCACCATACCCGCTTCAGGCGAACAACACCAGACACCACACCGCGGCCAGATTGATCAGGCCCAGCAACTGGGCGGCGCTGCCCATGTCCTTGGCGCGCTTGGCCAGCGGATGCCGCTCCAGCGAGGTGTGGTCCACCGCCGCCTCGATCGCGGAGTTCAGCAATTCGATGATCAGCGTCGCCAGCGAGCTGGCCACCAGCAAGGCGCGCTCCAGCGGCTGGGCGTGGATGACGAAGGCCAGCGGGATCAGCAGCGCCGCCAGCAGCACCAGCTGGCGGAAGGCGTCCTCGTGCCGGAACGCCGCCTTGAGGCCGTCCAGCGAATAGCCGAAGGCGTTGATCAGGCGGGTGATCCCGGTTTTGCCTTTGAACGGGCTTTCTTTCATGGGGGAGTCCGTAAAATTGGCGCGGCGGCCGGCGCCTCAGCATGCCAGCCCAAGATGACGCCAATAAAAAACAAAACGGCCGGCTTGCGGCCGACCGTGGCGAAAGGAAGAAACAGCGGCCTCAGTGCGGCTGGCAGCGCCGCTCCAGCGCGTCGATGTACAGACCGGCGACCTTGATCTCGGTCTGGTCCATGATTTCGCGGAAGCAGGTGGGGCTGGTGACGTTGACCTCGGTCAGATAGTTGCCGATCACGTCCAGGCCCGCCAGCAGGATGCCGCGCTTCTTCAGCTCCGGCCCCACCGTCCTGGCGATTTCGCGATCGCGCTCGGTCAGCGGCCGCGCCTCGCCGCGACCGCCGGCGGCCAGATTGCCGCGGGTCTCGCCCGCGGCCGGAATGCGCGCCAGGCACCAGTCCACCGGCTCGCCGTCTATCACCAGGATGCGCTTGTCGCCGTCGCGGATCTCCGGGATATAGCGCTGCGCCATCACCGTGCGCTTGCCGCGCAGCGTGATGGTTTCAATGATCACCGACAGATTGGCGTCGTCCGGGCGCAACCGGAAGATGCTGTCGCCGCCCATGCTGTCCAGCGGCTTCAGGATCACGTCCTGATGCTGGTTGATGAAGGCGCGCAGCCGGTGCGACTCGCCGGTGATCAGGGTGGGCGCGGTCAGTTCCGGGAATTGCAGAATGGCCAGCTTCTCGTTGAAATCGCGCAGCGCCTGGCCGCTGGTGAACACCTTGGCGCCCTGCGCCTCCGCCAGCGTGAACAGCTGCGAGGCGTACAGGTATTCCATGTCGAAGGGCGGGTCCTTGCGCATCACGGTCGCGCTGAAGGACTGCAGAGGCTGGCGATACACCTCGCCCAGCTTGAACCAGGCCGGATGCTCGCCTTCGTACTGGCCGGTCAGGCTCAGATCGCGCGCGTCCACCAGCACGCGCCCGCCCTCCACCGACAATTGATGAGCCTGGGCGAAGCTGAGGGCGTGGCCGCGCGCGGCGGCCTCCTGCATCATCGCGAAGGTGGTGTCCTTGTAAAGCTTGAAGTGATCCAGGGGATCGGCAATGAACAGGATGCGCATGTTTATCGGTCCTCGCTTGGCTTGGCGGCGTCGCGCAGCATACGCTCCATGCCGCTGCGCGCCGTTTGCATCATCTCGTCGGCCTGGGCGGCGACGGAAAGGAAAGTTTGCTCGTCGGCCCCATTATAGGAGCAGCCGAGGTAACGCAGCGGCGCGTCCTGCTGCGGCGCGCCCAACAAGGCCGCCAGAGGATTGGCCGGCATCTCGTAGGCGGACAACATCGGGCCGTCATTACCGACGAAGCGGTAATGCTGCTCCGCCGCCTTGATCGGCGCCCGCTTGAGCCGCAACCGCGACGCGGCCTCGGCCATCGTCCAGTCGGACGGCAGCGGCACCGACACGAACTCCTTGTGCAGCGCCAGCCGCGTCGTCTCCGCGCCGAACACCCGGATCGGCCGCTTCAGATCGTAGGCGTAAACGCCCAGGGTGCTGGCCTGCTCGTTCTTGCGTATCCAGTCCGGGCCCTTGTCGAACACCACGTCCAGCAAGGCCGGTTGCAGCGCCTGGTAGCGCTCGAAGGACGCGCACTGCACCAGTTCCTCCAGCGCCTGCGGCGTCAAGGCCTCGTCGGCGAGCGCGGGGGCAGTAGCCGCCAGCAGCGCCAGGCTCAGCCAGGCTTTCATTCGTCGGCGTCCGGATCGGTGGCTTCCAGCTCCAGCGAGGCGGCCAGCAGCGCCAGCCGCGAAATCACGCCGTAGGAATAGAAACGGTTGGGCGCGCAGTCCGGCGTGCCCTGCTTGTCCGGCAGGCAGGCGGTTTCGAACGACAGCGGCACGAAATGCATGCCGGGCGCGTTCAGGTTTTCGTCGATGCCGCGGCCGGTGTGCACGCGGTAGAAGCCGCCGGTCACATAGCGGTCCATCATGTAGACCACCGGCTCGGCCACCGCGTCCTCCACCGTCTCGAAGGTGTACACGCCCTCCTGGACGATGACCTCGGACACCTCCAGGCCCTCCTTGACCACCGACATCTTGTTGCGCGCCTTGCGGTTCAGGCCCAGCACTTCGTCCGGGCTCTTCACGCTCATCACGCCCATGCCGTAGGTGCCGGCGTCGGCCTTGACGATGACGAAGGGATCATTGTCTATGCCGTATTCGCGGTATTTGACGCGAATCTTGTCCAGCATCCGCGACACCTCGTCCGCCAATTGCTCCTCGCCGGTGCGGGCGTGGAAATCCAGGCCGCTACAGCTGGCGAAATACGGGTTGATGGTCCAGGGATCGATGGAGATCAAACGCGCGAAGTCCTCGCACACCTTGTCGTAGGCGGCGAAGTGATTGCTCTTGCGGCGCACCGCCCAGCCGGCGTGCAGCGGCGGCAGCAGGTTCTGCTCCAAGCCTTTGAGCAGGTCGGGAATGCCGCCGGACAAATCGTTGTTGAGCAGGACCACGCAGGGGTTGAAGCCGTCCGCCAGCACCAGGCGGTTGCCGCGGCGTTCGATGGGCTCCAAGCGCACGGTGTCGCCGTTGGCCGATTGCAGTTCGGTCGGCTCGGTGATTTCCGGGTTCAGCGAACCCAGGCGCACCTTGAGGCCGGCCTGTTCGAAAATATGCACCAGCGCGGCGATGTTTTGCAGGTAGAAAGTGTTGCGGGTGTGGTTTTCCGGAATCAGCAGCACGCTGCGCGCTTCCGGACACACTTTTTCCACCGCGCTTTGCGCGGCGTGCACCGCCAGCGGCAGAAAGTCGCGGTTCAGGTTGTTGTGGCCGCCGGGGAACAGGTTCATGTCCACCGGCGCCAGCTTGAAACCGCTGTTGCGCAGGTCCACCGAGCCGTAGAACGGCGCCGCGTGGTTATGCCACTGACTGCGGAACCAGTGTTCGATCTGAGGCTGGGCGGTCAGGATGCGGCTTTCCAGTTCGTAAAGCGGGCCGGTCAGTGCGGTTGCCAGATGCGGAACGGGCGGCATGGAATCCCCTTGGGTTTTCGAATTGAATTCGCTAATGGTGGGGGTGGCGCGGGATGAATTCAAGACTTGTTGCGTTGGGACCGTCAAAAAGCAAAGGACGCTTGCGCGTCCTCGTCGGTTTGGCCCGCGGGCCGCATCGTCACAACGGCCAGGGTTCGCCGTAAGCCTGCTGATACAGATCCTTCAGCGACTCCCAGTCGAAGAAGTGATTCTGGCAGCCCGGAGTGGTGACCTTGATCGCGCCGATCACATTGGCCAAGCGGCCGGTGATCTTCCAGTCCAGGCCGCGGCTGATGCCGTAGAGCAGGCCGGCGCGGAAGGCGTCGCCGCAACCCATCGGGTCCACCGGCTTGATCGGCATTTGCACGCGCGGGATCAGGTGCACGGTGTCGCCGACGTAGATTTCCGCTCCCTTGGAGCCGCGGGTGACGATCAGCGCCTCCACCTTCTTGCGCAAATCCTCCACCGACAAGCCGGCGCGTTCGCGCATCAGCTCGCTCTCGTAGTCGTTGATGGCCACATAGCTGGCCAGCTCGACGATCTCGTGGATCTCGTCGCGCGACAGCAGCGGCAGCTCCTGGCCCGGGTCGAAGATGAAGGGGATGCCGGCCGCGGCCAACTCCTTGGAGTGTTGCAGGAAGGCGCTGTAGCCGCCGGGCGACAGAATCGCCAGCTCGATCGGATCCGGAATATCCGATATGTGGTTTTCAGTGGCAAAATCCATGGCGCCGGGATGGAAGGCCATCAACTGATTGCCATCCTTGTCGGCGATGCCGAAGCACTGCGAGGTATACTGCTTGCGGATCAAGCGAATGAAGCGGTCGTCCACGCCGGCGCGTTTCAGATGTTGGCGATACGGCTCGAAATCCTCACCCACCACGCCCATGACGATGGGGGTTTCGCCCAACAGGCACAGGCTGTAGGCGATATTGCCGGCCATGCCGCCAAATTCGCGGCGCATGGTCGGGGCCAGGAAGGTCGTGGAAATTTTGTGCAGCTGATCCGGCAGGATCTGGCTGTCAAAACGGCCATGAAACGAGAACAGGGTATCGTATGCGAGGGCCCCGCAGACGAGGATAGACATGCCCACTCCGCAAAAAGGTCAATCGACCATTTTAACATGAAACATTTGTTTGGTTCACGTCGAGAACTTTGACCTTGTCGGATATCCAATACACTTCAAACACCTACCGGAAGCTCAACAAGATGCTGAAACGACTGCTAGCCCCCGCGCTGATCGCGCTGCTGCCGCTCTCCGCCATGGCCGCGCCCACGCTGGAGCAAACCAATTTCACCAAGCTGCAAGGCGGCAACGCCACCATCGCCGCCTACAAGGGCAAGGTCACCGTGCTGAACTTCTGGGCCACCTGGTGCGGCCCCTGCCGCGAAGAAATGCCTATGCTGAACCGCCTGCGCGCCAAGCTGGCGCCCAAGGGCGTGGAAGTGGTGGGCGTGGCGCTGGACAACAAGGAGGAAGTCAGCGCCTTCGTCGGCCAACTGAAGATAGGCTATCCCATCCTGCTGGGCGACAGCGACACCCTGAACCTGATGCGCAGCCTGGGCAACGCCACCGGCGGCCTGCCCTACACCCTGATCCTGGACCGCAAGGGCAAGATCGCCGCCAAGCTCACCGGCCTCCTGGACGAGAAAAAGCTGGAAGCGGCGATCAAAGCCCAGTTGTAAGGCGACGGAGGAGGCAGTCGACGCCCAAGCCGCTTCAACGGCCGGCTCTGCGCCGGCCCACTTCCGCCGCCAGGGCCTCGGCCTCCGCCGGCAGCGCCTGCTCCACATGCCAATACTGCCGGCAATCCGGCGTCCGCCCCAGCAAGCCCTGCTCCACCAGTTCGCGCCGCAGCAGCACATGATCGCCAAAGGCTTCGCCGGCGCGGATCAAGGCGTTGACCTCCGGCTCCGACCACCTCTCCCCGCGCGGCAGGCCGGCCCACAAGACCCACAGGCAGACGCGCTGCTCGCTGAATTTCTTCGGCCAGCGCGTCAAGCGCCCGTCGGCGTCGTAATGGCGCAACAGCCGCGTCGTCGCCGCGGACAGCTCGGCCGGCGGCGCCGGGCGATCGCACTCCGCGCGCCAGTGCTGGAAATTGTGGAAGCCGGCGGAGCGCGCCAGCATATTGAGGATGTGCAGATGGCTGGGCGGAGCGCTTTCCTGCGCCCATTGCTGTTTGAGCGAGCGCGCCAGCGCGGAGATGTCGCTGCAGTAAAAGGGATAAAGCGTACGAGACATGGTTCGAATCCTGTCGTCGTGCCAAGGTCGGGGTGGACTGCCGCGGTCGCCGTTACGGCCTGGCACGGGTTCGAGCCAAGCGGGATGAATCTAGCCAAGACAGGTTTAGCGTGGTGAGGGCACCGGCGACGCCTGGGTGAACTGTTGACCCGCGACGATGCTAACACCGCGCCGCCCGCTTGCAAAGCGCGCCGGCATGAAAAAAGCCGACGCAAGCGTCGGCTTTTTCTTCCGCGGCGGTGGAATCAATCCAGACGGCCGTGGCACTGCTTGTACTTCTTGCCGCTGCCGCAAGGGCAGGCGTCGTTGCGGCCGATGCGCAGGCCTTGCGCCGCCAGCGCGTCCGGGGACAGCGGATTGTCCTCGTCCTCGCCCAGCGCCGAACCCGGTGCGGCGTGCTGCATTTCGTACTCGCCCACCTGATGCGGCTCCACCGCGTCCACGTCTTCCTGGCTGCGGATCTGCACCGTCATCAGCACATTGACCACGCTGCGCTTGATGCGCTCCAGCATGTCGGCGAACAGCTCAAAGGCTTCGCGCTTGTATTCCTGCTTCGGGTTCTTCTGCGCGTAACCGCGCAGATGGATGCCCTGGCGCAGGTGATCCATCGCCGCCAGGTGTTCGCGCCAGTGGTTGTCCAGCATCTGCAGCACCAGGCTGCGTTCGAACTGGCGCATCACGCCGTCGCCGGCCAGTTCCACCTTGGCCTGATAGGTCTCGGCGGCCTGTTCGATGATGCGTTCGCGGATGGACTCGATATCCAGCGCCGGTTCGGCCTTCAGCCATTCGCTGACCTTGATCGGCAGCAGGAACTCGGCTTCCAGCGTTTTCTCCAGGCCCGGCAGATCCCACTGCTCTTCCATGGATTCCGGCGGCAGATGCTGGTCCACCAGGTCGGACAACACGCCTTCGCGCATATTGACCACCACGTCGGACACATCGGTTTCCACCAGAATTTCATTGCGCTGCTGGTAGATCACCTTGCGCTGGTCGTTGGCGACGTCGTCGTATTCCAGCAATTGCTTGCGGATGTCGAAGTTGCGGCCTTCCACCTTGCGCTGGGCGTTCTCGATGGAACGGGACACCCACGGGTGTTCGATCGCCTCGCCTTCCGGCATCTTCAGCCGGTCCATGATCGCGGCGACGCGGTCGGAAGCGAAGATGCGCAGCAGCGGGTCTTCCAGGCACAGGTAGAAGCGGGAGGAGCCCGGGTCGCCCTGACGGCCGGAACGGCCGCGCAGCTGGTTGTCGATGCGGCGCGATTCATGGCGCTCGGTGCCCACGATGTGCAGGCCGCCGGCGGCCAGCACCTTGTCGTGCACCACTTGCCAGTCGGCGCGGATCTTGGCGATGCGCGCGCGCTTCTCTTCGGCGGACAGGCTGTCGTCGGATTCGACGCCCTTGATCTCCGGCTCCGGATTGCCGCCCAGCACGATGTCGGTGCCGCGGCCGGCCATATTGGTGGCCACGGTGATCACGCCGGGGCTGCCGGCCTGCACCACGATGTCGGCTTCGCGCGCGTGTTCCTTGGCGTTCAGCACATTGTGCGGCAGCTTGGCCTTTTGCAGCAGATTGGCGATCAGCTCGGAGTTTTCAATGCTGGTGGTGCCCACCAGCACCGGCTGGCCGCGCTCGTGGCAATCCTTGATGTCGGCCAGGATGGCGTCGTACTTCTCCTTGGCGGAGCGGTAGACCTTGTCCTGCGCGTCCTTGCGTATCATCGGCCGGTTGGTCGGGATCACCACGGTTTCCAGGCCGTAAATGCTCTGGAATTCATAAGCTTCGGTGTCGGCGGTGCCGGTCATGCCGGCCAGCTTGCCGTACAGGCGGAAGTAGTTCTGGAAGGTGATCGAGGCCAGGGTCTGGTTCTCGCGGTTGATCTCCACGCCTTCCTTGGCTTCCACCGCCTGGTGCAGGCCTTCGGACCAGCGGCGGCCGGACATCAGACGGCCGGTGAATTCGTCCACGATCACCACTTCGCCGTCCTGCACCACGTAGTGCTGGTCCTTGTGGAACAGCGAATGGGCGCGCAGGGCGGCCATCAGATGGTGCATCAGGGTGATGTTGGTGGCGGAATACAGGCTGTCGCCTTCCTTCAGCAGGCCCAGGCGGGTCAGGATTTCTTCGCTGTGCTCGTGGCCGGCTTCGGACATCATCACCGAGTTGGCCTTTTCGTCCACCCAGTAATCGCCCTCGCCCTCTTCGGTTTCCTGACGCTTCAGCATCGGCGGCACCGCGTTCATGCGCTGGTACATGTCGATATTGTCGTCGGCCGGGCCGGAGATGATCAGCGGGGTGCGCGCTTCGTCGATCAGGATGGAGTCCACCTCGTCGATCACCGCGTAGGCCAGCTTGCGCTGCACCTTCTCTTCCACGCTGAACACCATATTGTCGCGCAGATAGTCGAAGCCGAATTCGTTGTTGGTGCCGTAGGTGATGTCGCAGGCGTAGGCTTGCTGCTTCTCGTCGTGCGGCATCTGGGACAGGTTGACGCCGACGGAGAGGCCGAGGAAGTTGTACAGCTTGGCCATGATGCCGGCGTCGCGGCTGGCCAGGTAGTCGTTGACGGTGACGACATGCACGCCGTCGCCGGTCAGCGCGTTCAGGTAGGACGGCAGCGTGGCCACCAGGGTCTTGCCCTCGCCGGTGCGCATCTCGGCGATCTTGCCGTAGTGCAGCACCATGCCGCCGATCAGCTGCACGTCGAAGTGGCGCATGCCCAGCACGCGGCGCGAGGCCTCGCGGCACACCGCGAAGGCTTCCGGCAACAGGCCGTCCACCGTCTCGCCCTGGGCCAGACGTTGCTTGAACTCATCGGTTTTGGCCGCCAAAGCCTCGTCGGACAACGCTTTCAAGCCCTCTTCCAGAGCGTTGATGCGCACCACCGTCTGGTGGAATTGCTTCAGAAGCCGGTCATTGCGGCTGCCGAATACTTTTTTAAGCAAAGAAGAAATCATGTAATCGAATTCCAGAGACCAGCGGGCTGTTTAGGTAAGGTGTCCGCAAAAATGCTTGAAAGTGTAGCACATTAGCCGCCTTATTTTATGGGGGCGCGCTTGCGCTGTATCAAGGGGGCCGGCGCTTGCGCGCGGTCTTTATTTTCGTTTGCGCCCGGCCGCCGCCGGATGCGCGCGCGCCAAGCGCCCGCCGCGGCGCGGCCGTGTCCGTCGGCGCGCGAAACCCGACCAAACTCAAACAAGTGTTGGTTTTAATCCACGTTTTCCGCGCGAATTGGAGCAAACACTCAATTAAATTGACACCTGTTGTCATGCCACTTTAATAATCCCCTCAAACAATAGCGCCTTCCGACAAGGGCCGCCCACGGCCCGATTTCAGCACAAGCACGCATAGACAATAGAGGGGAGACATCGATGGACCGCAGACAGTTTCTGAAGTGGAGCGGCTTCTTGACCGCTTCCGTCGCCGCCGGCGGCTTGACCGCATGCGGCGGCGGCGGCGCGGGCAGCCTGCCCGGGGGCGCCGGCTCGACCTTAGGCATCAACGGCAGCGGCTTCGGCCAGGGGGTGGCCTCCGGCGACCCCAAGCCGGACAGCATCGTGTTGTGGACCCGGGTCGACGGCGGCGACGGCCGCCAGAACGTCAAGGTCACGCTGCAATTGTCCGACCGCGCCGACTTCTCCACCCTGCTGGTGAACGTGGCGCTCAGCGCCCAGCCGGACTGGGACTACACCATCCGCCACAAGGTCACCGGCCTCGGCAACGCCGCCACCTACTACTACCGCTTCCTCACCGGCCAGGCGGTCAGCATGACCGGCCGCACCAAGACCGCGCCGGCCGCCGGCGCGCCGCTGTCCCAGCTCAAGTTCGCCTTCATTTCCTGTCAGGACTGGAGCGTCAACCACTGGGGCGCTTTCGACGAGTTGGCCAATCAGGACCTGGACTTCATCGTCCACCTGGGCGACTACATCTATGAAACCGTCGGCGCCGGCTTCCAGAGCGGCGGCAATGAAAGCCGCCATCCGGCGCTGAGCCTGCCCAACGGCACCCTGCGCGCCGACGGCGCCCGCTACGCCACCACGCTGGCGGACTACCGCACGCTGTACAAGTCCTACCGCAACGACGCCCGGCTGCAAAAGCTGCACGCCAGCTTCCCGATGATAGCGATCTGGGACGACCACGAGTTTTCCGACGACTGCTGGCAGGACCGCCAGGAATACTCCGCCACCGACGACAGCTCGCCGCAAACCGCGCGCCGCCGCAGCGCCAGCCAGGCCTGGTTCGAGAATATGCCGGCCGACGTGCAGCTGGACTTGAACACCCCCTCCTTCCAGAACATCCAGATCTACCGCAGCTTCGCCTTCGGCGATCTGGCCACTCTGGTGATGACCGACGAGCGCCTGTACCGCAGCGACCACATCATCCCGGAAACCCAGGCCGGCGGCGAAATCGGCAGCCGCTACTTCGTGCAGAAAAACACCCTGGCCCAGGTGGAAGCCAGCAAGATGGCCTCCACCGGCGGCAATCTGCTCAATGTCTCCATTCTGGGCGAAACCCAGCGCGCCTGGTGGCAGAGCCAGATGAAGTCCGCCGCCACCACCTGGAAGCTGTGGGGCAATGAAGTCTCCTTGCTGCGCATGGGCTTCGACGGCACCGTCGCGGTGGCCTCGCTGCTGACCCAGGGCCTCGTGCCGCAGCTGGCCGGCCTGGGCCTGACGCTGACCCAGCCGCAAATCGCCCAGTTGCAAAGCGCGCTCTATCTGGACCTGGCCGCCGCCAACACCAGCGGCTCCACCCCGGTGGTCAGCTATGCCAATACCCAGCCGCTGCTGAGCACCCTCAGCGGCGGCGCGATTTCCGCCGGCACCTTCAACGCCGCCATCAAGCCCGGCCTGGACGCCGGCCTGCCGCCGTCGATGTTCTTCGACAAATTCATCCTTAACGCCGACCAGTGGGACGGCTACAACGCCGAGCGCAAAGCGCTGATGGCCTATCTGAAAACCCAGGCCATCGGCAATGTGGTGGCGCTCACCGGCGACATCCACGCCTTCTTCGCCGGCCCGGTGATGGACGACTACGACGCCGCCAGCCCCAGTCCGGTGATGGTGGACCTGGTTACCGCCGGCGTGTCCAGCAACTCGCTGTTCAGCTATTTCAAGAACGTGGTGGACACCGTGCCGGCCTTCTCCAAGGCCAAGCCGCTGATCTACACCACGGTCAGCGGCCAGGTGGTCAACACCTTCACCAACACCCTGCAAAGCTTCAACAGCTGGCTCAAATACGTGGACAGCGACGCCCAGGGTTACGCGCTGGTGACGCTGACGCCGGCCAAGCTCAGCTGCGCCTTCCACAAAGTGGGCGCGCTGAACGCCGGCGCGGCGCCCAGCCCGGCCACCGCCAGCGTCAAGACCGTGGAGGTGGCGGCCGGCAGCGCCGCCGTCAACGTGTTGTAAGCATCGGCGCGGCCACCCGCTCGGAACCCCCGCCGCGGGTGGCGAAACGCCACTCAGTTTCAAACAGTACAATCCGTCACAAAAGCCCAACAAATCTGCGGCGTCGGTAACATTCCCGTCCACGCAACTCTGCTAGTATCCAGCGCCTACGCCACGCGCATTTCTCCCGCCGCCAACCCGCCCCCGCGACAGCCTCGCCAGCCGCGATGCTGACCTATGCTGTGAAGGCAGGCGAGCCGATCCCGGCCGCGCGTCGCGCCGCAATGCCAGACAGTCGGGCCGGCTTTCCGCCGCAACTCCGCCCGGACAAAACAGACAACGAACCGCCGGCGCCGGCGGCGATAAACCGGAGAGGCCCGATGACAGCCCTTGTCCGCCATTTCATGCCCGCCACGGCCAAGCGGCTGATCCCCAACCGCTGGGATCTGATCGCGTTTCCGCTTCTGCTCGGCTTCCTGCTGATGGCCACCACCGGCATCCGCGAAACCTGGGCGCCGCTGACCGCGCTGCAAACCGTTCCCATCACGCTGGACCCGGCCAATCTGCCGGAATACGCGCTGCGCACCACGCTGCGCATGCTGGCCGCGATGACCGCCGCGCTGGTCTTCACCCTGATCTACGGCACGCTGGCGGCCAAGAGCCGCCGCGCCGGCCTGCTGCTGGTGCCCATGCTGGACATCCTGCAATCGGTGCCGGTGCTGGGCTATATCTCCTTCACCGTCACCTTCTTCCTGGCGCTGTTCCCCGGTCGGGTGCTGGGCGCGGAGTTCGCCGCCATCTTCGCCATCTTCACCAGCCAGGCCTGGAACATGACCTTCAGCTTCTACCAATCGCTGCGCACCGTGCCGCGCGATCTGGAGGAAGTTTCGCTCAATCTGCGGCTGACGCCGTGGCAGAAATTCTGGAAGCTGGAAGTGCCGTTCTCCATGCCCGGCATGATCTGGAACATGATGATGAGCATGTCCGGCGGCTGGTTCTTCGTGGTGGCGTCGGAAGCCATCACCGTCGGCGACAAGACCGTCACCCTGCCCGGCGTCGGCTCCTACCTGGCCATGGCCATCCAGCACAAGGACCTGGCCGCGGTGGGCTGGGTGATCCTGACCATGACCGTGGTCATCGTCGTCTACGACCAGTTCCTGTTCCGCCCTATGGTGGCCTGGGCCGACAAATTCCGCCTGGAGGACACCTCCAGCCAATCGGCGCCGGAGTCCTGGGTGCTGAAGCTGATCCAGCGCACCCGCGCCATCCAGCTGCTGCTCAAGCCCTTCGGCAAACTGCTGCGCAAAACCGCCCGGCTGCGCCTCAACTACAGCCTGCCGCAAGGCCTGCACTCGGAGGCGCAAACCCCGGTGTCGCGCGGCATCGACGTGGCCTGGTGGCTGCTGGTGGCGGCGCTGGGCCTGCTGGCCGCCTGGAAACTGGTGAGCTTCATCCACACCGAAGTGGGCCCGGCCGAAGTGCTGCGCGTGCTGGGCCTGGGCCTGATCACCCTGCTGCGGGTCACCTTGCTGATCCTGCTGGCCTCGCTGATCTGGGTGCCGCTGGGCGTGCACATCGGCCTGCGCCCGGCGCTGGCGGAAAAAATCCAGCCGCTGGCGCAGTTCCTGGCCGCCTTCCCGGCCAATCTGCTGTTCCCGGTGTTCGTGGTCTTCATCGTCCACTTCAAGCTCAACCCGGACATCTGGCTGTCGCCGCTGATCGTGCTGGGCACCCAGTGGTACATCCTGTTCAACGTGGTGGCCGGCGCCAGCGCCTTTCCCAACGATTTTCGCGAAGCCGCGGCCAATTTCCGCATCCGCGGCTGGCAGTGGTGGCGGCAAGTGATGCTGCCCGGCATCTTCCCCTACTACGTCACCGGCGCGATAACGGCGTCGGGCGGCGCCTGGAACGCCAGCATCGTGTCCGAATACGTGTCCTGGGGCGACGACAAGCTGGCCGCCCACGGCCTGGGCGCCTACATCGCCCAGACCACCGCCGCCGGCGACTACCCCAAGATCCTGCTGGGCATCGCCGTGATGTCCATCTTCGTCGTTCTGTTCAACCGCCTGCTGTGGCGTCCGCTGTACGCCATCGCCGAAAACAAACTCCGTCTCAGCTAAGGGGGCAACCATGACACCAGACACCACCACCTTGGGACGGGAAATCTTCCAGCTGGAAAACGTCTGCCGCGGCTTCAACAAGGGCAACGACGAAATCCAGGTGCTGGACGACGTCAACCTGACGCTGCGCGAAGGCGAGATCGTCGGCCTGCTGGGCCGCTCCGGCTCCGGCAAATCCACCTTGCTGCGCATCATCGCCGGCCTGATCAAGCCCAGCAGCGGCAAAGTCGCCTACCAGGGCCGGCCGCTGAGCGGCCCGGCCGAGGGCGTGGCCATGGTGTTCCAGACTTTCGCGCTGTTCCCGTGGCTGACCGTGCTGCAAAATGTGGAGGCCGGGCTGGAGGCGCTGGGGGTGGAAGCCAAGGAGCGCCGCCGCCGCGCGCTGGCCGCCATCGACCTGATCGGCCTGGACGGCTTCGAGAACGCCTACCCGCGCGAACTGTCCGGCGGCATGCGCCAGCGCGTCGGCTTCGCCCGCGGCCTGGTGGTCAACCCCACCCTGCTGTTGATGGACGAACCCTTCTCCGCGCTGGACGTGCTCACCGCCGAAACGCTGCGCACCGACATGCTGGACCTGTGGAGCGAAGGCCAGCTGCCGATCCAGTCCGTGCTCATCGTCACCCACAACATCGAAGAAGCCGTGTTCATGTGCGACCGCATCCTGGTGCTGTCGTCCAACCCCGGCCGGGTGGTGGCGGAAATCAAGGTGGCGTTCCCGCACCGCCGCAACCGGCTGGACCCGGCCTTCCGCAAGATGGTGGACGACATCTACGCGCTGATGACCGCGCGCCGCAGCGCCCACACTCTGCACAAGCTGCCGCTGGAAATCGGCAGCCAGCTGAGCGAGGTGTCCACCAACCTGATGGCCGGCCTGATCGAGGAAGTGGCGCAAGCGCCCTATCACGGCAAGGCCGACATGCCGGAAATCGCCGAAAAACTGCGGCTGGAAGTGGACGAGTTGTTCCCGGTGGCGGAAATCCTGGAGCACCTGGGCTTCGCCGAGCTGAAGGACGGCGACATCCTGCTCACCGCCGCCGGCAAGCTGTTCGCCGACTACGGCACTCAGGAGCGCAAGGTTCAGTTCGCCGAACATCTGCTGCGCCATGTGCCGATGGCCGCCCATATCCGCAAAGTGTTGCAGGAGCGCCCCGGCCAGCGCGCCCCCCGGCTGCGCTTCGCCCAGGAGCTGGAAGACTCGCTGTCCGACGAGACCGCCGAGGAAACGCTGGACACCGTGATCAGCTGGGGACGCTACGCGGAGATCTTCTCCTACAACGACCATACCGAGACCTTCAGCCTGGAAGACGTGGAAGGCGGACAGTAAGACTTGGGGGCGCCGCCGGCCCAAGGCTCCCCAAGCGCCCCCCTCAGCGGCTACAATGGACTGTTTTCACTAGACTGCCCGCCATGTTCGGACGCCAATTCAACGACATCGCCAGCAAAGACAGCACCCTGACCCGGCTCACCGCCGAAGCCAAAGAGCTGATGAAGCTGGACCGCGCCTTCCAGAAACTGCTGCCGCCGCTCTTGGTCGGCAGCTGCCGCGCCGTGCGCATCCGCGACGACGAGCTGGTGATTTACACTGACACCGGCATCATCGCCGCCCGCCTGCGCATGCTGGCCCCCGGCCTGTTGCCGCAGTTGGCCAAGCAAGGTTTCATCGCCGGCAAGACCCGGGTCAAGGTGGACGTCCGCCTGGCGCGCAAGCCGCGTGAAAAAAAGCTGAAAATCAGCCAGAACGCGCTGGACGGCATGGAAGAAGCCGCCGCCAGCGTCAGCAATCCGCTGGTCAGCGCCGCGCTGGCCAAGCTGATCGCCCACCACCGCAAGTAAAGGCCGGGACCGCCGCCCAGCTTGCCGCCGCCGGCCAAACCGGCTTAAAGTCGCGGCATGAAACAACACATCATCATATTGATCACCGGTCTCGCCGCCGGCTTCGCCCAGGCCGCGCCGACGGAACAGCCGACCCCGGCCGAGGCGGAAGCCGCTTTCAAGGCCCAGGCGCTCGCCTCATTCGATTCCAAGCCGGAATCCACCCACACCCTGCTGATGCGCTCCATGGTAGAGTCCACGCTCAAAGACCTGCGCGTCACCGCGGTGAACGACTGCCAGAACGACGAGGAAAACGCCACGCTGGACTGCGAAGTCAGCTATCAGGCCCGCAAGCTCACCGGCAAGCCGGTGGAGCGCGAACAACGGATGCGCTTCAGCCGCAAGGACGGCCAATGGCGCATCGTACCGCCGCCCAAGGACGCGGACGACGAAGAAAGCGGCGCCGCCTCCGCCCCGCAATAGGCTCAGGCCGGCTGGGCCTCGAAACTGTCCGCCCGCGCCATCTGCCACATGCGGCCGTAAAAGGCCGCCTTGATCTCCGGCTGCAGCAGCTCTCCCGGCTGCAAAAAAACGTGCAGCTGCGAGAACAGCCGGATCTCGGTATCGCTGACGCGGCGCACCAAGTGGTGCGGCCGCAATTGCGACGGATGTTCCAGCCCGGCCGAGGCCAGCATCTCCGCCAGCGCCTTCATGGTGTTGCGGTGGAAATGAAACACCCGGTCCGCCTTGTCCGGCACCACCAGCGCGCGCTGGCGCAGCGCGTCCTGCGTCGCCACCCCGGTGGGGCAGCGGTTGGTGTGGCAACTCTGGCTCTGAATGCAGCCGATGGCGAACATGAAGCCGCGCGCGGAATTGGCCCAGTCCGCGCCTATCGCCAGCACGCTGGCGATGTCGAAGGCGCTGACCAGCTTGCCGCTGGCGCCTATCTTGATCTTGTCGCGCAGATTCAAGCCCACCAGCACATTGTGGACGAACAGCAGGCCCTCGCGCAGCGGCACGCCGATATGGTCGGTGAACTCCAGCGGCGCGGCGCCGGTGCCGCCCTCCTTGCCGTCCACCACGATGAAGTCCGGCAGAATACCCGTTTCCAGCATCGCCTTGGCGATGCCCATGAACTCCCACGGGTGGCCCAGGCAGAACTTGAAGCCCACCGGCTTGCCGCCGGACAGCTCTCGCAGCCGGGCGATGAAGCGCATCAGTTCGATCGGCGTGGAAAACGCGCTGTGGCGCGACGGCGACACGCAATCCTGCCCCAGCGGCACGCCGCGGGTGGCGGCGATTTCCGGCGTCACCTTGTGCTTGGGCAGAATGCCGCCATGGCCGGGCTTGGCGCCCTGGCTCAGCTTGATCTCAATCATTTTCACCTGCGGATTGCGCGCCTGCTCGGCGAAGCGCTCCGCGTCGAAACCGCCGGCCGCGTCGCGGCAGCCGAAATAGCCGCTGCCCAGCTCCCACACCAGCGCGCCGCCATGTTCCAAGTGGTAAGGGCTGATGCTGCCCTCGCCGGTGTCGTGATAGAAGTCGCCGCGTTGCGCGCCCTGGTTCAAGGCGCGGATGGCGTTGGCGCTGAGCGCGCCGAAACTCATTGCCGACACATTGAACAGAGACGCCGAATACGGCTGCGCGCACTGCGGGCCGCCGATCTCCACGCGGAAGCCGGCCGGATCGCTCAGCGGCGCCGGCCGCATCGAATGGCTGATGAACTCGAAGCCCGGCTGATACACATCGATCAAGGTGCCGAACGGCTTGTCCGCGCCCTCGTTCTTGGCCCGCGCGTACACCAGCGAACGCTGCGCGCGCGAAAACGGCAGCTGCTCGCGGTCGGACTCCAGCAAATACTGGCGGATTTCCGGACGGATGCTTTCCACCAGGTAACGGATATTGCCCAGGATCGGGTAATTACGCCGCACCGCGTGACGGGTTTGCAGCAGATCGAACACCCCCAGCAGCGTCAGCGCGGCCGCCGCCAGCGTGAACGGCCACAACCACTCGTAATGGACGAAAGGCAGGCTGAACAAGGTGAACAACAGGCAACAGGAGAAAAAAGCGTAGCGGCTCAACAGGGACACACTCATGGGGACTCCAGACTGGGGGGCGGGGAAGGCTCAGGGTAAGGTCGACAACCCGCCGGGCGCAAGGCGCGACAAGCGCCGATTTACATTAATAAATACATTCACTATATGGATAATCCATCACCTGACCTAAAGGCCGGCTCCACAAACACGACGGCTATCCGGAAGATAACATCGCTCGACATCCACACCGCCGCGGCCCGGCCGCCGGTTCATTAGATAAAACGATGGAACCCAAGACATGCCCAGCCTGCAACGCTTCCGCCCGGACACCGCGCCGGAAACCCTGATCGCCGCGCTCGAACAAGACGGCGGCATCGTGATAGAACATCTGTTGACCCCGGAAGGCCTGGCGCAGTTCCGCGCCCAGTTGCAACCGCTGCTGGACCGCTCCGCCCCCTGCCAGGGCGATTTCTACGGCTACGCCACTCGTCGGATCAGCGGCCTGATCGAACGCGTGCCCGCCACCCGCGAACTCGCCATCCACCCGCTGATCCTGCAAGTGATGGACGCCTTCCTGCTGCGCGGCTGCCGCGAATACCAGCTCAACCTCACCCAGGCCATCAGCATAGGCCCCGGCGAGCCGCGCCAATTCCTGCACAGCGACGACCTGATGTTCCCCGGCACCGCGCCCGGATCGGAAAAAATGATCAACTGCATGTACGCGCTGGACGACTTCACCGAGCACAACGGCGCCACCTGCGTCGTGCCCGGCAGCCACCGCTGGCCGGAGCCGCGCGACCCCAGGCCGGAAGAAGTCATCAGCGCCGCCATGCCCGCCGGCTCGGTGCTGATCTACCTGGGCTCGCTGATCCACGGCGGCGGCGCCAACCAGACAAAGCAACCGCGCACCGGCGTCGTCATCAGCTACAACCTGGGCTGGCTGCGCCAGGCGGAAAACCAATATCTCGCCGTCACCAGGGAACTGGCCCGCGCGCTGCCGCCGCGGCTGCAACGGCTGCTGGGCTACTTCGTCCACGCGCCCAACCTCGGCAGCATAGACGGCCGCGACCCGATCGAACTGCTGCGCGGGCAACCGCCGGCGGACGCGCTGTTCCGCGAATTCCTGCCGGAGGAAATTATCCAGCCGCTGGCGGAAGCGCGCGCCGCCGCGCTGCGCGCCGACTGAGACCTCCTTCACCGCCGACATCCCGCCGCAACACCGCGGCGGGATGATGGACGATGTCGCGCGCCGGCCACCCGGCTGACGCGCCCTTAGAACGTGTTTACGATCTCGCGAGCTAAGGAGAGACAAGGCGAAAACGAGCGAAAAAGCGGAATGTACTCGTGGTACATGAGCATTTTGAGCTCGGTTTCAACGCCGTATCGCCGACGCGCAGCAGAGCGTAAACAGGTTCGTACATGCTGGACCCCAGACAAGGACACATCATGACCACCGCCGATGAGCAGGACCGCCCGCCGCAGACCGAAGCGGACGCCCCGCAAGACCCTTCCCGCCGCCGTCTGTTCGAAGGCCTGGCCGCCATCGGCGCCAGCTGTGCGCTGCCCGCGGCGGCCGCGGCGACGCCGTCCGGCCATCCACGCCGCGGCCCGTTGGACGCCCTGCTCAAGGCCAATATCAAGAACGTGGTGGTGATCTACCTGGAAAACCGCAGCTTCAACAACCTTTACGGCAACTTCCCCGGCGTGGCCAAACCACTGAGCGCGGTCAGGCCGGAACAGGCGCAGCAACGCGACCGCGACGGCCGCCCGCTGTCCGGCCTGCCCAAGATCTGGGGCGGCCTGGTGCCCACCGGCCAGACCGTGGCCGGCAAGCGCTACTTCATCGAGGAAAAAGACATCCAGGGCTTGCCCAACGCGCCGTTCCCGCTGAAAGACGCCGAGGGCCAACCCTTGCCGGAAGCGGTGATCACCCGCGACCTCTGCCATCTGTTCTATCACAACCAGATGCAGATCAACGACGGCCGCAACGACCAGTTCGCCGCCTGGGGCGACTCCGGCGCGCTGGTGATGGGCCACTACCCGGACACCGCGCGCACCCTCAACCAATGGCAGATCGCCCGCCGCTTCACCCTGTGCGACAACTTCTTCATGGCGGCCTTCGGCGGCTCCTACCTCAACCACCAGTTCCTGATCGCCGCGCGCACCCCGGAATACTTCAACGCCGCCCAGACCCCCGCCAAGAAGAAAATCGCCGTGCTGGCCGACGGCCCCACCGGCCGCCGGCTGGCGCTGGACCCCAAATCCCCGGCTTCGGCGCTGGACGGCCCGCCCAAATTCGTCAACAGCGGCGCCATCACCCCGGACGGCTACGCGGTCAACACCATGGCCCCGCCCTACCAGCCCAGCTTCGTGCGCCCGGCGGAAGGCGGCGACAAGCGCTACGCCGACCCGCAAGACCCCAGCACCCTGCCGCCGCAAAGCTACCGCACCATCGGCGATCTACTGTCCAACAAGCGCATTGGCTGGGCCTGGTACGGCGGCAGCTGGCAGGCGGCGCTGGACGGCAAGGGCGGCGGCGACGCGCCCAATTTCCAGTACCATCACCAGCCCTTCAATTACTTCCGCCAGTTCGCACCCGGCAGCGCCACGCGCGAGCGCCATCTGCTGGACGGCGGCCTGGGCGACAGCCCGATTTCCAACCGCTTCATCGCCGACGCCGTGGCCGGCAAACTGCCCGCGGTGGCCTTCTACAAACCGCAGGGGAATCTGAACATGCACGCCGGTTATTCCGACGTGGAGTCCGGCGACCGTCACGTGGCCAATGTGTTGCAGCATTTGATGAGCGGGCCGCAATGGAAGCACATGCTGGTGGTGATCACCCATGACGAGAACGGTGGCTGGTGGGACCATGTGGCGCCGCCGCAGGGGGACCGCTGGGGGCCGGGTTCGCGGATTCCGGCGATCATCGTGTCGCCGTTCGCCAAGCGCGGGCATGTGGATCACACCTTTTACGATACGACGTCCATCATCCGTTTCATCAGCCGGCTGCATGATTTGCCGGAGCTAGAAGGGGTCAGCGCGCGCAATGCGGCGTTCCGCGCGCGCGGCGCGCAGCCGCCGGGGGATTTGACCGGGGCTTTGGTATTTGCGTGAGGGGGTTGTTGCATCCGCTTTGCGGATGATGTTTCAAGAAGAAACCACGTAGCCGACGCGCCCCTAGTCCCTTCAAGCCTGCCGACGGGTGGCAGGCCCGAGGTCTTAAGCGGCTGCCTGTTCGAGCAGCGCGACGGTAGCGCGCTGCGAGTTCAGCCGCGCCTCGGGCCTGACGGGCCCCGGCGGGAAGCCGTAGGCCAGGCTTGCAGGGCGGCCTTTGGGGTGAAGGGGAATTTGGCCGCGCAAATTCCCCTTCCTGCCCGCCGGGCAGCCCCGGCAATGAAAATCATCATCCGCGCAGCGGATTCAAAACCCTCTCACCTAACCAAACTCACCACGTCGCCTTGATCCACCCCTTTTCCTCGGCAACAATCCCAGCCTTGCTACGTCATTTGGCAGGCGCATGGAGGGAGAGTGTAATGCACTCACCGGTTTGGGGTTCACTCGGTACGCCAATCCCGCTACGCGCTTGCCTAATCCTCACCCGCACACCTTGCTGAACCAGCCACACCGCCTTGACCCCAAGCACTCCCTCAGGAACAATCCCCACGTTGCCGCCCACATGCGGCACACGGGATTGGCGTCTCGTTTCCGAAGTCGACAAGCCAACGCAGCATGCTGCGTTGGCTGCTTTATCCATGGCAAAGCCATTTTGGCAGGCGCATGGTGGGCTATAAGCCTGCACTTTCAACGATTTGATTTGTTTAGACGCCAATCCTGCTCCCTCCGACTTGGGATCAGGTGCTTCATCTTGTGTCATTACAGGAGAAACACCATGCAACATCCTCAAAACTTTCCCCGTCGCCGCCGTTACAAACTGCACTCGCTGGAGCAACAGGAAGCGCTGCTCCCCTTCGTCCGCTTCTGCCCCGGCCGTACCTATGCGCATTACTGGCAGATGCCCGCGCCCAGCAAGGACTACCCCGCCGACAACGCCTACGGCCGCGAATGTGCGGCCCACCTGTTGCAATGGCTGAAGGACAATCGGGAATACGTCGGCAAGGGCCTGCTCAGCCGTGTCGCCCGCGACATCGATTTTGACCACCGCGATGGACGCGGCCAGTGGATGGGTTTCTTCAACTATCTGGAAATAATCATGCTGTTGGGCGCCGACCGGGTCCGCGTCTACCGCCATGTGGATAGCCAACACCAGATCTACCTGGCGCTGGGACAACGGCTCAAGCTGGAAGCGCGTTTCCGCCGCATCCGCCTGCGCAATCGCTGACCTCGGCTGGTGGGTATCGCTGCGCTCCACCCACCCTACGGCGGGGGATTTGTAGGGTGGGTGGAGCCGCAGGCGATACCCACCAAAAACCCCGCCATCGAAACCCAAGGATGGATTCCGCCGCATATCTGCGTGGGTATCGCTGCGCTCTACCCACCCTACGGCAGGAGGATTTGTAGGGTGGGTGGAGCCGTAGGCGATACCCACCAACAAGCTAGACCAACCATCGTTCAAACAAAAAACGCCCCGGAAACCGGGGCGTTTTGAATGAAGACGACAAGCGCTCAGATCACGTAATCCTGACCTTCCGGTTTGGCGAACACCGACAGCTTCTTCGGCGTCACGTACAGGCTGTCGCCGGGCAATACCCCCAGCTCGCGGTAGCGCTCCTTGCTCACCGCCGCCTCGATGCTCTGGCCGTCGGCCTGCACCAGCTCCACCCGCACAATGGGGCCCACCGCGTGGATATGCTCCACCGTGCCCTGCGCCAGCGCGCCGTCGGCGTGGCGCGACAGGTCCAGATCATGCGGGCGCACATAGGCCACCGCCTCGTCGCCGCTGGCCAGGCTCAGCCCTTCCAGCGCATGAGCGTAGCCGCCGATCTGCAACTGGCCGCGCTCAATGCGGCCGTGGAACAGGTTCACATCGCCCAGGAACTGCGTGACGAAGGGCGTGGCCGGGTTTTCGTAGATGTCGTCCGGACGGCCCACTTGCTCGATGTGGCCGTGGTCCATCACCACTACCCGGTCCGACACTTCCAGCGCTTCTTCCTGATCGTGGGTGACGAACACGCTGGTGATGTGCATATCGTTGTGCAGGTCGCGCAGCCAGCGGCGCAAGTCCTTGCGCACCTTGGCGTCCAGC
This sequence comes from Chromobacterium sp. LK11, assembly GCF_001043705.1. Classification (NCBI taxonomy): domain Bacteria; kingdom Pseudomonadati; phylum Pseudomonadota; class Betaproteobacteria; order Neisseriales; family Chromobacteriaceae; genus Chromobacterium; species Chromobacterium sp. LK11. The sequence continues at coordinate 89,680 of NZ_LDUR01000012.1, forward strand.
GCGCCGAAGGGTTCGTCCAGCAGCAACACCTTGGGTTCCACCGCCAGCGAGCGCGCCAGCGCGATGCGCTGACGCTGGCCGCCGGACAGCTGGCCTGGATAGGCGTCCGCCAGCCAGTCCAGCTGCACCATTTTCAGAAGCTGCATCACTTTGTCGCGGATCTCGTCCTTGCCGGGCCGGTTCTTGCGCGGCTTGACGCTGAGGCCGAAGGCCACGTTGTCGAACACCGTCATGTGACGAAACAGCGCGTAATGCTGGAACACGAAGCCCACTTCGCGCTCGGCCACGTGGGTGTGGGTGGCGTCGGCGCCGGCAAACAGCACCTGCCCGGCATCCGGCTGTTCCAGGCCGGCGATGATGCGCAGCAAGGTGGTCTTGCCGCAGCCGGACGGCCCCAGCAGCGCCAGCAGTTCGCCGGCCTCCACGTTGAGGCTGACATTGTCCAGCGCGACGAAGTCGCCGAACTGCTTGCGGATATTGCGGATTTCTATGCTCATGCGGGCTGGTCCTTGGCTATGGCGCGGCCGGCGGCGGCCAGGCGAGCGGCCGCGCTGCGTTCCGCGGCGGCGTCGCTCTGTCGCGCCATCCGCCACTCCACCAGGCTCTTGACGCCCAGGGTCACCAGGGCGAGGAAGGCCAATAGCGAAGCGCAAGCGAAGGCGCCGACGAAGTTGTACTCGTTGTACAGGATTTCCACGTGCAGCGGAATGGTGTTGGTCTGGCCGCGAATATGGCCGGAAACCACGCTCACCGCGCCGAATTCCCCCATCGCGCGGGCATTGGTCAGGATCACGCCGTAGAGCAGGCCCCATTTGACGTTGGGCAGGGTCACGCGCCAGAAGGTCTGCCAGCCGGAAGCGCCCAACACCAGCGCCGCCTGCTCCTCGTCCGCGCCCTGGGCCTGCATCAGAGGGATCAGCTCGCGGGCCACGAAGGGGAAGGTGACGAAGACGGTGGCCAGCACGATGCCGGGCACGGCGAAGATCACTTGCAGGCCGTGCTGTTGCAGCCAGCCGCCCAGCGCGGTGTTGACGCCGAACAAGAGCACGTACATCAGGCCGGCCACCACCGGCGACACCGCGAACGGCAGGTCGATCAGCGTGGTCAGGAAGCTTTTGCCGCGGAATTCGAAGCGGGCGATGGCCCAGGCCGCGGCCACGCCGAACACCAGGTTAAGCGGCACGGCGATCACGGCGGCGGTCAGCGTCAGCTTGATCGCCGCCAGCGCGTCCGGTTCGGTCAGCGCGGCCAGGTACAGATCCCAGCCCTTGCGGAAGGCTTCCCAGAACACCGCCAGCAGCGGCACCAGCAGGAACAGGAACAGGAAGGCCAGGGCCAGGCCGGTCAGCAGATAGCGCACCAGGCGCGATTCAGTGGTCAGGCTTTGCATGTCATTTACCCGCGCCGTAGCGGCGCGCGGCCCACCATTGGATGAGGTTGATGGCGAACAGGAACAGGAAGGAGATGGCCAGCATCACCAGCGCCACCGCCACCGCGCCGTTTTGATCGAACTGGTCCAGCTTGGCGGCGATGATCAGCGGGGCAATTTCCGACACCATCGGGATATTGCCGGCGATGAAGATCACCGAGCCGTACTCGCCGGTGGCGCGGGCGAAGGCCATTGCGCCGCCGGTGATCAAGGCAGGCAGCGCCGCCGGGAAGATCACGCGCCGGAAGATGTCCCAGCGCCCGGCGCCCAGACAGGTGGCGGCTTCTTCCAGCTCGCGCTCTAGGTCTTCCAGCACCGGCTGCACAGTGCGCACCACGAAGGGCAGGCCGATGAAGGTCAGCGCGACGATGATGCCCAGCGGGGTGAACGACACTTTCAGGCCCAGCGGCTCCAGGTATTGGCCTATCCAGCCGTTGGGCGCGTACAGCGTGGTCAGCGCGATGCCGGCCACCGCGGTGGGCAGCGCGAACGGCAGGTCCACCAGCGCGTCGATCAAGCGCTTGCCGGGAAAGCGGTAGCGCACCAGCACCCAGGCCACCAGGAAGCCGAACAGCAGATTGATCAGCGCGGCGATGCCGGCTGAGACGAAGGACAGGCGGATGGCGGCCATCACGCGCTCATGGGCCACCGCATCAACAAAGGCCGCCCAGCCCATGCCGTGCGCGGACCACAGCAGCGCGGCGAAGGGCAGCAGCACGATCAGGCCCAGCCAGAACAGGGTAATGCCGAAGGACAGGCCGAAGCCGGGCAGCACCGAATGGCGCTTGTTGATCAGATTGAAGCCGCTGGCCGCCATCATGCGCTCATTTCTTGCTGAAGATCTGGTCGAAGCTGCCGCCGTCGGCGAAGTGCTTCTGATTGACCGCGGCCCAGGAGCCGAACACGCTGGCCACGGTAAAAGTCTTCACCGCCGGGAAGCGGGCGGCGAACTGCTTGGCCACCGCCGGATCCTGCGGGCGCAGGTAGTTGTCGGCGGCCAGCTTCTGGCCTTCCGGGCTCCACAGGTATTGCAGATAGGCTTCCGCCTGCTTGCGGCTGCCCTTGCGGTCCACCACCTTGTCCACCACCGACACCGGGTTCTCGGCCAGCACCGACAGGCTGGGATAGACCAGCTCGAAACCGCCGCGGCCGAATTCGCGGGCGATCATTTCCGCCTCGTTCTCGAAGGTCACCAACACATCGCCGATCTGGCGCTGCATGAAGGTGGTGGTGGCGGCGCGGCCGCCGCCGTCCAGCACCGGCACGTTCTTGAAGATGCGGCCCACCAGGTCCTGGGCCTTGGCCTCGTTGCCGCCCGGCTGCTTCAAGGCATAGCCCCAGGCCGCCAGATAGCTGTAACGGCCGTTGCCGGAGGTCTTGGGATTGGGGATCACCACCTTGAGGCCGGGCTTGGCCAGGTCGCTCCAGTCGCGCACTTGCTGCGGATTGCCCTTGCGCACCAGGAACACGATGGTGGAGGTAAACGGCACCGCGTGGTTGGGCAGACGGCTGGCCCAATTGGCCGGCAGCAGGCCCTTGCCGGCCAGCAGATCGATGTCGGTGGCCTGGTTCATCGTGATCACGTCAGCGGCCAGGCCGTTGGCCACCGCCAGCGCCTGCTTGCTGGAGCCGCCGTGCGACTGTTGCAGGGTGACGGTTTCGCCGGTCTTGGCCTTATAGGCCTTCTGGAAGGCCGGGTTGTAGTCCTTGTAGAAGTCGCGCATCACGTCGTAGGACACGTTGAGCAGGGTGGCGTCGGCCAGCGCGGAGCCGGACGCGGCCAGCAGCAGGGCGGCCAGGGCAAGGCGGAGCTTCATGGACAGACCTTTTCTTAAGGAGTAATCGGCGATGTTCCCGACTATACCCAAGGACTGTTATATCCATAAATAATATTGTGAAATACCTTTATCCCTCAATCATCTAACAAGACCCTCTCATTTCCCTGACATCCCATCGCGTTTTAGCGCCTGCGCCACGTCTCGCGAACCAAACGAACTTGGCGCAAATAGCCAAGGGGGTGGATGTCACAGACCTTATGAACAGCCTTTCAAAGGCGCGCTCATCGTGCCGCCGCTGACAACCGGCGGCAGAACGCAAACCGCTTCATCGCCTTCCCATGAAAACGGCGGCGGCTTCCGCTACTCTGAAACCAGGTAATGACATTAAAATATTTCGACAAAGAGGATGCGGATGCCAACCCTTGCCCGCTATTGCCTGCTGTTGCTCTGCCTGTACAGCCCAGTCGCGCCCGCCGCCGAACCCAGACAAAACCCAAGCCCGGAAGACAGCGCGCGCACGCTGACGGTGGGCAATCAGGACATCGTGCTGCTGCTGTCCAAACAAGGCGCGCTAACGCCGGAAGCGCGCGTGGCCCGCGCGCTGGAACGCGGCAAGAACTTGAGCGGCGAGGACCTGCAACAAGCAGTGCAGGCCGCGCCGCTTCAGGCGAATGGCGTCAAGGCGCTGCAATTCAGCCTGAACGGAAAGCCTCTGTTCGTGCTTTATGAGCAAGACCTGGACCCCGGCGATTTCCTCAGCCTGGAACAAGCGGGCCAGCGAGTGCGGCAAAGGCTGGATCAGGTGCGGCTGCAAGCGCTGGAACTACGCTCGCCCGGCCATATGCTGCGCGCCGCCGCACTGGCGCTGTTGGCCACGCTGGCGCTGGGCGGCCTGCTCTGGCTGATCAGTCGGCTGAGACGCGCCTCCTTGCGCAAGCTGGCCGCCTCAAGCGGCGGCGGTTCTCGCTACAATCTGCTGCTGCTCTTGCGCCGAGCGGAACAGCGACTGGTGGATTTGACCGCTGTGCTCAGCGCCCTGATGGCCTGCTATGTCTACTTGTCCTTTGTGCTGAAGCAATTCCCCTACACCCGCAGCTGGGGCCAGCAACTGGGACGCTCGCTGATGCGGCTGCTGGCCGACATCGCCAGCAGCACGTTGGCGGCGGTGCCCGGCCTCGTGACGGTAGTCGTCATCTTCCTGCTGACCCGCTTGCTGAACAAAGGCCTGGCCGCCTTGTTCGCCCTGGTGGAGCGCGGCCAGCTGGAACTGCCCGGCCTGCACTCGGAAACCGTGGGGGCTACGCGGCGGCTCGCCTCCGGGGTCTTGTGGCTATTCGCGCTGACGGTGGCCTACCCTTATCTTCCCGGCGCCAATTCCGATGCTTTCAAGGGCGTCAGCGTCTTCTTCGGCCTGATGGTGACCCTGGGATCGGCCGGCATCATGACGCATGCGATGAGCGGGCTGGTGCTGATTTACTCGCGGGCCTTCCGTCCTGGCGACTATGTTCAGATCGGCGACGTGGAAGGCAAGATCACCGAGCTCTCGGCGCTGTCCACCAAAATCCAGACGCGCGCCGAATATGAAATCACCCTGCCCAACGCGGTGGTGGTCAGCGGCAAGGTGGTCAATCTCAGCCGCCACTCGCGGCGCAAAGGCCTGGCGGTCTGCACCAAAGTGACCATAGGCTACGACACCCCGTGGCGGCAGGTTCAGGCGCTGCTGGAACTGGCGGCGCGGCGCGCGGAATCGGTAGACCCCGCCGTCGCGCCGCAAGTGCGGCAACTGAGCTTGCAGGATTACTACGTTGAATACGAGCTCCAGGCGCAATTACGCCCCGGCGTGCTGCCGGCCGAGGGACGCCACGCGCTGCACGCTCAGATTCAGGACGTCTTCAATGAGTTCGGCGTGCAAATCATGTCGCCCAACTTCGTGGCCCAGCCGGAACAGCCGGTAGTGGTGCCGGCCGCCGCGTGGTACGCCCCGCCGGCCGCGCCGCCCGATACCGCCCCCTGAGCGGGGCTACGGGCTGGCCGCTCTCCGCGCTTTGGTTTACTCTCGGTCCATTCCACACGTTTTTGCAATCCCGGACTCAAAGACATGAACGTCAAAGACTATATGCAACAGGCGGGCAAGGCCGCCCGCAAGGCCAGCCGCGAACTGGCCCGCGCCGACACCGCGCAGAAGAACCGCGCGCTGCTGGCGATGGCGGACGCCATCCTGCGCGACCAGGCCAAGCTGTTGGCCGCCAACGCCCAGGACATGGACGCGGCGCGCAAGGCCGGCCTGGAGCCGGCGCTGCTGGACCGCCTGGCCTTGAACGAGAAAACCGTCGCCGGCATCGCCGAAGGCCTGCGCCAGATCGCCGCGCTGCCGGACCCGGTGGGCGAGGTCAGCGACATGGCTTACCGGCCGTCCGGCATTCAGCTGGGCAAGATGCGAGTGCCGCTGGGCGTGGTGGGCATCATTTACGAGGCGCGGCCCAACGTCACCGCCGACGCCGCCGGCCTGTGCCTGAAATCCGGCAACGCCGCGCTGCTGCGCGGCGGTTCCGAAGCCTTCCACAGCAACCAGGCCATCGCCGCCTGCGTGCACGAAGGCCTGCGCGAAGCCGGCCTGCCGGCCGAGGCGGTTCAAGTGCTGGCCACCACCGACCGCGCCGCGGTGGGCGAGCTGATCACCATGCCGGAATACGTGGACGTGATCGTGCCGCGCGGCGGCAAGGGCCTGATCGCCCGCATCAGCGCCGAGGCGCGGGTGCCGGTGATCAAGCATCTGGACGGCAATTGCCATGTCTACATCGACGACACCGCCAGCCCGGACAAGGCCTTCGACATCGCGCTGAACGCCAAAACCCACCGCTACGGCACCTGCAACACCATGGAAACCCTGCTGGTGCACACCGCCTTCGCGGAATTCATCCTGCCGCGCCTGGCTGAGGCCTATTGGGAAAAAGGCGTGGAGCTGCGCGGCTGCGAGCGCACCCGCGCGATTCTGGGCGACAAGGTGCGGCCGGCCGGCGACGAGGACTGGGCCAGCGAATACCTGGCGCCCATCCTGGCGGTCAAGGTGGTCAAGGATCTGGACGACGCCATCGAACACATTAACCACTGGGGCAGCCACCACACCGACGCCATCGTGTCCGAGGACTACGGCCGCGCGCGCCGCTTCCTGCGCGAGGTGGATTCCGCCAGCGTGATGGTCAACGCCTCCACTCGCTTCGCCGACGGCTTCGAGTACGGGCTGGGCGCGGAAATCGGCATTTCCACCGACAAGATCCACGCCCGCGGCCCGGTGGGCCTGACCGGCCTGACCAGCCAGAAGTGGATCGTGCTGGGCGACGGCCAGATCCGCTCCTGATTCCGCCGCCCGGGGAGCCGGCCTCTGGCCGGTTTCCGCCCAGGCGCGAACAACGCCGCCGGCCTCGCTGCCGGCGGCGTTTTCATTGATAATCGCTGCTTTGCTTCCCTACCGGGCAATTCCATGCTGACCCTGAACCAACAAGACCTGGCCGCGCTATCGGCCAAAGCCGCCTGTGCGCCGCGCCTGCGCGCCAACCAGAATTTCCACGCCCAGCTGGAAGACCCGATCCAGCGCCTGGCCATCGCCATGGAGCCGGACACCTATGTCCGCCCGCACCGCCACGACCACAGCTGGGAAATGCTGATCGCGCTCAGCGGCGCCTTCGAGGTGATCGTGTTCGACGATGCCGGCGTGGTGCAAGGCCGCCACCGCCTGGGCGAAGACGGCGCGCGCGTGTTCGAAATGCCGGCGAATACCTGGCACTCGGTGGTGTCGCTGCTGCCGGGCAGCGTGGTGTTCGAAGTCAAGCACGGCCCTTATCTGCCGCTGCAGGAACAGAACCTGGCCGCCTGGTCCCCGGCCGAAGGTTCCGAGCGCGTGCCCGCCATGCTGGATTTCCTGCGCCGCGCCCAGCCTGGGCAGCGCTTCGGCGGCTAAAGCCGCAGCCGGTCAAGCGGCGAACCAAATAAGCTTGCCAGCCGCCGCGCCCCTGTTTACCGTGTAGGGCATCTCTTGGGGGCGGGAGGCGAACCATGTTGTGGCATTGGCTGCTGGCAAGCTTGCATCTACTGGCTCTGGGCGCAGGCCTGGCCGCGCTCTGGAGCCGCGCCGGCCTGCTGCGCCAGCAACAATTCCCCAGCCAGACCCCGCAGCTGTTCCGCAGCCATCGCTGGTGGCTGCTGGCGCTGGCGCTGTGGACCGTCAGCGGGCTGGGCCTGCTGTCGCTGGACCCCGCCCGCCTGCAACAACCGCTCTTCATGCTCAAGCTGCTGACCCTGGCCCCGCTGTTGCTGCTGGAAGTCCGCGCTTCGCGCGGCCTGATGCGCTGGCAAAGCCAGCTGCGCATCCAGCGCAGCCTGGAGCTGCGCGGCGCCGATTCGCTGGCGCGCAGCAGCCATTGGCAAATCTGGCTGCTGCTCGCCATCGTCGGCGAGTCCGCCGCGCTGCACGGCTGAAGACCGGTCCAAGGCGCCCTTCCCTCCCCCGTTCCCAAACTCCTTAACACCTGCAAGCGGCCTAACTCGAACTTGCGCGCGACGCGGCGTTTCCAACCCTGGTACGTCGTCCTTCTGCAAGTTAAAGCCATGCCCAATCTGATCGAACACTGCAAATCCCTATTGCTGCAAACCGCGCTCGGCGTCGCCCTGAGCTGCGCGGTGGTGCCTGCTCTCGCCAATCTGAACGACCCGGTCGCCACGCTGAAAGCCAAGGCCCCGCCGCCCGTCGTGGCCAACTGCCTGGACGAGCGCATGCGCAAGCTGCGCATCCCCAGCGAATACATCGAACGCGAGCGCGGCGGAGAGCGCGGCGAAGCCGTGCGCCTGACCAACCCCGCCACCAATAAGGACGGGCTGGAAATCCTCATCCGGCCGGACGGCGACGCCAGCAGGCTGACGGTGAACACCCACGGCCTCAGTTACAGCAAGGCTTGGCGCAAGCTGGTCAACGACTGCGCGCAACGCGGCTGATCCGTCCCCCGGCCGGGCTGTGGACAGCGCCGGCCGCGGCCCCTCCGCTGTGGAAAATGTGCGCAAACTGTGCACAACACTGTGGATAACCATAAAGTGGCTCCGCCAAACGCCCGGTTTGATTGCATCCGCTTGCCTTTCTCTCTTGTGCACAACTTTTAAAACGCCCGCCGCGCTGTGCGCAATGTGGATGAAACGGGGACAAGTCTGTGGATAAGCGCGGCCGTGGTCCGGCGCCGCTTCCCCGCTGACAAAAATCCTCCAGCGGTTACACTGGACAGGAGATCTTCGCCCAGGAGCCCGCATGTCCAATTACCACGCCAAGTACGAACTGCACTACGCCGCCGGCAAGGCGTTGCGCCAATCCTGCTCCCGCACCCTGCAAGCGGAAAACCGGCTCAGCGCGCCGCGCGACGTCGTGGCCATGGTGGAGCACACCTCCCAAGGCCGGGTGCAGGGACTGATTCCGCTGCGCTACAGCCGGATGCAGGTCTCGCCGTTCACCTTCTTCCGCGGCTTCGCCATGATCCAGGCCGCCGACCTGGCCGCCAACCCGTCCAGCGGCCTGAAGCTGCAGATCTGCGGCGACGCCCACCTGATGAACTACGGCTTCTTCGCCTCTCCCGAGCGGCAGCTGATCTTCGACATCAACGATTTCGACGAAACCCACCACGGCCCGTGGGAATGGGATTTGAAACGGCTGGCGGTCAGCCTGGTGCTGGCCGCGCGCGGCCAGAGCTTTAGCGAAAGCCAGGCGCGGGACATGGTGTGCCGCGCCAGCGAGGTCTACCGGCGCCGCGTCAACGAGTACGCGCGCATGGGGCAGCTGGAGCTGTGGTACACCAAGGTGGGCTTCGAGCAATTGCTGGAGCGCGCGCCCACCGACGCCATCCGCCAGCAAATGCTCAAGCTGTCCGACAAGGCCAGGCACCAGACCCAGGAAAAGCTGCTGCCCAAGATGACGGAGCTGGAGGACGGCACGCTGCGCCTGCGCGACAACCCGCCGGTGATCTTCCATCTGCACGACAAGAACACCCTGCTGGACAACGACGACAGCTGGCTGTCCACCGACGACGCCGAGGCGCTGGTCAAGCCGATGCTGGACAACTACATCGACACGCTGAAGGAAGACCGCCGCCAGTTGCTGGAGCGTTTCCGGCTGGTGGACTGCGCGTTCAAGGTGGTGGGGGTGGGCAGCGTGGGCACCCGCTGTCTGGTGATGCTGTTGCAAGACAACTTCGACCAGCCGCTGTTCCTGCAATTGAAGGAGGCGCGTCCCTCGGTGCTGGAGCCCTACACCCAGGCCTGCGTGCATGGCCACCAGGGCAAGCGCGTGGTGTTCGGCCAGCGCCTGATGCAGGCGGCCAGCGACCTGTTCCTGGGCTGGACCACCGGCCCGGCCGGCCGCCACTTCTACGTGCGCCAGCTGCGCGACATGAAGGCGGCGCCGTCGCTGGAGGCCTTCGTCACGTCGGAAGCGCTGACCGCCTACGGCCAGGCCTGCGCCTGGGCGCTGGCGCGCGCCCACTCCAAATCCGGCGGCCAGGCCGCCCAACTGGCCGGCTATGTGGGCGACAGCGACAAGCTGGACCAGGCCATCGCCGGCTACGCGCTGGCCTATGCCGACCAGGTGGAAGCCGATTACCAGGTGTTCAAGGCCGCCATCGCCAGCGGCCGACTGCAAGTCCACGACTGAAAACCCCGTCGCAACGCCGCCGCCGGCGGCGTTCATCCTTCCGTATTAATACCAAACCCTTGATCTTGTTGCTTGTAATGTCATAAAACCATACTAGAACAGGCGATAATCCCGGCCCTGTCCTTGCCGCCGGCAAAGACAGGGCCGACAGCCCACAATCAGACATCCACCTTCGAAAAGCGAACATCATGCGGGTCAATACCAGACTGTTCATCATCATGGCGGCCAGCCTGCTGGCTCTGCTCAGCATCGCGGCCGTGGCGCTGCTTTCCACCCGCGCCACGCTGGGCCAGGAAAAGCGCGAGCAAATCACCCACCTGCTGCGCATGGCGGAAGGCACCATGAGCCACTTCCAGAAACTGGAAGAAAAAGGCCTGCCGCGCGCCGACGCCCAGAAACAAGCCATCGCCGCGCTCAACGCGCTCAAGGTGGACGACATCTACTTCTTCGGCCGCAACCCGCAAAACGTGGTGATGTTCCACCCCAACAAGGACCGGGTGGGCAAGGTGGACATGGGCAGCACGCTGCCGGACGGCCGCACCACGGTGGCGGTGTACGAGGAAGCGCTGCAGAAAGACCATTACGGCCTGGTGACCATCCAGACCACGCGCAAGGGCAGCAAGGAAGAGGTTCCCAAGCTCAACGGCGTGGTGCGCTTCGACCCCTGGGGCTGGATGGTGGGCACCGGCATCTTCATCGACGACATCGACCAGCTGTTCTGGAGCCAGGCGCGCACGCTGCTGATCATCGCCGGCATCGGCATGATCACGCTGGCCGCGCTGATCCTGCTGGTATCCCGCAGCATCATGCAATCGCTGGGCGGCGATCCCAATTACGCGGCGCAGGTGGTCAAGGCCATCGCCGACGGCGACCTGGGCACCGACATCGCGGTGCAGGGCCCGCCGCACAGCCTGCTGGCGGCGATGCGCGAAATGCAGCTGAAGCTGCGCCAGATGATTGAGGAGATCCGCCTGGCCGCCACCAATATCAACCAGGCCAGCCGCCAGCTTTCCAGCGACATGGACAAGGTGCACGACGTCTCCGGCGTGGCCAGCTCCTCCACCAGCTCCGCCGCCGCCGCCATCGAACAGCTGTCGGTGAGCATAGATCACGTCACCGCCAGCGCCCGCGACACCGAATCCGGCTCGCGCGACACCGTGGAGCTGGCGCGCCAGGGCGAATCGCTGGCCGCCCAGGCCGCCGACGGCATCCGCAACATCGCCGGCCAGGTGCATGACGCCAGCGATATGGTGGGCAAGCTGGCGGAACGCACCCGCAACATCAGCGGCATCGCCGAAACCATTCGCGACATCGCCAACCAGACCAATCTGCTGGCGCTGAACGCGGCGATCGAAGCCGCGCGTGCCGGCGAAATGGGCCGCGGCTTCGCGGTGGTGGCCGACGAGGTGCGCAAGCTGGCGGAACGCACCGCCGCCGCCACCGACGAAATCTCCACCATCGTGCAGGCGGTGGTCAGCGAAACCGGCAGCGTGTCCAAGCATATGGACGAAATCCGTCCGGCGGTGGAAGGCGGCGTCGAGCAGGTGCAGCAGGCGGCCCAGACCCTGGACGCCATCAGCAAGCAGGCCAGCCAGGCGCTGGAGCACGTGCACAACGTGGTGGTGGCGATGGGCGAGCAAAGCCAGGCCGGCACCAATATCGCCGGCAATGTGGAACAGGTGGCCGGCGTGGTGGAGGAAACCCAGAATTCGGTCAGCAACGCCGTGCACGCGGTGCGCGCCATCGATCAGCAGGCGGACACCCTGCAGCAGACCGTGGGCCGCTTCCGCTTGTAAGGGTTCCGTTCAGGCCGCAGGCCGCGAACCGCGGCCAAGCCTTCCCCTCCCCGCATTTCCCCAAGCCCCGTCTCGCCGGGGCTTTTTGCCGTCTCAATGCGGGGCTTGCCCTCCCGCCCCTGCCTGATGGCATAATGGCCGCAGAGCAAACGCTCCAAAAATAAAACAACGCCACGGACAGACAGACCCAAACATGCAAACAATAACGCGCAAGCGCATCGGGAGAGACTCATGTCCCAGGCCACCATCCCGGCGGACTTGGCCGAATGGCTGATTCAGCAGAATGTTCGTGACGTAGAACTGGCTTTCGCCGACGTGCACGGTTTTGCCCGCGGCAAAACCCTGCCGGCCAAGGCCTTCATCAAGGGGCAGCCGCTGCGCATCGCGCGCGCGGTGCCCATTCAAAGCTGCATAGGCGAATTCCCGGACTACCGCTTCTACGGCGAGCACGATCCGGACGTGACCCTGGTCCCGGACTTCGCCACCCTGCGCCAGGTGCCGTGGGCCAAGACCCCGCGCGCCAGCGTGATCTGCGATTGCGTCGATCACGACGGCAGCCTGACGCCGCTGGCGCCGCGCTCGGCGCTGAAAGCGGTGCTGGCGCGCTACGCGGCGCGCGGCTGGACGCCGGTGGTGGCGCCGGAGCTGGAGTTCTACATCTTCGCCGCCCACGGCGACCCGCAACAGCCCTTCCAGCCGCCCACGCTGCGCAGCGGCCGCCGCGAAGCCGGTTTCGACTCCTTCAGCTTCTCCTCGCTCAACGATCTGGAAGCCTATTTCGACGATCTGTACCGCGCCTGCGAAATGCTGGGCATCGCCACCGACACCTTCGTCCACGAGATGGGCCCCAGCCAGTTCGAAATCAATCTCAAGCACGGCGACGCGCTGGCGCTGGCCGACCAGACCTTTTTGTTCAAGACCGCGCTGAAGGAGATAGGCAACCGCCACGGCCTCAGCGTGGTGTGCATGGCCAAGCCGCTGCCGGGCCAGCCGGGCAGTTCGATGCACTTGCACCAAAGCGTGGTGGACCAGCGCGGCGACAATGTGTTCAGCCGCGCCGACGGCGAAGCCTCCGACACCTTCCACGGCTTCATCGCCGGGCTGCAGCGCTATCTGCCGGAACTGATGCCGCTGTTTTGCCCCAGCCCCAACTCCTACCGCCGCTTCGTCAAGGGCATGGCCGCGCCGGTCAACCTGAGCTGGGGCCTGGACAACCGCTCGGTGGGTCTGCGGGTGCCGGTGTCCGGCCCCGAGGGCCGCCGCGTGGAAAACCGGCTGCCGGGCTGCGACGCCAACCCCTATTTGTCGCTGGCGGCCAGCCTGGGCGCCGGCCTGCTGGGCATAGAAGGCCGCTTAGAGCCCAGCGAGCCCGCCACCGGCAATGTGTTCAAGAGCGAACGCGCCAGCCTGCCCAACACCCTGGACGCCGCCTGCGAGACGATGGCCGCGGGCGACGCCGCCGAGCGGCTGTTCGGCGCGGAGTTCAGCGCCGCCTACCTGGCGGTGAAGGAGGTGGAGCTGACCCATTACCACAGCCAGATCACGCCGTGGGAGCGCCAATACCTGGGTCTGCTGGCCTGAGAACCCGTTGACCAATGCAAACAGGCCCGCTCATGCGGGCCTGTTTTCGTTCACTCGCGCCAAGCGCCTCAGTTGCGGCTCAACAGCAAGCGCCGCGCCAGCAGTTCGATCGCCTCCTCGCGGCTGACCGGCACGCTGCCGCGGTACTGCTCGGCCACGATCCACTTCTCCACCGCGGCGCGGTCGCCGCGCGCGGCCTTGAGCAGCACGCCGAAGGCCGCGCCGGTGGAATGCTCCGGCGGCTCCACCGCGCGGATCTGGGTGTTCAAGGCGTACACCTTGTCCTCCGCGCGCGTCCGCTTGACCTGGAGCGGCGCGCGGCGCGAGTACAGCACCCATCCCAGCAAAGCCAACAAGCACGCGCCCACGATCAATAGAAAAACAAGCATTTCAAATCAAACCCTTAAACAGATGATCGAATTGTAAAACACCGCCCCGGCCCGCCGTCAACGCCTTGCGCCAGGTCAAGCCCGGTCCACGCCGGCTTGGCCTGAGTCTCCCGCCGCGTTATGCTGTCACGATAATCCCACTGTCTCACCAGCCATAAAGGACATAAGGACATGTACCAACTCATCATCGCCGCGCTGGACGGCAGCAGCAATTCGGACAAAGCGCTGCGTGAAGCCATCCGGATCGCCAAGTTCAGCAAGGCCAGCCTGACCCTGTTCCACATCGCCAGCCTGCGCGATCTGGCGGTGGAAGGCGTCGGCCTGCTCGGCACTCACGAACTGCACGATCAAGCGTTCCGCGACGGCAACCGCGTGCTGGAACAGGCGCGCAAACAGGCGGTGGAAGCCGGCGTGGAGCAGGTGCAGATTCACATGGCGGAAAGCTGGGACGGCGGCGCCGACATGGCGGAACTGCTGGTGCGCTACGCGGACAGCCACAACGCCGATCTGGTCGTGCTCGGCACCCATGGCCGCAGCGGCATCGCCCACCTGCTGTTGGGCAGCTTCGCCCAAAACCTGCTGCGCCGCGCCAACTGCCCGGTCATGGTGCTGCGCAGCGAACAAAGCGAGTTCGGCCAAGCGGAATAATACCCGCCGCGCGCGGGCCTGGCGATGCCCTCATCATAACAGGGCTTCGCCTCGCTCAGCGCTTGCGCGCGTAGATGAAGAATTCGCGGTTGCCGTCGCCGCCGGTGATCGGGCTGTCGAACCATTTCAGCAACTCGAAACCCTGCTCCCGCACCGCTTCGCTGATCTTGTCGCGCACCCGCGGATACAGGCTCTCGTCGCGGACGATGCCGCCCCTGGCCAAACCCTCGCGTCCCACCTCGAACTGCGGCTTCACCAGGCTGAGCAGATGACCGCCGGGGCGGATCAAGGGCAGCGCCGACGGCAGCACCAGGGTCAGCGAGATGAAGGACACGTCGCACACCATCAGGTCGAAGGGCAGGCCGTCGTTGGCCGCCAACAGCGCCGCGTGGTCCAAGGCCCTGGCGTTCACCCCTTCGAAATAACGGACGCGCGGATCCGTCCGCAGCCGCGAATGCAATTGATCGTGGCCCACGTCCACGCCCACCACCCGCCGCGCGCCTTGTTGCAGCAGGCAATCGCTGAAACCGCCGGTGGACTGGCCCACGTCCAGCGCCAGCGCGTCGCGCGGGTCCAGGCCGGACGACTCCAGCGCGCCCAGCATCTTCAGCCCTCCGCGCGACACGAAACGATCGGAGGGATCCGCGGCGATATCGAAACGGCAACCCGGCGCGCACTTCTGGCTGGGTTTGCTCACCGGCGCGCCGTCGCAACTGACCCGCCCGGCGGCGATCAGGTTCTGCGCCGCCGTGCGCGAAGCCGCCAGGCCCAGTTCCACCAGCAACACGTCCACTCGCGTCATCGCGCACTCCCCAAGCATCGACAAAAACCGCACAGCGTGGCAAGCGCGCCGGCCGCTGTCAAGCCAAGACCATGATCTCACCGTGCGGAGGGCCCGCCAACCGCGCTAGAATCGCTACATGCCAATCCGGCCCGCCGCCGCCCCCGGCGTCGGCAGCCTCAAGCGGAGACATGGATGGACACACATCAACTGGAAGCGCATGAAGTGCGCGTGCTGGGCGCCCTGGTGGAAAAACAGGCGCTGACCCCGGACGCCTACCCGATGACCTTGAACGGCCTGGCCTCGGCCTGCAATCAGCTGACCAGCCGCGAACCGGTGATGCAGCTGTCCGAAGCCGACATCAGCGCGGCGCTGGACAGCCTGATCGCCAAGAAGCTGGCGAGCGAGCGGCTGCCGGCCGGCAGCCGGGTGGCCAAGTACGAGCACAGGCTCAATTACGAATGGAATATCGAAGGCGCGCGGCTGGCGGCGCTGGCGCTGCTGATGCTGCGCGGGCCGCAGACCGCGGCGGAGATCCGCACCCGCTCCGGCCGCATCTACGGCTTCAGCGGCGTGGAGGAAGTGGAAACCGCCCTCAACGCGCTGGCCGACAAATACCCGCCGCTGGTGCTGAAGCTGGAACGTCAGCCCGGCGAGCGCGAGGCGCGCTGGGCCCATCTGCTCAGCGGCGAGCCGCAAGCGCTGCCGGTCTCCGGCGACAACGGCTGCGGCGTGATCGAGGTGGGCATCGCCGGCCGCGTCGCCGCGCTGGAAGCGGAAGTGGCCGCCCTCAAGACCCGGCTGCTGGAACTGGAAAACCTGCTCGCCAGCGAATGATCCGCACAAGAAATATTGGGCGGAATGCGAACTTGTTATTTAAAAAGCGGTCACTTCCCTTGTTGTCTAACTCACCCAAGAGAAGTGACCCCATGAAAACTCTGCAACTGGGCGCCGCCGCCGCGCTGCTCTCCCTGGCCGCCGCCGCCCACGCCGCCGATTACAGCTTCATCGCAGGCAAGGATTTCCAGCAATTCAGCCGCACCCCCCAAGGCCTGGGCCTGGGTCTTTCCATCGACTACCTGAACAGCGACCACAAAGGCAACGCCGGCGGCGCCGGCCTGGAGTTCGCGATTCCGCTGGGCCCGGTCACCCTGGCCGGCGGCGGCAAACTGATGGGCCTGAACCCGGACAGCGGCTCCGGCACCGCCGCCCTGCTCGGCGGCCGCGCCAACATCCAGCTGGCGCCCAAGGTCAGCCTCTACGGCCAGGCCTATTACGCCGGCGACAGCATGGCCAGCGGCAGCGTCAAGAACGTCAGCGACCTCGCCGCCGGCGTGCGCTGGAACCCGATCGGCCCGTTCACCGTGGAGGCCGGCTACCGCTACTTCGACATCGAACGCAAGGACGGCAACCGCAACCGCCGCTTGGCCGACGGCATGTACATCGGCGCCGGCTTCACTTTTTAAGCTCAGCGCCTCCGCCACGAAAAACAGCCCCGCAGTGCGGGGCTGTTTCGCATTTCAGCGCAGCCGCCCTATTCCTGCGGCTGCCGCGGCTCGAACACCGCGTAAGTCTTGCAAGCCGGCTCCAGCACCTGCCAGACGCCGACGAAGCCGGCGGGGATCACGAAATGGTCGCCCTGCGTCAACTCCACGCTGTGCCCGGCCTCGTCGCTGACCCGCACCCGGCCTTGCAGCAAGGTGCAGAACTCGTGCTCGCTGTAGCGCACTTTCCAGCGCCCCAGGCCGCCGCTCCAGATGCCGGCGTGGAACTGGCCGCTGGGGTCGGAATAATGGTTGGCCACGCTTTGCCTGCATTCGCCGGCGACGCGGCGATCCTCCGCCGCCACAAAAGACTCAACCGCCACGTCGTGGCGCTGGAACACAATGATATCGCTGGCCTGCTTCATCGCGCTGCTCTCCATTGATGTTTTAAATTTTCAACACAATGCCATGAATCGGTCAGAATATTCAACTACCTAGCGCTCCAACCGCCGCGCCGCCGGCCACATCGCCGCGCACAGCAAGGCCATGACCAGCGGCTGGTAGCAGACATGGGGCTGATAGGCCGCGCTGATCAGGCCCAGCCCGCCGGCGATCAACAGGTAGTACATCAGGCCCAGCAGCGCGCCGGCCGTGCCTTGCACTTGGCGATAATCCCTCAACGCTTCCGCCAGCAAGGGCGGAATCGCGCAGCCGAAGGCCGCCGCGATCGCCAGCTGGCAAACCAGCAACACGCCGACGGCCGCGATCGGCCAAAGGCCCGGCCAGGCGCTGAACAACTGAATCAGCGCCGCCGCCGTGGCAGCCGTCAGCGCCAGACGCGGCAAGCGTTCGCCGCCGCCGCGCGCCGCCAAGCGGCGGTTGACGAAGGCGCCGAACAGACCGCCGGCGGCCACCAGCAAGCCGCTGAGGCCGAACAGCCAGGGCGGCATGCCCAGCAATTGCAGCGTGAACGGCGCCAGCGTGTAAAAGCCGAACAGCAACAGATTGAAGCCGGCCACCAGCCATACCGTGGCCAGCACCCGCGGATCGCGCGCCATCCTGGCCGCCACCGCGCCCAACGCCGCCGGCGGCGGCAAGTCCGCCGGCCGGGTCTCGCCGGCCAGCTTGCAGGACAGCAGCAGCAACAGCGCCGCCAAGCCGCACAAGGCGGCGAACACGCCCTGGTGGCCGAAACCGGCCACCAGCAACGCGCCCAGCGGCGGGCCGAGCGCCGGCGACAACGACAAGGCGGCGCTGACGGTGGCGAACACCGCCAGCAAGGCCGGGCCCTGATAACGGTCGCGCAGCATGGTCTGCACCACCACCGAACCAGCGCTGGCGCCGAAAGCCAGCAATAGGCGGGCCAGCAACAGCACGGCGAAATCGCGGCTCAGCACGGCCAGGAGCGCGCCCGCGCCGTAGCAGGCCAAAGCGGCCAGCAGAGCCGGCCGTCGTCCGTACACGTCGGCGCAACGTCCCCAGCACACCACGCCGAAGGCGAAAGCCAGGAAGTAGACGCTCATCGTCAATTGCGCCTGGCCGGCGCTGACATGGTAAGCCAGCGCGATCTCGGTCAAGGCCGGCGCGTAAATGGTTTCGCTCAATTGCGGAAAACCCAGCAATAGAATCAGCAGCGCCAGCGGCGCCGCACGGATCGCGGATTTCATTTTTGTTCTCCTTCAAACATCGAGCACGGATTGTAGGAGAACGAAGTCCCGCCTATTATCGATGGATAGCCATGAAACATTGAGAATCGGACATAATGCCGCGCTACCAGCCCGCCACGGCCCCAGACCCGGATCAACTCGCCGACCCCATCGTGGGCATGGCGATAGACGCGCCGGCGCCGCATGATTCCGGCCTGCACCGCCACCGCCGCGCGCAACTGATGTACGCGGTCAGCGGCGTGCTGCAAATCCGCATCGGTCATACCCGCTGCGTGCTGCCGCCCACGATGGCGGCCTGGATTCCTTCGGGGCTATGGCACCAGGCCGAAACCGGCAAACCCTTCGCCTACCGCAGCCTGTACTTCGACCCGGCGGCCTATCCCGCGCTGCCGCGGCGGCCGCAGGTCATCGCCGTCAGCCCGTTGCTGCGGGAGTTGATCGTGCGGGTGGCGGAATGGCCGCTGTCGCCGCTGGAACCGGCGCAGCAAAGGCTGGTGGAGGTGTTGCTGGACGAGGCCGGCCGCGCGCCGGAGCAGGCGCTGAGTCTGCCGCTGCCGCAGGACCGGCGGCTGCTGCGCATCGCCGAGCAGCTGTTGCAGCAGCCCGGCGACGAGGCCACGCTGGAGCAACTGGCCGCGCAGGCCGGCGCCAGCGCCCGCACCGTCAACCGGCTGTTCCAGCAACAGACCGGCCTCGGCTTCAGCGCCTGGCGGCGGCAATTGAAAATGATGGAGGCCAGCCGGCTGCTGGCCGAGGGGGAAAGCGTAAGCCGGGTGGCGGCGGAACTGGGCTATGCGCAGGACAGCGCCTTCATCGCCATGTTCCGCCGCCATGCCGGGCTCACGCCCGGCCAACTCAAACGTTTACTCTGAGAATGTCCTATAGCCTGCTCAAAATCTTGCGAGCAAGAGCGAGACAAGGCGAAAACGGCTGAGAAAGCGGAATGGTCAAGTGGTACATGAGCATTTCGAAGCGGTACTCACCGTGCGGCGTCTCACGCAGCGCAGCAGATTATGAGCCGGCTCTTACCACCACAAATGGAAACGCTGCTTGGGCGGCAGATACATCTTGTCGCCCGGCTTGACGCCGAAAGCCTGGTAGAACGGTTCCATATTGCTGGTGGTGCCGATAGGCCGCCACAAGTCCGGCGTGTGCGGGTCCGACACCAGCTGCTTGAGGGTGGCCTCGTCCCGGGTTTTGCTGCGCCAGGATTGGGCGAAGGCGATGAAGAAGCGCTGGTCGCCGCTCATGCCGTCCAGCAGCGGCGCGGTCTTGCCGCCGAGCGCCAGACGATAGGCCTTGTACGCCACTTCCAGGCCGGCGTTGTCGGCGATGTTCTCGCCCAGCGTCAATTCGCCGTTGACGTAGTGGCCGGGCACCGGCTGGTAGCGACCGTATTGCTTGACCAGCTTGCGCGTGGCCGCCTTGAAGCGCGCCTTGTCGCTGGCGGTCCACCAGTTGCGCATATTGCCGTCGCCGTCGAACTGGCTGCCCTGGTCGTCGAAACCGTGACTGATTTCGTGACCTATGGTGGCGCCTATGCTGCCGTAGTTGACTGCCGGATCGAAGCCGGGATCGAAATACGGCGCCTGCAGGATGGCGGCCGGAAACACGATTTCATTATTGGCCGGGTTGTAATAGGCGTTCACCGTCTGCGGCGTCATGCTCCATTCCTTGCGGTCCACCGGCTGCCCCAGCTTGTCGGTCATATACCGGTAGTTGAAGCTTGCGATGCGCCGCACATTGCCGGCCAGATCGTCCGGCGCCAGCTGCAGGCCGCCGTAATCGCGCCACTTGTCCGGATAGCCTATCTTCAGCGTGTACTTGGACAGCTTGACGTGAGCCTGGCGCTTGGTGGCGGCGCTCATCCAGTCCAGGGTGTCGATGGACTGGTCGTAGGCCTTCAGCAGATTGCGCACCAGCTCGTCGGCCTGGCGCTTGGCTTCCGGCGTGAAGTAGCGCGCCACGTAGAGCTTGCCCAGCGCCTCGCCCAGGCCGTTTTCCACCATGCCCACGCCGCGTTTCCAGCGCGGCCGGTTCTGTTTGCGGCCTTCCAGCGTCTTGCCGTAGAAGTCGAAGTGGGCGTCGACGAAGGCCGGCGTCAGGCTGGGCGCGTAGGCGTCCAGCGTGCGCGCCAGCAGGTAGTTGCGCAGCGTGGCCGCCGGCGCGGCCCGCAGCAGCGGCGCCAGCTTGCTCAGATAGCCGGGCTGGTCCAGGTTCAGCTGTTTGGCTTCGCCCAGGCCGGCGTCGGCCAGCAGCGCCGTCCAGTCGTAGCCGGGCTGCCGGCGCGCCAGCTCGGCCAGGCTCAGCTTGTTGTAGGTTTTCTGGATGTCGCGGTTTTCGACATTGGTCCACTGGATTTTCGCCAGCCGCGTCTCGAAGGCCAGCACGTCGCGGGCGCGGCTTTGCGGCTGGTCCAGTTCCGCCAGCGCGAACAAGCGCTCCAGATAAGCCAGATAAGCCTGGCGCGCGGCGGCGAAGTCGGCGGATTTGCCCAGATAGTAGTCCTGGTCCATCGCCAGGCCGGACTGGCCGACGCCGGCCAGGTAGGCGGCGGAATCCTTGGGGTCCTGGCTGACGTAGAAGCGGAACGGCGTATCCACCGGCTGGTCCTGCAGCCGGCCCATATAGCGCACCGCCTCCGCCGCCGAGCCCAGGCCGGCCACTGTCCGCAGCGATTCGCGCAGCGGCTCCAGCCCGCGCCGGGCGACGGCGTCCTCGTCCATGAAGCTGCGGTACAAGGCGGCGATCTGCCGCGCCTCGGCGCCGGTCGCCTCGCCCTGCCCGGCCTGCTCTATCAGCTGGCGCAGCCGTTCCAGATTGCGCTCCGCCAGCACTTCCGCCACCCCGGTGGAGGAGCGCTCGGCCGGAATCGCCGCGCGCTTGAGCCAGCCTCCGTTGGCGTGCAGCGACAGATTGTCCTGCGCCCGCACCGTCGGATCGATGCCGTTCAGATCAATGCCGTAGCGTCCGTAGTCCAGCGCGGCGTCCGCCCAGGCGCCGGCCGCGCACAAGCAGGCCGCCCATGGCAGCAGTTTCCCCAACTTCATGTTTTCCCCTTTGTTTTTGTCTTAGAACGTGTTTACGCTCTCGCGAGCTAAGGCGAGACAAGACGGAAACGAGCGAAAAAGCGGAATGTACACGTGGTACATGAGCATTTTGAGCTTGTCCTCACCGTGCAACGCTTCACGACGCGCAGCAGATCGTAAACAGGTTCTTACTGCGGCGCGGCGAATCCACCCGGCCCATCAGCCGTAAAACTCGGCCCGCAGCCTCTCCGCATACGCCACCAGATTGGGCCGCGCCGCCACCAGCGTCCGCGACGCGGTCTCCCCCATCGCGTCGGTCAAGGCGCTGCTGACGAAGGCGTAGACGCTGGCGTCTATCCAGGTGGCGGCCTCGCCCATGAAATAGGGCTTGTCGCCCAGCAAGGCGGACAGCGCCGCCACGTCCGTCTCCAGCAGCCGCAGCCGCTCGGCCGCGCTGAAGCGGCCCATGCCCTGTCCTTGCAGATTGGCGCGCACCTTGCGCCGCACCAGCGTCGTCACCAGGCCGCGCAGCAAGGCCGGCACCGCCTTGAAGAACACGCTGGGACCGCGCGCGAAATTCTCGTCCACCATCCAGCGTTCATGCACGATGCCCCAGTAGAAGTGATCGCCCAACATGCAGTCCACGCTCCAGGCCAGCGCCTTCTGCTCCTCGCTGAGACCGGCGTCCAGCGTGAGGCCGTGCTTGTCCGCCAGGTGCAGGCGGATCAGCGTGGAGTCCGGCACGATCTGGCCGTCGTCGTCGATATAAGGCAGCTTGCCCTTGGGCGCCTTGCGCATGTCGCCGCGCACGCGGCGGTAGGACAGGCCGGACAGCTTCAGCAACAGGTCCGCCTTCATCACGAAGGGGCTGGGGTCCACCAAGCCCATGGCCGGGCCGAACTGATACAGGGTGATCATCAAGCGCCTCCCGCGGTCGACATGACATTGAACTTGAGCAGACTAGCACGCCGCCGGGAAGGCGCGCGAGGGGGCGGGCGCGAAAAGGGGAAGGACGCCTAATCCGCCGCGCAAACCCGCAGCCAGTCCATCACCGCCCGTACCCGCGGCGACGGCGCTTGCGACGCGCGCACCAGGTAATACGCCTGCGGCCCCAGCGGCTCGAACGGCCCCAGCGGCAGAATCAGTTCGCCGCGCTCCAACTGCCTTTGCACCAGTCGCCGCCGGCCCAGCGCCACGCCGGCATGATGCGCGGCCGCCTGCGCGCATAGGTCGGAACGGTCGAAGCTGATGCCCCGCGGCGGCAAGGCCACGTTCTGCCGCCGCGCCCACTCGCGCCATTCTGCGTCGTGCGCCGCCCGCTCCCAGGCCTGGGCGTCGTGCAGCAGCAGGCATGCGGCCAGGGCCGCCGGATTGCCGCGCAGCTTATGCCGGTCCGCGTACTCCGGGCTGCACACCGGCGCCACTTGCTCGTCCATCAGGCATTGCGCGTCCAGTCCGGGAAAATCGCCGGCTGTGTAGTACAGCGCCAGGTCTATGTTCCAGGCGCGGAAATCCACCATCTCGTTGCCGCTGCGAACGTCCAGCGCGATGCGCGGGTGGCGCTCGGCGAAATCCGCCAGCCGCGGCGCCAGCCAGCATTGCGCCAGCGACGGCCGCGCGTACAGCGCCACCGCGCCGGCCGGCTCGGCGTCGTCCCGTGGATTCAGGGCCGCCTCCAATTGCGTCTGGCCGGCCAGCCAGGCCTGGTGGATGCGCTCGCCGTCCTCGCTCAGCCTCAGGCTGCGGGTCAGCCGCAGAAACAAGCGGGTGCCCAACGCCCGTTCCAGCCGGGCGATGCGATGACTGACCGCGCTGGCGCTCAGGCACAGTTCCTCGGCGGCGCGGGCGAAGCTCAGATGCCGCGCCGCCGCCGCGAAGGTGTGCAGATTGGACCATTGCGCGCCGTCCAGCCGGACGCCGGCGCGCGGGGGAAGATTCAGCATGCCGCCATTATCGTTCACGTCGACAGCCGCCGCCGGCCTTCCGCCAGATAGGCGTCCATTTCCGCCGGCGGCACCATGCCGCCGCCGGTGCCCCATACCAGATGCGCGGCGCGCGCCAGCCGCTCCGGGCTCAAGCCCATGCGCTGGCGATAACCCTGGGATTCGCTCAGCACCCGCAGCGGGCCCGGCATGCCGGCCAGCGCCGACGGCTCCAGCCGCAATCCCTGCTCGCGCTCCAGCAAGGCCAGCAAGCGGTACAGCTCGCCGTCGTCCACCGTGTAATAACCGTCGATCAGCCGCTGCATCGCGCGGCCGACGAAGCCGGACGGACGGCCCACCGCCAGGCCGTCGGCGGCGGTCAGATTGTCGATGCTGAAGTCCTGCACCGCCACCGCGTCATGCAGCCCGGTGTAGACGCCCAGCAGCATGCAGGGCGCGTGGGTGGGTTCGGCGAACAGGCAATGCACCGCGTCGCCGAACGCCAGCTTGAGGCCGAAGGCCACCCCGCCCGGCCCGCCGCCGACGCCGCAAGGCAGGTACACCAGCAGCGGATGCTCGGCGTCCACCCGAACGCCCTGTGCCGCCAACTGACCACGCAGGCGCTCCGCCGCCACCGCGTAACCCAGGAACAGATTCTTCGAATTCTCGTCGTCGACGAAGTGACAGCGCGGGTCGGACGCCGCCTGCTTGCGGCCCTCGGCCACCGCCACGCTGTAATCGGACGGATACTCGACCACCTCGACGCCATGGCTGCGTAACAAATCCTTCTTCCATTGCCGCGCGTCCGCCGACATATGCACGCTGGCCTGGAAGCCCAGCTTGGCGCTGATGATGCCGATGGACAGACCCAGATTGCCGGTGGAGCCCACCGCCACCCGGTAGCCGCCGAAAAAGGCGCGCGCCTCGGCGCTGTCCAGCCCGGCATAATCGTCGCCCATCCGCAGCAGGCCATGACTCAGCGCCAAGTCTTCCGCGTGCTTCAGCACCTCGTAGATGCCGCCGCGCGCCTTGATGGAGCCGGAAATCGGCAGCAGATTGTCCGCCTTCAGCCACAGGCTGCCGCTCGCCTCCAGCCCAGCCTGGGCCCATAAGGCCGCGCGCATTTCCGGCAGCGGCAGCAGCGGCGATTCGATGATGCCGCCGCTGGCGGCCGCGTCCGGGAACACCCGCGCCAGATAGGGCGCGAAGCGGCGCAGCCGCGCGTCGGCGTCCTCAACGTCGGCCCGGCTCAAGCCCACGTCGGCCAACGCTTCCGCCGCCGGCGCCAGCGCCGGGTTGAACCACGCCAAGGGCCGCAAGGCCATCAAGGGCGTCAATAAGGGGTGGCTGGCCTGCCAATCGGCCACGGTCTTGCCGGCAATCGTCGCTTGCATCGCGAGCTCCAAGGAATCGAAGCCCTGATTAAACCGCGCCTCGCCGCCGCTGGCAAAAGACGATTACGCAGCCGACGGCTGACGTCAGATCAGCCATGCGAGCGCGTGGACTTGCCAGATACCGGGCCGCATCGCCTATGATGGGCGCATCATCCGCCATCAGGAGCCACCGTGCTCGCCAAAATCACCCGCCTATTCCCGCTATGGGCCGTGCTGCTGTCCGCCGTCGCCTACCGACAACCCGCCGCCTTCACCCCCTTGCTGCCACATACCGGCCTGCTGCTGGCGGTGATCATGTTCGCCATGGGGCTCACCTTGACGCTGGACGATTTCAAACGGGTGCTGAGCCGGCCGGCGCCGGTGCTGGCCGGCCTGGGCCTGCATTACCTAGTAATGCCGCTGGCGGCCTGGGCGCTGGCGCGGCTGTTCCAGATGCCGGCGCAGCTGGCCATAGGCATGATTCTGGTCGGCAGCGTCGCCAGCGGCACCGCGTCCAATGTGATCATCTATCTGTCGCGCGGCGATGTGGCGCTGTCGGTCACCATCTCTTCGCTGTCCACGCTGGTCGGAGTGTTGGCCACGCCGCTGCTGACCCGGCTGTACGTGGACGCGGCAATCAAGGTGGAAGTGGCGGCGATGCTGCTGAGCATTCTGCAGATCGTGATCCTGCCGATAGGCCTGGGCCTGCTGGCCCACCGTTTCTTCGCATCCCTGGTCCGCCGGCTGGAACCGCTGCTGCCGCTATTGTCGATGCTGGCCATCGTCGCGCTGATCGCCGCCATCGTCGCCGGCAGCAAGAACCACATCGCCACCGTGGGCGCGCTGACCATTCTGGCGGTGATGCTGCACAACGCCATCGGCCTGTTGGGCGGGTATTGGGGGGGACGCTTGCTGGGCTTCGACGAATCGGTGTGCCGCACGCTGGCGATCGAGGTAGGCATGCAGAACTCCGGCCTGGCCGCCCAGCTGGGCAAGGCCTATTTCAGCCCGCTGGCGGCGCTGCCGGGCGCGCTGTTCTCGGTCTGGCACAATATTTCCGGCTCGCTCTTGGCCGGCTATTGGCGGGACAAGCCGGTCGAGCGCCGGCATCAGGAGGCGCGGGCCGGCGCAAAACAAACGTCGTAAATTTCAGGCCAGCGTCAATGCTTACCAACGTTTGGGCGGCCGACGGCGAGTATGAAAAATACGGAGAATTTGCACCTGGTCGTCCTTGACGCGATACGGGATCAGGTAGGGGAAGCCCTCCAACACCAGCTCACGCGTGCCGGGCACTCGTCCAGGCCGGCCAGTTGAGGGGAAATCCATCAGATGGTTGGTTGCGACCCTGACCGCTTTCACCAAAGCGACGGCCGCTGCGGGGTTTTCCTCGGCGAGATACTCAGTCTCTTGCTGAAGGTTTTGCAGCGCGCTCCGCAACCAGACGAGCCGCACTTATGCTCCGTGCTTGGCGAAGAATGCCCCCACTTCGTCGGAAGAGGCGAAATCTCCGGCATCCGCCTCCTTCAGTCCCTCCTCTATGGCCTGTACTTGCCAAGCCTCACGCTCCAGATAATCGCCTATGGCTTCCGCCACCAGGAAGGATTTGCTGCGCCCGGTAGCGTGCGCCAAGGCTTCGAGTTGCTGGGCAAGCTCATCGGCCACCCGCACGGACATGACGCTCATGGCTGTTCCTCCAGAAACCACGATGTATACACAGCATACAGGGTAAGACCCCGGCTTGCCGCACTGCGTGGAAAATCAGACGTCAAGCCGCCAATGCCCGCTCTTGCCGCCCTCTTTCTCCAGCAGCCGCACGCCGTCGATGACCATGCCGCGGTCCACCGCCTTGCACATATCGTAAATGGTCAGCAGGCCGACGTTGGCGGCGGTCAGCGCCTCCATTTCCACCCCGGTCTGGCCGCTGCATTCGGCGGTGACTTCGATGCGCACCGCGCTGTCGGCCTCCAGCAGCTCGAACTCCACCGCCACGCGGGTCAACGCGATCGGGTGGCAGAGCGGGATCAGATCCGCGGCCTTCTTGGACGCCATGATGGCGGCGATGCGGGCGATGCCCAGCACGTCGCCTTTTTTATGGCCGCCGCCCTTCACCAGCGCGAAGGTGGCGGGCAGCATGCGGATGCGGCCTTCCGCCACCGCGCGGCGGCGGGTGTGGGCCTTGGCGCCGACGTCGACCATATGGGCCTGGCCGCCGGCATCGAAATGAGTCAATTTGGACATGGGTTCATTACTCCTCCGGCCCGCTTGGAACCTGTTCGAAGTCTGCTGCGCTTCGTGAAACGTTGCACGGTGAGTACCAGCTCAAAATGCTCATGTACCCCTCGTACATTCCGCTTTTTCGCTAGTTTTCGCCTTGTCTCGCCCTTGCTCGCAAGACCTTGAACAGGCCCTTAGGACAGCAGCCGGTAAATCAGCCAGAAGACGCTGACCAGCACCACCAGGCCGCCGCTCCAGCGGACGATGCGGCCGAGGTAGCGCAGGTAGAGCGGATTGCGGGTCAACAGATAACAGACGCCTGCCCAGCCCAGCAGCAGGATGGTGACGAGCAGCCACAGGCGCCAGAAGCCGAACACCGCTTAGGCCACCTCCGGCAGCCGGTGGAAGCTGGACGGCGCGTCCAGCGGGTCGTCGTAGCTGACGTATTCCCAGGCGTCCGGCGTCTCCAGCAGCTTGCGCAGCAGCTTGTTGTTCATCGCGTGGCCGGACTTGTGGCCGGAGAAGGCGGCGATCAGCGGATGACCGATGATGTAGAGGTCGCCGATGGCGTCCAGGATCTTGTGGCGGACGAACTCGTCCGGGAAGCGCAGGCCTTCCGGATTCAGCACGTATTCGTCGTCGATGACGATGGCGTTGTCCAGGCTGCCGCCGCGGCCCAGGCCGTGGTTGCGCATGTATTCCACCTCGTGCATGAAGCCGAAGGTGCGCGCGCGGCTGATCTCGTCGGTATAGGAATGCCGCGCGAAGTCCACCGCCACGGTTTGCGGCGCCAGATTGAAGGCGGGATGGTTGAAGTCGATGGACAGGGTGACCTTGAAACCATCGTGCGGCTCCAGCTTCACCCACACGCCGCGCTCTTCCACTTCCACCGTTTTGGTGACGCGGATGAAGCGCTTCCTGGCGTGCTGCTCGGCCACGCCCGCGGTCTGCAGCAGGTAAATGAAAGGGGCGGCGGATCCGTCCATGATGGGGATTTCCGCCGCCGTGACCTCAATCACGAGGTTGTCGATGCCAAAGCCCGCCAGGGCCGACATCAAATGCTCGATCGTGCCGACACGCACGCCGGCGTCAGTCACCAGCGTGGAGGAGAGTCGCGTGTCGTTGACGAGCGATGGATCCGCTTTCACCTCCACCGGCTCGGGCAAGTCGGTGCGGCGAAAGACGATCCCGGTGTCGGGCGCAGCCGGCAGCAGGGTGAGCTTCACCCGCTCGCCGGAGTGCAAACCCACACCCGTGGCGCTTATCGCTTGTTTCAGCGTGCGCTGCAATATCATGTCGGGCTTCTCAAACAGATGGGAATGCCCGATTCTAGCACAGTCAAAAACCGCACTTTATTGATTGATTTGCAGTATTAAATAGCTTTCTTCTATAGCGGCTCCGCCTCAGTCCGCCTGCTTGCGCAGGAAGGCCGGGATGTCGTAGCTTTCGCTCACTTCCGGGTTGGAGAAGTCCATGGACGGCGCCGCGCGGCGACGGCCCTGGCGCATGATGGCCGGGGTGTCGAAGTCGTCGTAGCTGACCACTTCCACCGCGCGGTCGTCGGTGCCGGTCTTGACGATCTTGATGTATTCCGGACGCTCCTCGGTGTTGCGCGCGGTTTTCTTCTGGCCCAGGCCGGTGGCGATCAAGGTCACGCGGATGGTGTCTTCCGGCATGTCTTCCACTTCGGCGGTGCCGAACTTGATCTGCGCGTCTTCGTCCGCGTACTGGCGCACGATGCCCATGATTTCGCGGTACTCGCTCATCTTCAGGCAACCCGGCGCGGTGGAGATGTTGACCAGCACGCCGCGCGCGCCTTCCAGGGTGATGTTGTCCAGCAGCGGGCTGGCCACGGCCTGTTCGGCGGCCACGCGGGCGCGGTCGATGCCGGAGGCGTAGGCGGAACCCATCATCGCCAGGCCCATTTCGCACATCACGGTGCGCACGTCGGCGAAGTCGACGTTGATCAGGCCCGGGCAAGTGATCACTTCGGCGATGCCGGCCACCGCGCCCTTGAGCACGTCGTCGGCGGCGCGGAAGGCTTCGCGCATGGTCACGTCGTCGCCCAGCACTTCCATCAGTTTTTCATTGGGGATCACGATCAGCGAATCGACGTGCTTTTTCAGATCCTCGATGCCGTTCTGCGCCACTTTCATGCGCTTGCCTTCGTGCTCGAACGGACGGGTGACCACGCCCACGGTCAGGATGCCCATTTCCTTGGCCACTTCGGCCACCACCGGCGCCGCGCCGGTGCCGGTGCCGCCGCCCATGCCGGCGGTGACGAACACCATATTGGAGCCGCGCAGCATCTCGGCGATGCGCTCGCGGTCTTCCAGCGCCGCGCTGCGGCCCACTTCCGGATTGGCGCCCGCGCCCAGGCCGCGAGTCAGGTTGTTGCCCAACTGCAGCTTCTGCGGCGACTTGTTGCGCAGCAGCGACTGAGCGTCGGTGTTGGCGCAGATGAATTCCACGCCGTGGACATTGCCGTCGATCATATTGTCGATGGCGTTGCAACCGCCGCCGCCAACGCCGATGACTTTGATGATCGCCACATTGGCGGTTTCTTGCATAACTTCAAAGACCATTCCGCTCATTTTCCTCTCCTCAATAAAGATGAGCTAACTACCCGTTACATCTGCCCGATCGCTATCGTGGCCAGCGAGTGCGCCGGCCGCGTAGCGCTTAGAAATTGCCAGCGAACCACGCCTTCATGCGCGTGAACATCTGGCCTACACCCGCCGTCTCCACCTTGGGGCCGGCATGCGTTTGAATCTGATCCTTGCCGTACAACAGCAGGCCGACGCCGGTGGAGAAGCGCGGGGTCTTCACCACTTCCGCCAGGCCGCCCACATACTTGGGCACGCCGACGCGCACCGGCATGTGGAACACTTCTTCCGCCAGCTCCACCATGCCCGGCATCAGGCTGGCGCCGCCGGTCAGCACGATGCCGGAGGACAGCAGGTCCTCGAAGCCGCTGCGGCGCAATTCCTGCTGCACCAGCTGGAACAGCTCTTCCACCCGCGGCTCCACCACTTCGGCCAGCGTGGCGCGCGACATCTGCCGCGGCCCGCGCTCGCCCACGCCCGGCACTTCTATCATCTGGCTGGGGTCGGCCATCGCCACCAGCGCCACCGCGTGCTGGATCTTGATGTCCTCGGCCTCCTTGGTCGGGGTGCGCAAGGCCATGGCGATGTCGTTGGTGATCTGGTCGCCGGCGATCGGAATCACCGCGGTGTGACGAATCGCGCCGTTGGCGTACACCGCGATGTCGGTGGTGCCGCCGCCGATGTCGATCAGGCACACGCCCAGGTCTTTTTCGTCTTCCGACAGCACCGCGATGGCGGAGGCCATCGGCTGCAGCACCAGGTCGGACACTTCCAGACCGCAGCGGCGCACGCACTTGGTCACGTTCTGGGCGGCGGACACCGCGCCGGTGACGATGTGCACCTTGGCCTCCAGCCGCACGCCGCTCATGCCCAGCGGTTCGCGCACGCCTTCCTGGCCGTCGATGCTGTATTCCTGAGTCAGGATGTGCAGCACCTGATGGTCGGGCGGGATGGTCACCGCGCGCGCGGTTTCAATCACGCGGTCGATGTCCATCTTGGTGACTTCGCGATCCTTGATCGCCACCATGCCGTGCGAGTTCACGCTCTTGATGTGGCTGCCGGCGATGCCGGCGAACACTTCGTGAATCTTGCAGTCGGCCATCAGCTCGGCCTCTTCCAGCGCGCGCTGGATCGCCTGCACCGTGGATTCGATGTTCACCACCATGCCGCGCTTCAAACCGCGCGACGGGGTGTGGCCCATGCCGACGATATTGAGTTGGCCGTCCTCCAGGACTTCTGCGACGATCGCCACGATCTTGGATGTGCCGATGTCGAGGCCAACCAGCATGTTCTTGCTTTCCTTTGGTTTGCTCACCTGTCGCTCCAACTGCTAATTACTTGTTTCCCTTGGCCGGCGGCGCCTTGTAATCGGGCATCCGCACGGCGAATCCATTCGGGTAGCGCATATCCACGTATTCCACGTGGTATGGCAACGCCGCCAATTTGCTCTTCCAGTACTGGGCGAAGCGGCGGGCGCGCGGACTCACGTCGTTGCGTCCCAGCTCCAGCTGCACCTGGTTGTCCAGCCCCACTTTCCAGGCGCGGCGGCTGGACAGCCACAGCGCCGCGGGCTTGACGCCCGCCGGAGCCAGATCCTGGCGCAGCCCGCCCAGCATTTCGCTCATGTCCTTCTCTGCCCCCGCCGGCCCGTAAAACACCGGCAGGTCCTGGTCGCTGGCGGCGTCGAACCGCTCTCCTCGGGTATTGACCAGGCCGTTCTCTCCCCAGCGCGCAAGCGCCACATGCTCTTCCACCGAAATATCCAGCGCGTCCGGCCAGCGCCGCCGCACCTGGGCATCCCGCACCCACGGCAATTTGCCGAAGGCCGCCCGCGTCTTGTCGATGTCCAGCGTGAAGAAGGTGCCGGACAGCTCGTGCTCGGCAATGAACTTCAGCTGTTCCGGCGTCACCCGTTTCATGTCGCCGCGAATCTGGATCTTCTTCACCGGAAACACCGGCGCGTGCGTCAACCAGAACCCTCCTGCATACAGCAACATCAGCGCTGTGGCGGCCAGCATCAGATTGGCCAGGCCTCTTAGCAGCCGATGGTTATCCCACATGCACCATATCCAGCACCTTGAGGCACAAATCCTCGTAACTGATGCCCATCGCCCGCGCCGCCATCGGCACCAGGCTGTGGCTGGTCATGCCCGGATTGGTGTTGGCTTCCAGCAGGTAAATGCCGCCGGCCTCGTCCATCAGGAAATCCACCCGGCCCCAGCCGCGGCCGCCCAGCACGCGGAAGGCCGCCAGCGACAGTTCGCGCGCGCGCCGCTCCAGCTCTTCGCTCAGGCCGGACGGGCAGCGGTAGACGGTGTCGTCGCGGAAATACTTGGCGTCGTAGTCGTAGAACTCGGTCGCCGGCTCGATCTTGATGGTCGGATAGGCGGTGTCGCCTATCACCGCGCAGGTGTATTCGCCGCCGCCGATGAAACGCTCGGCGATCACGATGCTGTCGTACTTGCGCGCTTCTTCGAACGCCGCCTTCAATTCGCCCGGCTGCTTGACCTTGGTCACGCCTATGCTGGAGCCCTCGGTGGCCGGCTTGACGAAGATGGGCAGGTCCAGCTTGGCTTCCACCGCGGCGAAGTCGCTGTTCTCGTCCAGCAGCTCGAATTCCGGGATAGGCAGGCCGGCGCCCTGCCACAGCAGCTTGGTGCGCCATTTGTCCATGCAGATCGCCGACGCCATCACGCCGCAGCCGGTATAGGGCAGGCCCATGCTTTCCAGCACGCCCTGCAAGGTGCCGTCTTCGCCGAAGGGGCCGTGCAGGATGTTGAACACGCGGTCGAAGCCTTCTTCCTTCAGCGCCGTCAGCGGCTGTTCCGACGGGTCGAATTTGTGCGCGTCCACGCCGCGGGACTGCAGGGCCTTGAGCACGCCGGCGCCGCTCATCAGCGACACTTCGCGCTCGGAGGAACTGCCGCCCATCATCACCGCCACCTTGCCGTACTGCTTCATTGCCTTGTCCTTGTCATTCATCATCACGCGCCCGCCGCCACTTTGGCCGGCACCGCGCCGATGGAGCCCGCGCCCATGGTCACCACCACGTCGCCGTCGCGAGCTTGATCGAAAATGGTCTGCTGCATCTCGGCGATGTCCTCGACGAACACCGGCTCCACCTTGCCCAGCACCCGCACCGCGCGCGCTAGCGCGCGGCCGTCGGCGGCCACGATGGGCGCTTCGCCGGCGGCGTAGACTTCGGACAACAGCAGCGCGTCCACGCCGGACAGCACTTTGACGAAGTCCTCGAACAGGTCCCGGGTGCGGGTGTAGCGGTGCGGCTGGAAGGCCAACACCAGACGCTTGTCCGGGAAGGCGCCGCGCACCGCGGCCAGCGTGGCGGCCATTTCCACCGGATGGTGGCCGTAGTCGTCCACCAGGGTGAAACTGCCGCCGTCCTTGGCCGGCACTTCGCCGTAACGCTGGAAGCGGCGGCCTACGCCGGCGAACTCGGCCAGGCCTTGCTGGATCGCCTCAACGCTGGCGCCGCACTCCAGGCCGATGGCGATGGCGGACAGCGCGTTGAGCACGTTGTGGCGGCCCGGCATGTTCAGCACCACCGGGAAGCGCACTTCCTTGCCGTTCTTCACCACCACGTCGAAATGCATCTGGCCGGCGGCGGCGCGCACGTTCTCGGCGTAGATGTCGGCGGAATCGTCTAGGCCGTAGGTGGTCACCGGCTTGGTGATGCGGCCGCGGATCTCGCGCACATTGGGGTCGTCCACGCACAGCACCGCGCGGCCGTAGAACGGCAGCCGCTGCAGGAAATCGACGAAAGCCTGCTTGAGCTTGTCGAAGCTGTGGTCGTAGGTGTCCATGTGGTCGGCGTCGATATTGGTCACCACCGCCATCACCGGAGTCAGGTGCAGGAAGGAAGCGTCCGATTCGTCGGCCTCGGCCACCAGGAATTCGCCGGAGCCCAGCCGCGCGTTGGTGCCGGCCGCGGTCAGCTTGCCGCCGATGACGAAGGTGGGGTCCAGGCCGGCCGCGCCCAGCACCGAAGCGGTCAGGCTGGTGGTGGTGGTCTTGCCGTGGGTGCCGGCGATGGCGATGCCCTGCTTGAAGCGCATCAGTTCGGCCAGCATCAGCGCGCGCGGGATCACCGGGATCTTGCTGGCGCGCGCTTCCTGCACTTCCGGGTTGTCGGCCTTGACCGCGGTGGAGGTCACCACCACGTCGGCGCCGTGCATATAGGTGGCGTCGTGGCCGTAGAACACGCGAATGCCCTGATCGATCAGCCGCTTGCTGGTGGCGCTCTCCGCCATGTCGGAACCGGACACGGTAAAGCCCAGGCCGTGCAGCACCTCGGCGATGCCGCACATGCCGACGCCGCCTATGCCTACGAAATGTATGTGTTTGACCCTGTGTTTCATGTCTGTGTCTCTGCTTGAGCGCTCGTTTGACGCCCTGTCATTCCTTGGCCAGCTGCTGGCACAGGTCGGCCACCCGGCCGGCCGCGCCGGAACGGGCCAGCGCGCGCGCGCGCTCGGCCTTGTCCAGCAACTGTTCTCTGTCCAAACCCGCCAACAGGCCCGCAAGCCCGTCGGCGTTCAATTCCTTCTGCGGCAGATGCCAGGCCGCGCCGGCCTGCGCCATCCACTCGGCGTTGTCGCGCTGATGACCGGTGGTGGACACCACCAGCGGCACCAGCACGCTGGGCACGCCGGCCGCGCACAATTCGCTGACCGTGATCGCGCCGGCGCGGCAGATCACCAGGTCGCATTCGGCCAGGCGCTTCGGCATGTCGTCGACGAAAGGCAGCAACTCCACTTGCTCGCGCAGGCCCGCCGCCTGATAAGCGGCCTCGACCGCGGCGAAATTCGCCTCGCCGGTCTGGTGCGTCAGCCGCGGCCGCTGCTCGGCCGGCAATTTGGCCATCGCCTGCGGCAAGGTTTCGTTCAAAACCTTGGCGCCCAGGCTGCCGCCCACCACCAGCACCTTCAGCGGTCCGCCGCGGCCGGCGAAGCGCTCCGCCGGCGCGGCGATGCCCTCGATCTCGCCTCGCACCGGATTGCCGGTGACCAGCGCCTTGCCGTTGCGCGCCGCGTCCCCATCGAAACCGCAGACCAGTTTCTTGGCGAAGGGCAGCAAAGCCTTATTGCTCAACAACAGGCCGGCGTCGGCGTTGACCAACACCAGCGGCTTCCACAGCAGGCCCGCCATCACGCCGCCGGGCAGGCAGACGTAACCGCCCATTCCCAGCACCACGTCCGGGCGGTGACGGAAAATCTGCGCCGCGCTGCTGAAGAAGGCGCCGATCAGCTGCAACGCACCCTTGGCCGAGCCCAGCAGGCCCTTGCCGCGCACGCCGTGAAAGTTCAGCCGCTCCAGCGGAATGCCGGTCGGCGGCACCAATTTGTTCTCCATGCCGCGGCGGGTGCCCAGCCACACCACCTTCCAGCCCCGGCTTTGCAACTCTTTGGCCACGGCAAGGCCGGGGACGATGTGTCCACCCGTGCCAGCCGCCATCACCATGACCGTGCGATTCGCCATCTCTATCCGTTCCGTTAACTCTCGTTGCCGCGCATCATGCGCCGGTTTTTGCTTCGCCCTTCGGGCTCGCAGAAACCGCCACCTACGGGCTTACGCCCTAACGCGCCTGACAGCGCTGCTCATGCGCGGCTACACTTTGTAGCCGCGCATGATGCGGCGGTTTTCATAATCAACCCGCAGCAGCACCGCCACCGCGATCAAATTCATCAACATCGCCGAGCCGCCGAAGGACATCAGCGGCAAGGTCAAACCCTTGGTCGGCAGCAGGCCCATATTCACCCCGATGTTGAAAAACACCTGGATGCCGAGCCAGATGCCCAGGCCCTGCGCCACCAGCGACTGGTAGTAACGTTCCAGCTTTTTCGACTCCACGCCGATGTGGAAGGCGCGGCGCACGATCCAGGCGTACAGGCCGATCACCACGCAGATGCCGGCGAAACCGAACTCTTCCGAAATCACCGCCATGATGAAGTCGGTATGCGCTTCCGGCAGGTAAAACAGTTTCTCTATGCTGCCGCCCAGGCCGACGCCGAACCACTCGCCGCGACCGATGGCGATCAATGAATGCGACAGCTGGTAACCCTTGCCGTAGGGGTCGTCCCACGGGTCCATGAAGCCCAGCACCCGCTTCAAGCGATACGGCGAGGAGATGATCAGCACCACGATGGCGCCCACCGCCATCACCGCCAGCCCGCTGAAGATGCGCATATTGATGCCGCCGAGGAAGAGCACGCCCATCGCGATGCTCATCACCACCATCAGCGCGCCGAAGTCCGGCTCGCGCAGCAGCAGGAAGGCCACCACCACCATGGCGGCGAACATCGGCGCGAAGCCTTCTTTCAGGCTGTGCAGCAGATGGCTCTTGCGCACGGTGTAATCCGCCGCGTACAGCACGGTGGCGAACTTCATCACCTCCGACGGCTGCAGGTTCAGCACGATCAGATTGATCCAGCGCCGCGAGCCGTTGACCATCTTGCCGATGCCGGGAATCAGCACCAGCACCAGCAACACCAGTCCGATCAGGAAAATCTTGCCGGAGTACTTCTGCCAGAACGCCGTCGGGATTTGGAAAGCGATATAGGCCGCGCTCAGCCCTATCGTCATGAAGATCATGTGACGGATCAGGTAGAAGTAGCGGTTGTGCGTGGCCGCGTCGGCCTCGGCGTAGGCGATGGACGCCGAGTACACCATCACCAGGCTGATCGACAACAGCAGGGCCAGCGCCCAGGACAGCGCTTCGTCGAACGGCTTGATGGCGGCGTAGCGCCGGGCTCCGTGCACGATCATGGCCGCGTCGCCTCCGCTTGCCGCGCCTTCAGCTCGCGCACGGCGTCGATGAACACCTGGGCGCGATGCGCGTAGTTGCGGAACATGTCCAGGCTGGCGCAGGCCGGCGACAGCAGCACCACGTCGCCCGGCTGCGCCAGTTCCGCCGCGCGGCGGGTGGCTTCTTCCAGCGTCGCGCAGTCGTGCAGCGGCAGGCCGGTGGCGGCCAGCGCGGCGCGGATCTTGCCGGCGTCGCGGCCGATCAGCAGCACCGCGCGGGCGATGCGGCCGCAAGCCGGCGCCAGCGGCGCGAAGTCCTGGCCCTTGCCGTCGCCGCCGGCGATCAACACCACCGGACGGGTCATGCCGTTCAGCGCCGCCTCGGTGGCGCCGACATTGGTGCCCTTGGAATCATCGATAAACGCCACCGCGCCGATTTCGTCTACCAGCTCGACGCGATGCTCCAGGCCCTGGAAGGTTTTCAGCCCTTGCAGCAAGGCGGCGCGCGGCGCGCCCACCGCTTCGCACAAGGCCAGCGCGGCCAGCGCGTTGGCGGCGTTGTGCAGGCCCTGCAAGCTCATCTCGGCGCAATCGAAGGCCGGCTCGCCGTCCAGGCTCAGCCAGTAACGGCCGTCATCCTGCCGCAACGCGTATCCGGCATTCTCTGTCAGCGAGAACCATTTGACCGCGCGGCCGGGCCGCACCATCGCGCGCACCAGCGCGTCGTCGCGGTTCAGCACCTGGACGCCGGCGCCGTGGAACACCCGGGTCTTGGTGTGGGCGTAGTCCAGCAGGTCGTCGTAGCGATCGAGGTGGTCCTCGGAAATGTTCAGCACCGTGGCCGCGTCGGCCTCCAGGCTGTAAGTGGATTCCAGCTGAAAGCTGGACAGCTCCAGCACCCACACGTCCGGGCGCTTGCCGCTTCGCTCGCGTTCCAGCTGCGCCTCCAGCACCGCCAGGCCGATATTGCCGGCCACCACCGCGTCCAGGCCGGCGGCGGCGCACAGATGGCCGGCCAGGCTGGTGACGGTGCTCTTGCCGTTGGAGCCGGTGATGGCGATCACCTTGCTGCCGTCGCCGCGGATCGCGCGCGCCAGCACTTCGATATCGCCTATCACCTCGCCGCCGGCTTGGCGGAAGGCGGCGACGGCCGGGTGCTTCAGCGGCACGCCCGGGCTCAGCACCAGCAGGTCGGCGTCGGCGAAGGTCTGCGCGCTGAAGTCGCCGCTGCGCACTTCCGCCTCAGGCAGGAAGGCGCGCAGTTCGGCCACGCGCTCGGCCGACGGCTTGGCGTCGGCCACGCTCACGCGCGCGCCGTGCGCGGCCAGGTAGCGCGCGGCCGCCAGGCCCGAGCCTCCCAAGCCCACCACCACGACGTGACGATTCGCGTAGTCCATAGTCTTCCTCAACGCAGCTTGATGGTGGACAGGCCGGCCAACACCAGCATCATGGTGATGATCCAGAAACGCACCACCACTTGCGTTTCCTTCCAGCCCTTCAACTCATAGTGGTGATGCAGCGGCGCCATGCGGAACACCCGCTTGCCGGTGAGCTTGAACGAAGCCACCTGGATCATCACCGACAGCGCTTCCACCACGAACAGGCCGCCCATGATCAAGAGCACGATTTCCTGACGCACGATCACCGCCACGGTGCCCAGCGCCGCGCCCAGCGCCAGCGCGCCGACGTCGCCCATGAAGACCTGGGCCGGATAGGCGTTGAACCATAAAAATCCCAAGCAAGCGCCGCACATCGCCGCGCAGAACACCACCACCTCGTGCGCGCCGGGAATGAAGGGCAGGCCCAGGTATTTGGAAAACACCGCGTGGCCGGCGACGTAGGCGAAGATGGACAGGCCGGCCGCCACCATCACGGTGGGCAGGGCCGCCAGGCCGTCCAGGCCGTCGGTCAGGTTCACCGCGTTGGAAGTGCCTACGATGACGAAATAGGTGAGGATGCAAAAACCGATCGCGCCCAGCGGATAGGAAATGGTCTTGACGAAGGGCACGATCAGCTCGGTGGACGCCGGCAGCTTGGCGGTGGCGATCAGGAACACGCCGGCGCCGATGGCGATGGCGGACTGCCAGGCCATCTTGAACTTGGCGGACACGCCTTTCGGGTCCTTGTACACCACCTTGCGCCAGTCGTCGTAAAAGCCCAGCGCGCCGGTGCCGAACATCACCGCCAGCAGCAGCCACACGTATTTGTTGGACAGGTCCGCCCACAGCAGCGTGGTCAGGCCGATGGCCAGCAGGATCAGCGAGCCGCCCATGGTCGGGGTGCCGGCCTTGACCAGATGGGTTTGCGGGCCGTCGTTGCGCACCGCCTGGCCCACTTTGAGCTCGGTCAGTTTGCGGATCACCCACGGCCCCAGCAGCAGCGAGATCGCCAGCGCGGTCAGCGCCGCCATCACCGCGCGCAGCGTGATGTAGTTGAAGACGTTGAAGGCCCGGATGTGGGAGCCCAGCATTTCAGCCAGCCAGAGCAGCACGTTATTGTTCCTCTCTAAATTGTTGCATCAGGTGTTCCACCACCCGTTCCATGCGCATGAAGCGCGACCCCTTGACCAGAACGGAGGCACCCGACGGCAACTGCCGGTCGAGAAACTCGTACAACTCGTCAATCGAATCAAAATGTTTGCCGCTCGCGCCGCAGGCGACGGCGGCGTGGCGCGAAGCCTCGCCCAGCGTCAGCAGCAGGTCGACGCCGCGCGCCCGCGCGTACTCGCCCACTTCCGCGTGCAGCGCGTCGGCGGCCTCGCCCAGCTCGCCGATGTCGCCCATCACGAAGCAGCGCGGCGCCGGCAGGCGGATCAGCACGTCTATCCCGGCCTTCATCGAATCCGGGTTGGCGTTGTAGCTGTCGTCGATCACGCTCAGGCCGCGCGGGCTTTGCTTCAGTTGCAAACGGCCCTTGGCGCCGCCGAAAGCCGCCAGGCCGGCGGCGATGTCGTCCAGCGGCACGCCGGCGGCCAGCGCCAGGCTGGCGGCGGCCAGCGCGTTGCGCACATTGTGTTCGCCCGGCGCCGGCAGTTCTATCCGCCGCTCGCCGTCGGCGCAGCGCAGCGTAAAGCGGCTGTTCAAGGCGCCCAGCTCGATGTCGGCGGCGTGAACATCGGCTTCGGGGTTCAGACCGAAGGCGATCTGGCGATGGCCGTCCGCCGCGCGGCGGAACAGCTCCAGATTGGCGTCGTCGGCGTTCAACACAGCCACGCCGTCCTCGTCCAGGCCTTCGAAGATTTCCGCCTTGGCGCGCGCCACCTCCTCGGTGGAGCCGAAATAGCCGAAATGGGCGCGCATCGCGTTGTTGACCAGGGCGACGCGCGGCCGGGCCAGGCCGGTCAGATAGCTAAGCTCGCCGTGATGGTTCATGCCCATCTCCAGCACCGCGTAGCGATGCGCCGGCGTCAGCCGCAGCAGGGTCAGCGGCAGGCCGATGTCGTTGTTGAAGTTGCCGGCGGTGGCCAGCACCGCGTCCGCGCCCGCATGCTGGCGCAAGATCGCCGCCAGCATTTCCTTGACCGTGGTCTTGCCGTTGGAGCCGGTGACGCCGATGCGCAGCGCCGCTTGGCGCAGCGCCCAGCCGGAAGCCAGCCGGCCCAGGGCCAGCCGGGTGTCGTCGACGCGGATCAAGCTGGCGCCGGGCAAGGCGTAATCCGCGCGCACCAGCGCGGCAGCGCCCTTGGCCGCCACCTCGGCGACGAAGTCGTGGGCGTCGAAACGCTCGCCCTTCAGCGCGACGAACAGATCGCCGGGACCGGCCTCGCGGCTGTCGGTCACCACGCGCAGGATGTCGCCGTCCGGGCCGCTCAATGCGCCCCGGGCCAGTTCGGCGGCCTGCAGCAGCGTCATCATGCGCGCTCTCCCCAGGCGGTCAGCGCCTCTTCCGCCACGCGGAAGTCGGAGAACGGCCGCTTGACGCCGGCGATGTCCTGGTATTCCTCATGCCCCTTGCCGGCCACTAGCACCACGTCGCCGGCGCGCGCCTGGCTCACCGCCCAATGGATGGCGGCTTCGCGGTCGACTTCGACATGGCCGGGCCGCTGCATGCCGGCAAGCACGTCGCGCAGAATGGCTTGCGGGTCTTCGGTGCGCGGGTTGTCGCTGGTCAGCACCGCCACGTCGGCGATTTTCTCGGCGATGGCGCCCATCATCGGGCGTTTGCCTGGATCGCGGTCGCCGCCGCAGCCGAACACGCAAAACAGGCGGCCGCCTTCCGGGCGGATCTCGGCCAGCGTGGACAAGGCTTTTTCCAGCGCGTCCGGGGTGTGGGCGTAGTCGATCACCACCAGCGGCTCATGCGCGCCGCCGACGCTCTGCATGCGGCCGCGCGCCGGCTGGATGCGCGCCATCACCGCGGCGGCGTCGCGCAGGCTGACGCCGTTGACGCACAGCGTGGCCAGACAGGCCAGCAGGTTGGCGGCGTTGAAACGGCCCACCAGGCCGGTGCGCACGTCGGCGACGCCCCAGGGCGTGGTCACCGTCAGCTGCAGGCCGTCCAGCGTGGCGGCCAGCGCCAGCGGACGCACATCGCCCTGTTCCAGGCCGTAAGTCACCACCTGGGTCTGCGCCGGGTCGATCTCGGCGGCCAGCTGGCGGCCGAAAGCGTCGTCGGCGTTGATCACCGCGTGTTTCAGGCCCTCCCAGAAGAACAGCTTCTTCTTGGATTCGCCGTAGGCTTCCATCGAACCGTGATAATCCAGGTGGTCCCGGGTCAGGTTGGTCAGCACCGCGGTGGCGAAGTCCACGCCGTTGACGCGGCTTTGATCCAGGCTGTGGCTGGATACTTCCATGGTCACCACGTGCGCGCCCTGGCGACGGTATTCGGCCAGCTTTTGCTGAATGGTCACCGGGTCCGGCGTGGTGTGGGTGGTTTCGGTCAGTTCGCCGTAAAAGCCGTTGCCTACGGTGCCGATCAGCGCCGCCTTCTGGCCCAGCAGCGAGAAGGCCTGCGCCAGCCAGTGGGAAATCGAGGTCTTGCCGTTGGTGCCGGTGATGCCGATCACGCGCAGCGCGCGGCTGGGATAGCCGTAAACCTCGGCCGCCAGCATGCCGATGCGGTCGCGCAGATGCGGCACCGGCAGATTGGGCGCCTGCCACAGCGGATTCCAGGCGAAGCCGCCTGCGTCGTCCCACAACACCGCGGCCGCGCCTTTCGCCAGCGCGGCCTGGATGTAGTCGCGGCCGTCGGAATGCAGGCCGGGGCACGCCAGGAACACGTCGCCGGGCAGCACGCGGCGGCTGTCGGTCTCCACCCGCTTGACGGGCAGTCCCAATTGTTTGATGTCGGCCGGATTCCAGTCCGGCATGGGGGTCAAACGGCTTTTCATGATCTGATCAAAAATCCACCGGCACCGGGGTGGATTCCGGCAATAAAGTGTTGTTGGAGGGCTCGTCCGGCTGCACGTTCAGCACTCGCAGCGCGCCGCCGGCGATCTGCGAGAACACCGGCGCAGCCACCGCGCCGCCGTAATATTTGCCCGCTGAGGGCTCGTCTATCATCACCGACACGATCACCCGCGGCGATTTGCCCGGCGCGAAGCCCATGAACAGCGCGCGGTGCTTGTTGGCCACATAGGCGCGGCCTTCCAGCTTGCGCGCGGTGCCGCTCTTGCCGCCTATGCTGTAGCCGATGATGCGGCCGCCGACGGCGCCGCCGCCCGGCTGGCTGTTGGCGATCAGCAGATCGCGCATCTCGTGCGCGGTCTTTTCCGCCAGCACGCGCTTGCCCGGCATCGGCGTATTGGTCTTGTACAGCGAGATGGGCAGCATCACGCCGTCGTTGGCGAACACGGTGTAGGCGCGCGCCATCTGGATCAGGCTGACCGAGATGCCGTAGCCGAAGGACATCGTCGCCTGCTCGATCGGCCGCCAGTTGTGCCAGTCGCGCAGCCGGCCGCCGGCCTCGCCGGGGAAGCCGGTTTCCGGCGCGCGGCCGAAGCCCAGCGCGTCGTAATGCTTCCAGGTTTGCTCCGGCGAGCTCATCAGCGCCAGCTTGCTGGTGCCGACGTTGGACGATTTCTGGATGATGCCGAGGATGTCCAGGCTGGGGCGCGGCGCCACGTCGCGGATGGTGGCCGGGCCTATCATGTAAGTGTGGGTGTCCAGCACCGTGTTGAGGCCGGCCTTGCCGTTTTCCAGCGCCAGCGCGATGGACAGCGGCTTCATCGTCGAACCCGGCTCGAACAGGTCGATCACGCCGCGGTTGCGCATCATTTCCGGCGTCACGCCGCTGCGGTTGTTGGGGTTGAACGACGGATAGTTGGCCAGCGCCAGCAGTTCGCCGGTGTGCGCGTCCACCACCACCACGCTGCCGGCCTTGGCCTTGTTCAACTCCACCGCCGCCTTCAGCTCGCGGTAAGCCAGGTACTGGATGCGGTGATCCACCGCCAGCGCCAGCTTCTGGCCGTCGCGCGGCGGCTCGATGGCGGCGATGTCTTCGATGATGTGGCCGCGGCGGTCCTTCAGCACCACGCGGCGGCCGTCCTTGCCGGCCAGCATCTTCTCGCGCGCCAGTTCCACGCCTTCCTGGCCCTTGCCGTCCACGCCGGTGAAACCGATGATGTGGGACACGATTTCCCCGGCCGGGTAGAAGCGGCGGAATTCCTGCTGCTTGGCGATGCCGGGCACGCCCAGCGCCATCACCTTGTCGGCCAGCTCCGGGCTGATCTGGCGCTTGATGTAGACGAATTCCTTCTTGCGGTCGGACAGCTTGGCCGACAGCTCTTCCGGCGACAGGTCCAGCATCGCCGCCAGTTCGCGCAGCTTGGCCGGCGGCACCGGCTCCATGTCCGCCGGGCTGGCCCAGATGGTCTGCACCGGCGAGCTGATCGCCAGCGGTTCGCCGTTGCGGTCGGTGATCACGCCGCGGTTGGCTTCCAGCGTCAGCGCGCGGCGGAAACGGGCCTCGCCTTGGTTCTGCAGGAAGTCCTGCTGCACCACTTGCAGATAGACCGCGCGGCCGATCAGCGCCAGGAACAGCAGCGCCAGCATCAGCAGCACGAAACGCACGCGGCCCGGCTTCATGCGCAGCGCGGGGCTGGCGTCCGGGATGCGTTGCTGGTGGCGCGGGGAGTAAGTGCGCATCACATCCCCTTTCCAGGCGAGACCACCTGGATCTGGCGCGGATCCGGGGTATGCATGTCGAGGCGGCTGGACGCGGCTTTCTCAATCACCGCGTGCGCGCCCCAGGTGCTCTGCTCCAACTGCAGCTGGCCGAACTCGATCTCCAGCTGCTGGGCGGATTTGCGCTCTTTCTGCAAATCGCTGTAGAGCTTGCGCGACACGTGGGTCGAGGTGACCACCGACCAGGCGGACAGCACCACGATGACCAGCAGTATCGCGTTGAGCTTGTTCATGCGTCGATCTCCCGCCACGGCGCGGCGGTGCGCTCGGCCACGCGCATGATGGCGCTGCGGGAGCGCGCGTTGGCGCGTACCTCCTCATCGCCCGCGCGCACCGGCTTGCCCACGGTGGACATCGGCGGCTGCGCCATGTCGGAGGCGCGCACCATCGCCCAGGCCGGCAGTTTTTCCTCGCTGCTGGCGTCGCGCAGGTATTGCTTGACGATGCGGTCTTCCAGCGAATGGAAGCTGATCACCGCCAGGCGGCCGTTTTCCGCCAGGCGGCGCGCCGCCTGCGGCAGCACCGCCTTGAGCTCGTCCAGCTCGCGGTTCACAAAGATCCGGATCGCTTGGAAGGTACGCGTTGCGGGGTCCTGACCCGGTTCCCGAGTACGGACGTTTTGCCCAACGAGCAAGGCGAGCTCACGCGTGGTCTGGAGGGGGGCGTCAGCCCTTTGCGCAACAATGGCTGCTGCGATCTTGCGAGCAAACCGCTCTTCACCATAAGTCTTGATGACCTCTCTGATATCGGCCTCGTCTGCCGTCGCCAACCATTCGGCCGCGGTGATGCCGCGGGTGGTATCCATACGCATGTCCAAGGGCGCGTCGAAACGGAAGCTGAAACCGCGCCGTCCGTCGTCGATCTGCGGCGAGGACACGCCCAGATCCATCAACACGCCGTCCACCCGGGGCACGCCCAGGCGGTCCAGTTCCTGCCCCAGCGTTTCAAAACCGTTGTGCACGATCTGAAAACGCGGGTCTTCCTCCGCCAGCCGCGTGGCCACGGCGATGGCTTCGGGATCCTTGTCGAAGGCAATCAGGCGGCCTTGCGGCCCCAGTCGCGACAGGATCAAGCGGCTGTGGCCACCTCGACCGAACGTGCAATCGACATAGACGCCATCCGGCCGGATGGCGAGCGCGTCGACCGCTTCGGTCAAGAGCACCGTCAGGTGCACAAAAGGGGTGGTGCTCACAGCGTAAAGTCTCCAAGGTGTTGGGCCAGATCGGCTTGATCGATGGCCAGGGCGTCAGCGGTCTGGCTGTCCCATTCCTCGGCATTCCACAGCTCGAAGCGGTTGCCCATGCCCACCAGCGCGACGTCCTTGTCGAGTCCGGTGAGATCGCGCAGGCGCGCGGGCAGCAGAATGCGTCCGGCACTGTCCATTTC
The DNA here is from genome assembly GCF_001043705.1 of Chromobacterium sp. LK11. NCBI lineage: Bacteria > Pseudomonadati > Pseudomonadota > Betaproteobacteria > Neisseriales > Chromobacteriaceae > Chromobacterium > Chromobacterium sp. LK11. The sequence continues at coordinate 134,334 of NZ_LDUR01000012.1, forward strand.
CAGCGTTTCCGCGTGGCCGAGCACGAGGCGCTGGTAACGTTTCAGAGTGGGATTGCCGGTGGGAAGGGCTAACAGACGGGCTTCGACCGGACGCCAGTTGGGTTCGGGGTAGATCAGCAAGTGGTCTTGGGACTCGAGGGTGACGACCAGTTTGTGCCCGAAAGCGGACAGCAGTGTCTCGCGGTGTTTGGCCGGAATAGCCAAACGCCCCTTGCTATCGAGAGACAAGATGCTGACACCACCAATCATGATTTCGAGCCCGCTGACCGAATAAACCTAAGGGGCCGTCGCCCCCTGGGGCAAATGCCCCACTTTCACCCACTTCGCCCCACTTTCCGCCACTATAAGAAAGAACTTCTCCACGGTCAACATCGAGAAGTTCTAATTCACCTTTTGAGACAATGACTTAGCGGACAGCGCGAAAAGCGGATTCCTTGTCAAATCAGAGGCTTAAAAACATCAGTCAAAGTGAGCTGTTAACACTCGAACTATTCCCGAAACACCACACCCCGGGCCTGGGAATATTTCCAAGGACAGTCCAATGCAAGACCACTTGCCGCGCCGCAGCACAAAAACAGGACGGCGGCGCCGCATTCGGCGCCGCCGTCCCGGAGTCCCGCAGGATCAGGCCAGTTTTTGACGCAGGATGTCCTGCACCTGGGCCGGATTCGCCTTGCCCTTGGAAGCCTTCATCACCTGGCCGGCCAAGGCGTTGAGCGCCTTCTCCTTGCCGGCGCGGTATTCCTCCACCGCCTTGGGATTGGCGGCGATCGCCTCTTCCACCATCTTCTCGATGGCGCCGACGTCGGACACCTGCTTCAGGCCGTCGCGCTCGATGATGGCGTCGGCGGACAGCTCGCTGTCCCACAAGGCGTCGAACACCTGCTTGGCCAGCTTGCTGGACAGGGTGTTGTCGGCGATGCGCGCGACCAGACCAGACAGACGCTCCGCCGAGATCGGGCAATCGACGATGTCCTTGCCGTCGCGATTCAGCCGCGCGGCGATCTCGCCGTTGATCCAGTTGGCGGCCAGCTTGCCCTGGCCGGAAGCCTTGGCCGCGGCCTCGAAGTACTGCGCCTGCGCCAGGCTGGAGGTCAGCAGCGCCGCGTCGTAGGCGGACACGCCATAGGCCTCCGCCAGACGGACTTGCATCGCCGCCGGCAGTTCCGGCATCTCGCCGCGGATGCGGGCGATCTGCTCATCGGAAATGCGCACCGGCAGCAGATCCGGATCCGGGAAGTAGCGGTAGTCGTGCGCGTCTTCCTTGCTGCGCATCATCCGGGTCTCGCCGGTGTCCGGGTCGAACAGCACGGTGGCCTGCTGCACCTTGCCGCCGTCTTCCAGGGTGTCGATCTGCCACTGGATTTCGTACTTGGCGGCCTGCTCCAGGAAGCGGAAGGAGTTGAGGTTCTTGATCTCGCGGCGGGTGCCGAAGGCCTGCTGGCCTTCCGGGCGCACCGACACGTTGACGTCCATGCGGAAGCTGCCTTCCTGCATATTGCCGTCGCAGATGCCCAGCCAGGTCACCAGCGCGTACAAGGCTTTGACATAGGCCAGCGCCTCGTCCACCGAGCGCATGTCCGGTTCGGACACCACTTCCAGCAGCGGCGTGCCGGCGCGGTTGAGGTCGATGCCGGACAGGCCGTGGAAGTCTTCATGCAGGCTCTTGCCGGCGTCCTCTTCCATATGGGCGCGGGTCACGCCTATCACCTTCTCCTGCTCGCCCACCAGGATCTTCAGCTGGCCGTGCTCGACGATGGGCAGGTCCATCTGGCTGATCTGGTAGCCCTTGGGGAGATCCGGATAGAAGTAGTTCTTGCGCGCGAACACGTTCTTCTGGTTGATCTTGGCGTCCAGCGCCAGGCCCAGACGAATGGCCTTGTCCACCACCGCCTTGTTCAATACCGGCAGCACGCCGGGAAAGGCCAGCTCCACCGCGGAGGCCTGGGTGTTCGGCTCCGCGCCGAAGGCGGTGCTGGAGCCGGAGAAAATCTTGGAGACGGTATTGAGCTGCACATGCACCTCGATGCCGATGACGACTTCCCATTTCATGGTTGGAAAATCCTTCTATTATTTTTGCCGCGGAAGCACACGGAAAACACGGAAGAAAAACGGCTGACACTACCCCCATCAGCTAATCCGCCCCTTGGAAGCCAGGGTTTGCCTGTGTCCTTCCGTGTGCTTCCGTGGCTAATTCATTCAATTACAAAACCGGCGCGCGGCTGTGCCAATCGGTAGCCAACTGGAACTGATGCGCGACGTTCAACATCTTCGCTTCGCCGAAGTAGTTGCCGATGATCTGCAAGCCGATCGGGCGGCCATTGGCGCTGAAGCCGGCCGGCACGCTCATGCCCGGCAAGCCGGCCAGGTTCACCGACAGCGTGTAGATGTCGGACAGATACATCTGCACCGGGTCGTCGTTCATCGAGCCGATGTCGAAGGCGGCGGTCGGCGCCACCGGCCCCAGGATCACGTCGCACTGTTCGAAGGCGGCCTTGAAATCGTTGGCGATCAGGCGGCGAATTTTCTGAGCCTTCAGATAGTAAGCGTCGTAATAGCCGTGCGACAGCACATAGCTGCCCACCAGGATGCGGCGCTTGACCTCGCTGCCGAAGCCTTCGGCGCGGGTCTTCTCGTACATGTCCACCAGGTCTTTGTACTCGGCGGCGCGGTGACCGTAACGCACGCCGTCGTAGCGCGACAGATTGGTCGAGGCCTCGGCCGGCGCGATCACATAGTAGGCTGGGATGGACAGCTCGGTGTTGGGCAGACTGATTTCCACCACCTGCGCGCCCTGCTTCTTCAGCACCGCCACCGCCTCGTCCACCGCGCGCGCCACGTCGGCGCTCAGGCCCGCGGCGAAGTACTCGCGCGGCAGGCCCACTTTCAGGCCGGCCAGCGGCTGGTTCAGATCACGGGCGTAGTCTTCGCCGGCGCGCTCCAGGCTGGTGGAGTCGCGCGGATCGAAGCCGGCCATCACGTTCAGCATCAGCGCGCAGTCCTCGGCGGTCTGCGCGATCGGGCCGCCCTGATCCAGCGAGGAGGCGAAGGCCACCATGCCGTAGCGCGACACCACGCCGTAAGTCGGCTTGATGCCGGTGACGCCGCAATGGGAGGCCGGCTGGCGGATGGAGCCGCCGGTGTCGGTGGCGGTGGCCACCGGCGTCAGCCGCGCGGCCACGGCGGCGGCGGAACCGCCGGAGCTGCCGCCCGGCACCGCCTTCTGGTCCCAGGGGTTTTTCACCGCGCCGTAGAAGGAGTTCTCGTTGGACGAGCCCATCGCGAACTCGTCCATATTGGCGCGGCCCAGCGTCACCAGGCCGGCGGCCTGGCATTGTTCGACCACGTGGGCGCTGTACGGCGACACGAAATTGTCCAGCATCTTGGAGCCGCAGCTGGTTTTCCAGCCCTGCTGGCAGAACAGATCCTTGTGGATGATGGGCACGCCGGTCAGCGCATGGGCGTTGCCGGCGGCGATGCGCGCGTCGGCGGCCGCGGCTTCGGCCAGGGTCTTGGCGCGGTCGACGGTGACCAGCGCGTTGAGCGCCGGGTTCAGCGCTTCGATGCGGTCCAGGTATTGGGTGGCCAACTCAAGGCTGGAGACTTCCTTGGCCGCCAGCTGCCGCGACAGTTGCTTTAAAGTAGGCTGTGTCATTTCAAATGGAATCTTTAGCTATCCGGGAAGGGCGCCGCCGTCCTTTCAGACAGCGGCCGGCGCCGGCCTCCCGCGCGGGCGGGAACCTAAACCGGCGCAGGCAATCAGAGCATCACTCGATGACCTTGGGGACCAGGAACAAGCCCTTTTCCACTTGCGGGGCCACGGCCTGGAAAGCTTCGCGCTGATTGGTTTCGGTAACGACATCTTCGCGCAAACGCAAAGAGACATCCTGCGGATGGGCCATCGGCTCGATGCCGTCGGTGTTCACCGCCTGCATCTGTTCGATCAGGCCGAAAATATTATTGAGTTGCTTGCTTGTCGCGGCAATTTCCGCTTCATTGACATTGATGCGGGCAAGCTTGGCAATTCGTGCGACATCCTGATGCGTCAGCGACATGGTGTCCTCGTTCAAAACCTTTAATATTTCAAGCGTTATAGGGTATCATAGCCCGCTTGATTCTCCCAAGATCGACATCGCGCCACGGCGTAATTTCGGCAGCGCTTTCACCGCGCGGCCGACAGGCGGCAAGCCGCCGCGCCGGGGCCGGATCGTGCAGGCCTCGTCGAACCGACACGGCGTCGGAAAACGATGCGCAAGGCCAGCCGGGCGAAGCCGCTTAGCCGGCGTCGCCCAGTGGGCGCCAAGCGTCGTTTGCCACGCGGCGGCTAGACTCGGGTCGTACGAGTAGACAACAAACAACAGATTAAAAGCGGACGCGACGGCGCGTCCGCCACATGACGAAAACTGACCAGGATCGCCCAATGTTTCGTTCGCTGACCGGATACTTCTCCAACGACCTCGCCATTGACCTTGGCACAGCCAACACCCTCATCTACATGCGCGCCAAAGGCATCGTGCTGGACGAGCCCTCGGTAGTCGCCATTCACAGCGACGCGCCCACCAATAAGAAATCCATTCTGGCCGTGGGTCTGGAAGCCAAGCGCATGCTGGGCCGCACCCCGGGCAGCATCCAGGCGATCCGCCCGATGAAGGACGGCGTGATCGCCGACTTCACCGTCACCGAACAGATGCTCAAGCAGTTCATCAAGAAGGTGAACCCCAACCGCTTCTTCGCCGCCAGCCCGCGCATCGTGATCTGCGTGCCCTGCGGCTCCACCCAGGTGGAGCGCAAGGCGATCCGCGACTCGGCGCTGGCCGCCGGCGCGCGCCGCGTGGAACTGATCGAAGAGCCGATGGCGGCCGCCATCGGCGCCGGCCTGCCGGTTGAGGAGCCCACCGGCTCCATGGTGGTGGACATCGGCGGCGGCACCACCGAAGTCGGCGTGATTTCGCTGGGCGGCGTGGTGTACTCCAACTCCGTCCGCGTCGGCGGCGACAAGTTCGACGAAGCCATCATCAACTACATCCGCCGCAACTACGGCATGCTGATCGGCGAAACCACCGCCGAGGAAATCAAGAAGACCATCGGCTCCGCCTTCCCGGGCGCCGAGGTGCGCGAAATGGAAGTCAAGGGCCGCAACCTGGCCGAAGGCATTCCGCGCGCCTTCACCGTGTCGTCCAACGAAATCCTGGAAGCGCTGACCGAGCCCTTGAACCAGATCGTGTCCGCGGTGAAGATCGCGCTGGAACAGACTCCGCCGGAACTGGGCGCCGACATCGCCGACAAGGGCATGGTGCTGACCGGCGGCGGCGCGCTGCTGAAAGACATCGACCGCCTGCTGGCCGAAGAAACCGGCCTGCCGGTGTTCGTGGCCGAGGAACCGCTGACCTGCGTGGTGCGCGGCTCCGGCAAGGCGCTGGAGAAAATGGACAAGATTGGCACCATTTTCACCAACGTCCCTTAAACCGGAACGGCCGCCGTCCGCCTGAGCCCGGCTCCGGCGGCGGCGGCCGCTCGTAAAGCAAGCGATGATGGCGGGCGCGCGGCAAGCGTGCCCGTTTTTGAAGCACAGCGCCCCGCGTCAAGGGGCGAGGTCTGAGCCGATGGACTTTGCCAACACCCCCAGCTTTTTCCGCTCCGGGCCGCCGCCCGGCGCGCGCTTGGCCATGGCCGTGGCCGCCTCGGTGGCGCTCCTGGTCGGCGACAGCTATTTCGGCCTGATGGAACAGGCGCGCGAAGCCACCTCGCTGGCGCTGTACCCGGTGCAGCGCGCGGTCAACATGCCGGCGCAGGCGATGCGCCACGTCAGCGACTTTCTCAGCTCCCAAACCGAACTGAAGCAGGAAAACACCGCCTTGCGCACGCGCCAGCTGGAAATGTCGGCGCAGTTGTCGCGGCTGCAAACCCTGCAGCGCGAGCTGGACGAAGTGCGCAAGCTCAACGGCATCAAGTCCAGCTACCACCAGCAGGCGCAGATGGCCGAAACCCTGTACACCGGCCGCGATCCGTTTTCCTACAAGATCATCATCGACAAGGGCAGCGACGCCAACCTGAAAGCCGGACAGCCGGTGGTGGACGCCAGCGGCCTCTTGGGCCAGGTCACCCGGGTGCAGCCGCTGACCGCGGAAGTGACCCTGGTCATAGACAAGAACCAGATGGTGCCGGTGATGGTGGCCCGCACCGGCCAGCGCGCCATTCTGTACGGCTACGGCGGCGGCGTGGAAATCCGTTATCTGCCACAAAGCGCCGACATCAAGGACGGCGACCACATCGTCACCTCCGGCGTGGACGGCGTTTATCCGGCCGGCATCCCGGTGGCTCGCGTGACCCGGGTGGAGCGCAATCAGGGCGCCACCTTCGCCCGCATCGCCACCGCGCCGCTGGCCGGCGTGCAGCAAACCCGCTACATGCTGGTGCTGGGCGACAAGCAGGCGCCGCCGCGTCCGCCGGAACCGGCCCCCATCGTCAAAAAGAGCAGGGGCGGCAAGAAAGCCGCCGCCGAGGAGTAAGCCCCCGATGACGTTCGAGCGCCCCAAGGAACTGCTCAAACCGGTGAAGCGCCGCTTCATCCTGTTCACCTTCGTCTTCGCCGTTCTGATCGAACTGATCCCGCTGCCGCACGGCAGCACGCGCTGGCTGCCGGACTTCATCGGCATGCTGATCCTGTACTGGGTGATCAACCAGCCGCGCCGGGTCAATATCGGCACCGCCTTCCTGCTGGGCCTGGTGGCCGACATCTCCACCGCGGGACTGTTCGGCCAGCACGCGCTGGCCTATTCGATCACCGCTTACCTGGCGCTGGCGCGCCAGCGCCAGGTGGTGATGTTCAACCTGGGCCAGCAGACGCTGGTGGTGCTGGGCCTGCTGCTGACCAACCAGCTGATCATGGTGGTGGTGCGCATGCTGACCGGCTCCGCCTTCGTCGGCTGGGGCTATTTCCTGCCGCCCTTGATCGGCGCGCTGCTGTGGCCGCTGCTGACCAAGCTGATGCTGATGCCCTACCGCCACAACGCGGTGTAGCGCCGCGGACCATCCATGCCTCAACCGACCCGCTTCAAGAACCCGCAGGCCGAAGACAGCCAGTTCCAGCTGCGCCTGATCGTCGCTTACGCGCTGATCGTGCTGATGTTCCTGGTGCTGCTCACCCGCTTCATCTGGCTGCAAGTGCTGCAGCACGAACACTTTTCCACGCTGGCGCAGAACAACCGCATCTCGCTGGTGCCCATCCTGCCCAACCGCGGCCTGATCCTGGACCGCAACGGCGTGGTGCTGGCGCAGAACTACTCGGCCTACACGCTGGAGCTGACGCCCAGCAAGATCGCCGACCTGGCCGCCACCGAGGCCGAACTGCGCAAGCTGGTGGACATCACCCCGCGCGACGAGCGCCAGTTCAAGCGCCTGCTGATCGAGAGCAAGAACTTCGAATCCATCCCGCTGAAAACCAAGCTCAGCGAGGAAGAGGCCGCGCGCGTCGCCGCCCAGTCCTGGCGCTTCCCCGGCGTGGAGGTCAAGGCGCGGCTGTTCCGCGACTATCCGTTCAAGGAAATGACCAGCCATGTGCTCGGCTACATCGGCCGCATCAACCAGCGCGACAAGGAGCGGCTGGAAGAGGAAGAAAAAACCGCCAATTACAAGGGCTCCAACTACATAGGCAAGACCGGTCTGGAAGCGGTGTACGAGGACGACCTGCACGGCAAGGTCGGCTTCGAGGAGGTGGAAACCGACTCCGGCGGCCGCGCGGTGCGTTCGCTGCGCCGCACGCCGCCGGTCAACGGCAATACCCTGAAGCTGGCGCTGGACATCCGCCTGCAGGAAATGGCGGACAAGCTGTTCGGCAACCGCCGCGGCGCGCTGGTGGCGATAGAGCCGTCCACCGGCGGCGTGCTCGCCTTCCTGTCCAAACCAGGCTTCGACCCCAATCTGTTCATCGACGGCATCGACACCCAGACCTGGACCAATCTGAACAACGACTGGCAGAAGCCGATGATCAACCGCGCGCTGCGCGGCACCTACCCGCCCGGCTCCACCTTCAAACCCTTCATGGCGATGGCGGCGCTGGAGAACCACGCCATCGGCATGCGCGACATCCGCCCGGCGCCCGGCTACTTCACCCTGCCCGGCTCCAGCCACCAGTTCCGCGACAGCAAGAAGGCCGGCAACGGCATGATCAATCTACAACGCGCGATCGAAGTCTCCAGCGACACCTTCTTCTACAAGCTGGCCTGGGACATGGGCATAGACAAGATCCACCCGGCGCTGGCGCAGTTCGGCCTGGGCAGCAAGAGCGGCATCGATCTGGACGGCGAGTCCATAGGCGTGCTGCCGTCCAAGGAATGGAAGGCGCGCCGCTTCTCCCGCTACAAAGAGGAATTCCGCCGCTGGTATCCGGCCGATGTGGTCAGCATCGGCATCGGCCAGGGCTTCAACGCCTACACCCCGCTGCAAATGGCCAACGCCACCGCCATCCTCGCCAACGACGGCCAGGTGTTCAAGCCGCACCTGGTGCAGCAGGTGGTGGACACCCGCAGCGGCAAGGCGCGCATCATCGAACCGATGCCCATCCGCCAGATTCCGTTCAAGCAGGAAAACTTCGAATACGTGAAGCGCGGCATGGAAGGCGTGATGACGCGCGGCACCGGCGCGCGGCTGGGCGTGGGCCTGCAATACCCGATGGCCGGCAAGACCGGCACCGCCCAGGTGGTGCAGATCAAGCAGGGCGCCAAGTACAACGCCGCCGCGCTGGCCGAGCAATACCGCGACCACAGCTGGTTCATCGCCTTCGCCCCGGTGGACAAGCCGCGCATCGCGGTGGCGGTGATCGTGGAGAACGCCGGCTTCGGCGCCGCCGCCGCCGCCCCCATCGTGCGCGCGCTGTTCGACTACTATTTGCTGGGCAAGGTGCCGAAAGACATCGAAGGCACGCTGAAAACCATGCCCACCGACACCGCCAACGACAATGCAGACCTCCCTAATTAAACGCGTCTGGCAGCAGATCAAAGAACCGCTGGACGGCTGGCTGATGCTGTTCCTCGGCCTGATCTTCGTGCTCAGCATGGTGCTGCTGTACTCGGCCAACAACCAGTCCTTCGACAAGATAGACAACAAGCTGATCTACACCAGCCTGTCGCTGATCATCATGTGGATCATCGCCCGGATGCGGCCGCAAAGCATCATGAACTTCGCGCCGCCCATCTACGGCCTGGGCGTGCTGCTGCTGCTGGCCGTCCACTTCAAGGGCGTCACCGTCAACGGCTCCACCCGCTGGCTGGAACTGGGCATCACCCGCATCCAGCCGTCCGAGATCATGAAGATCGCGCTGCCGATGATGCTGGCCTGGTTCTTCCAGAAATACGAACTGTCAATGCGCTGGTGGCACTACCTGGTGGCCGCCTTGCTGATGGCGGTGCCCAGCGCGCTGGTGCTGAAGCAGCCGGACTTGGGCACCACGCTGCTGATCGCCGCCGCCGGCCTGTTCGTGCTGTTCTTCGCCGGCCTGCCGTGGAAGGTGATCTTCGCCGGCATCGGCCTGGGCGCCGCCAGCCTGCCCATCGTCTGGAACCTGCTGCACGACTACCAGCGCCGCCGGGTGCTGACCATGATAGACCCCACCACCGACCCGCTGGGCGACGGCTACCACATCATCCAGTCCATGATCGCCATCGGCTCCGGCGGCCCCTGGGGCAAGGGCTGGCTCAACGGCACCCAGACCCACCTCGATTACATCCCGGAACGGACCACCGACTTCATCTTCGCCGTGTATTCCGAGGAATTCGGCCTGGCCGGCAATGTGCTGCTGCTGGTGCTCTACCTGCTGGTGCTCAGCCGCGCGATGATGATCACCGCCAGCGCCCAGACGCTGTACGGCCGGCTGATGGCCGGCTCCATCACCCTGTCCTTCTTCGTCTACGCCTTCGTCAATATGGGCATGGTGTCCGGCATCCTGCCGGTGGTGGGCGTGCCGCTACCCTTCATGTCCTATGGCGGCACCGCCACCGTCACCCTGTTCGTCGGCATGGGCATGCTGATGAGCATCAGCAATCTAAAACGCTGAGAGCCTGTTTACGATCTGCTGCGCTTCGGCGATACGGCGTTGAAAATGACCTCAGAATGCTCATGTACCGTATGTACATTCCGCTTCTTCGGTCATTTCCGCCTTGTCTCGCTCTTGCTCGCGAGATCGTAAACAGGCTCTAAGTTCCATGGCGGGAACCAATTGCCCGCCGCGCCGGCCTACCCCTGTTTGCCCCAGACTTACGTCATGCCCGGAATGTTTCCGACTTGACGAAGGCAAGCAAAATCGCAAGCCTATAGCATTCCGGCGCCATCGCACGCCGCCATCCCGCACTCATGCCAGAGGAAACGCCACCGCATGCGCATCAAGACCCTGAGCCTGCTACTCGCCCTGTCCCTGGGCCACGCCCTGCCGGCCATCGCCGCCGAACCCGCCGCCGCCAGCCAAAGCCAGCTGCAAGCCTACACCAGCGTGGAAGGCGTCACCGAATACCGGCTGCCCAACGGCCTGCGCGTCCTGCTGGCGCCGGACGCCTCCAAGCCCACCACCACCGTCAACGTCACCTATCTGGTGGGCAGCCGTCACGAAAGCTACGGCGAGACCGGCATGGCCCACTTGCTGGAGCACATGCTGTTCAAGGGCACGCCCAGCAGCGGCAATCTGATGCAGGAGCTGGGCAAGCGCGGCATGCAGTTCAACGGCACCACCTTCCTGGACCGCACCAACTACTACGAAACCTTCCCCGCCAACGACGACAATCTGCGCTGGGCGCTGGAAATGGAAGCCGACCGCATGGTCAACAGCAAGATCGCCAAGAGCGATCTGGACACCGAGTTCTCGGTGGTGCGCAATGAAATGGAAATGGGGGAGAACAATCCCCACCGCGTGCTGTGGAAGCAGATGACCGCGGTCAGCTACGACTGGCACAACTACGGCCACAACACCATAGGCGCGCGCTCGGACGTGGAAAAGGTCCGCATCGACAATCTGCAGGCCTTCTACCGCAAGTACTACCAGCCGGACAACGCGGTGCTGATGATCAGCGGCAAGTTCGACCCGGCGGCGACGCTGGCCGTCGTCCGGCAGGCCTTCGGCAAGATCGCCAAGCCGCAGCGCCAGCTGACGCCCACCTGGACCGAGGAGCCGCAGCGCGACGGCGCGCGCGAGCTGACCGTGGAGCGCGTCGGCGACACCCAGCTGGCCGCGGTGCTGTATCCGATCTCCGCCGGCAGCCACCCGGACGCGGCGGCCATCCTCGTGCTGGCCGACATCCTGGCCAGCACGCCCAACGGCCGGCTGTACCAGGCGCTGGTGGGCGGCAAGAAAGCCGTCGGCGTCGAGGCCTGGCCGTTCGCGCTGGCCGAACCCGGCTACATCATCTTCTGGGCGGAGCTGAACAAGGGCCAAAAACTGGCCGACGCGCGCCAGGCGCTGCTCGCCGCCATCGAAGGCTTCAAGAGCAAACCTGTGACCGAGGCCGAACTCAAGCGCGCCAAGACCAGCCTGCTCAACGACATCGACAAGACCCTGAACGATCCGCAGCAGCTGGCGGTGGAGATGTCCGAGGCCATCGCCAAGGGCGACTGGCGCCTGTTCTTCCTGACCCGCGACCGCATCGAGGCGCTGAGCGTCAAGGACGTGGAGCGGGCGGCCGAAAACTACTTCAAGCCGTCCAACCGCACCTACGGCCAGTTCGTGCCCACCGCCAAGCCGGACCGCAGTGTGATCCCGGCCACGCCGGACGTGGCCAAGCTGGTGGACGGCTACAAGGGCCGCGCCGCGATCAGCCAGGGCGAGGCCTTCGATCCCAGCCCGGCCAATATCGACGCCCGCACCGAGAAAACCACGCTCGCCAACGGCGCCAAGCTGGCGCTGCTGTCCAAGAAGACCCGCGGCGAAACCGTCAACGGCAGTTTCAGCTTCGCCTTCGGCGACGAGAAAAGCCTGTTCGGCCGCGGCGCCGTGCCCAGCCTCGCCGCCGACATGCTGGAGCGCGGCAGCGGCAAGCTCAGCCGCGCCGAAATCAGCAATCGTCTGGATCAGCTGAAAGCCAAGCTCAGCGTTTCCGGCTCCGGTCAGGAAGTCAGCGTGGATTTTGAAACCACCCGCGCTCATCTGCCGGCGCTGCTGGACCTGATCGCCGGCCTGCTCAAGCAGCCCAGCTTCCCGGAACAGGAGTTCGAGCTGCTGCGCAAGGAAGAGCTGACCGCCATCGACGCCCAGCGCAACGAGCCGCAGGCCATGGCCACTCAGGCCGTGGGCCAGGCGCTCAACATCTATCGCAAGGGCGATCTGCGCTACCGCCCGACGCTGGACGAGGCCGCCGCCGAGCTGAAAGCCGCCAAGCTGGACGAGCTCAAGCGCTTCCACCGCCAGTTCTACGGCGCCAACCACGCCCGCTTCGCCCTGGTCGGCGACTTCGACGCCAAGGCCGCGCAAAGCCAGCTGCAAAAGCTGTTCGGCGGCTGGAACAGCCCCGTGGCGTACCGCCGCGCGCCCAGCCAGCTGCCGCCGGCCAAGCCTGGCCAGCAACAGCTGCAGGCCAAGGACAAGGCCAACGCCTTCTACCTGGCCACCGCGCCGCTGGCGATGCGGGACAGCGACGCCGACTACCCGGCGATGCTGGTCGCCAACAAGATCCTGGGCGGCGGCGTCAAATCGCGGCTGCTGGACCGCCTGCGCCAGAAGGACGGCATCAGCTACTACGCCGGCAGCCAGTTCAAGGCCGGCAGCTTCGAGTCGGTGGCCAGCCTGAGCCTGGTGGCCATCTACGCGCCGCAGAACCTGGACAAGCTGAAACAGGGGGTGGCCGAGGAGCTGACGCGCTTCATCCGCGACGGCGTCAACGCCACCGAACTGGCCGACGCCAAGAAAGCGCTGCAGCAGGAAAGGGAAATCGCCCGCGCCCAGGACGGCGCGCTGAGCGCGGCGCTGGACGGCCAATTGCAGATCGGCCGCGGCATGGACTTCAACGCCAAGGTGGACACCGCCATCGCCACGCTGACGGTGGAGCAGGTCAACGCCGCGCTGCGCAAGCATATAGATCCGGCCCAGTTACTCCAGGTCTACGCCGGCGACTTCAAGCGCCCCTGAGCCGGCCCGGCGCCGACGGGCCTCAGCCCTCCCGCGGGGGCGGCTCCGCCTCGGCCGCTGCGGCGTCCGCCGCCGGCAGGTCCGGCAGCGGGCGGCCGTCGCGGCCGAACAGGCGCAGCTGGCGAGGCAGGTCGTGCTCGTCCGCCAGCTTGACGCCGACGCCGACCAGGCGCACCGGCCGCCGGCCACGCTCGAAGCCCACCCGCAGCAACTCCCCGAAACGCGCCGGCGACAACTGTCCGCCGGCGTGCTCCACCGTGGTCTGGCTGAAATCGTCGAACTTGAGCTTGACCGACAAGCCCTTGAACGCGGGATTGCCGCTGCGCGCGATGCGCGCGCTCAGCCGGTCTATCAGTTCCGGCAGCTTGGACAGGCAGGCGCCGGCGTCGGGCAGATCGACGGCGTAAGTCTCCTCGACGCTGATCGATTTGCGGCTGCGGTCAGTGGACACCGGCCGCGGGTCGACGCCGCGCGCCAGTTCGTAAAGACGCTCGCCGAACCGGCCGAAGTGACGCAGCAGATCGGCCAGCTCCCAGGCCAGCATGTCGCCGCAGCGCCGGATGCCCAGCTCGTTCAGCCGCTGCGCGGTGACCCGGCCCACGCCGTGTATCTTCTCCACCGGCAGCGCGGCGACGAAGCCGGCCACATCCTGCGGCCGGATCAGGAACTGCCCGTCCGGCTTGTTCCAGTCGCTGGCCACCTTGGCCAGGAATTTATTCGGCGCGATGCCGGCCGAGGCGGTGATGCCCACCTCCTCGCGAATCTGGCGGCGAATCGCCTCCGCCATCCGCGTGGCGCTGCCCTGCTCGTGCGGCTGGCCGCTCACATCCAGATAGGCCTCGTCCAGCGACAAGGGCTCGATCAAGGGCGTGTAGCGCTCGTAGATGCGCATGATCTGCTGGCTGGCCTCGCGGTAGCGCGCCATGTCCGGCGGCAGGATCAGCAGATCGGGGCACAGGCGCAGCGCGCGCGCCGACGACATCGCCGAGCGCACGCCGTAGCGGCGCGCGATGTAATTGCAGGTGGCGATCACGCCGCGGCTCTCCGGCCGGCCGCCCACCGCCAGCGGCAAGGGCCGCAAGGCGGGGTCGTCGCGCATCTCGATGGCGGCGTAGAAACAATCGCAATCGACGTGGATGATTTTGCGCTGCGGCTCGCTCATGGCGATGCTTGAATCAGGAGACGGCGCCGTCGCTATGGCCCAGCGAACGCTGCGGCGCCACCCGGTCGCGCACCCGCTGCTTCAGCAGCTTGATGTCGGGGAAACCGCCGTCGGCCTTGCGGTCCCACAGCAGCTCGCCGTCCAGCTCGACGCGGAACACGCCGCCGCTGCCGGGCTGCAAGGCCACCTCCGCCAACTCCTTCTCGAAGGTGGTCAACAGCTCCTGCGCCATCCAGGCGGCGCGCAGCAGCCAGCGGCAGCCGGTGCAGTATTCAATGCTCAGGCGCGGAGATCTGGCGGGGGGGATAGAAGATGTCATGCGGGAAAACGCGGTCGGCTACGGGATGGCTGACAGCATAACAGTATAGAAGGGGGCATGGAGGGGAAAGGAACTGCCGGCGTCCCTGGATTTTGTTGTGCGCGGCCGCAAGCGGCCGCTCCTCCATCGTTTCTCTCTTTGTGCAGACTTGGCGTTTGACCTTGTCAGGGCGCCGGCAGTGGCAATGACGTCTTGTTCGCAACACATTCCCGACGCCAAGTCTGCCCAGTCGCCGGCCCCGGGTAAAGCATTTACTCCAGGCCGCGCCGATTGCTGCGCTGCACGATGTAACTTCGGCGCAACGTTACCGGTAGCAAACGGCCGCGGCCACGCGGCTCAATGCGCGTGTTCGGCCGGCGCGGCGGCGGCGACGCCGTCTTCCACCACCACGTCCACGGTCACGCTGCCGGCCTTCTCGAAGCGCAGGGTCAGCGGAAAACGGTCGCCGACGCGCAAGGGTTGCTTCAGGCCCATCAGCATCACGTGATAGCTGCCCGGAGCGAACTTGACTTCCTGGCCCGCGGCCACGGCCACGCCGCCGGCCACTTCGCGCATGCGCATCACGCCGTTGTCGTTGATGTGGGTGTGCAGCTCGGCCTTGGCCGCGCGCGGCGTGCTGGCCGACAACAGCTTGTCGGCGGTCTTGCCGCGATTGCTCAGCGACAGGTAGACGCCGCCGGTCGGGCTGCTTTCCGGCATCGCCCGGCTCCACGGATGGCCGATCTTCAGATCGCCCAGCTTGAATTCGTGCGCCATCGCGCCGGCGCTCAGCAGGCACAGGCACAGCAACGCGCTCAATGTCTTTCGCATAATGGACTCCTTGGGTTTGGGGCACTCTAGCACAGCCCTTATGGACCGCCGTGCGGCATAATGCCACAGCCAATGTCATGCCGCGCGCGCGCCGTGGAATTTCCCTTGTCACCGGCCCGCGGCCTCAGGCAGACTGCGTCCATTCCTTGTAATGTTCGCTTCATCAGCGTAGTGCCATGCTCAAGACGTTGTCGCTCCAATTCCTGTTCGGCGGGTTGCTCAGCCTGCTCACCATCACCAACCCGCTGTCCAAAATTCCGCTGTTCATCACCCTGACCCGCGAAATGAGCGACTCCGCGCGCGACAACCAGGCGCGGCGCGCCTGCGTGTTCGCCGCCGCCATCATGGTGGTCAGCCTGCTGGCCGGCAACCTGATCATGTCGGCCTTCGGCATCTCCTACGGCGCGCTGCGCATTTCCGGCGGCTTCGTCGTCGCCGTGCTCGGCTACCGCATGCTGTTCCTGTCGCAAGACCCGGGCAACGCGCCCAAGACCGGAGAGCGCGAGGACTACGCCTTCTTCCCGCTGGCCATGCCCGGCATCAGCGGGCCCGGCACCATCGCCGTGGTCATCGGCATTTCCACCGAGATCGCCGAACTGACCACGCTGCCGGCCAAGGCGCTGGCCTTCGCGATGACCTTCGCCGCCATCGGCGGCACTTGCTTCGGCATGTGGCTGACGCTGAAATCCTCGCAGCTGATCGCCCAGCGCCTGGGCCGCGGCGGCCGCGAGGTGATGACGCGGCTGATGGGCTTTTTGCTGATCTGCATCGGCGTGCAGTTCGTCGGTTCCGGCATCCGCACCTTCATGGCCGGTTCCTGAGGCCGGCCGCGACGCCCCGCCATGTCCCCCCAGGCGTCCGACCGTTCCGACTTTTTCCGCGCCGACGACATCGGCGCTCTGGAATGCCTGGACGCCAGCTACGCCCAACGGGTGTTTCCGCCGCATTTTCATGAAGAGTACGTGGTCAACGCGCTGACTCTGGGCGCGCAATCCTACCATCACCGCGGCGGCACCCACCGCGCCGGCGTCGGCGCGCTGGTGCTGATCAACCCCGGCGAAGTGCACACCGGCGAGACCGCCGACGCGCGCGGCTGGGCCTACCGCGGCTTCTACCCGTCCGCCGATTTCCTGCAGCGGCTGGCCGCCGACATCAGCGGCGACGCCCACGCCCGGCCTTATTTTCGCGACACCGTGGTGCTGGACGCGCCGCTGGCCGCCGGCATGGACCAGTTGCATCGCCTGCTGCGCGACAGCCAGGACCGGCTGCTGCGCGAATCGGCGCTGCAGCGGATGTTCGGCGCGGTGCTGCAACGCCATATGCAGGTGCGCGACCAGACCCAGGCCGCCGCGCCGCGCGCGGTGGAGCTGGCGCGGCAGATGCTGGCCGACGCCATCAGCGACAATCTGTCGCTGCAGGCGCTGGCGGCGGCGGCCCAGCTCTCCCCCTGGCAGCTGTGCCGCCAGTTTCGCCAGCACTTCGGCCTGCCGCCGGTGGCCTGGCGCAATCAGCTGCGCGTCAATCGCGCGCGCCAGCTGCTGGCCCAGGGCCAGACGCCGGGCGCGGTAGCGCTCAGCCTGGGCTTCGCCGACCAGGCCCACCTGACCCGTGCCTTCCGCCACACCGTGGGCCTGGCGCCGGCGGCCTATCAGCGCGCGCTGGGCCTGCGCCGCTGAGCGCCTGTTCCCGCTGACTCGCGCAAGCGCCCTGCCGCACGGCAAGCCCCCCCTGCAAAATCGTTCAAGACGCCGGACGCTTTCGCCTGCATGATGAATGCACCTCATCCTCGCAAGGCCCCGTTCCGATGACTCGCCCCACCCCCGCCGCCTGGGCGCTGCAAGGCGCGCGCGACAGCCTGCCGATGCTGATAGGCGCCGCGCCCTTCGGCCTGATCTTCGGCACCCTGGCCATCGCCGCCGGACTCAGCCCCTTGACGACCCAGGCCATGTCCTTGCTGGTGTTCGCCGGTTCTTCCCAATTCATCGCCGTCAGCCTGGTGGCGGCCGGCGCCGCGCTGCCGGTGCTGTGGCTGACCACCTTCGTGGTCAATCTGCGCCACGCGCTGTACAGCGCCACCCTGCTGCCTTACGCGCGGCAATGGCCGCTGGCCTGGCGCTGGCCGCTGGCCTTCTGGCTCACCGACGAAACCTTCGCCGTGGTCGAACACCGCTTCCGCACCCAGGGCGCGGCCGGCGGCCAGTGGTATTGGCTGGGCTCCTCGCTGGCGATGTACGGCAACTGGCAGGCGTGGACGCTGGCCGGCGTGCTGCTGGGACGCTCGGTACCGGGGCTGGCGCAACTGGGACTGGACTTCGCCATGGTGGCGACCTTCGCCGCCATCGTCGCGCCGCAATTGAAAAAACGGCCCACGCTGGCGGCGGCGGCGGTGGCCGGCCTGACCGCGCTGTTGGCGCGCGGCCTGCCCTACAAACTGGACCTGATGCTGGCGGCGCTGCTCGGCGTCGGCGCCGGACTCTTGCTGGAAGGCAAGCGCAAGGAGGCGGCATGAACCATTGGTGGATGATACTCGGCATGCTGGCGGCCACCCTGCTGATCCGCGCCAGCTTCCTGGTGTTCGGCCAGCGGCTGGCCTTCCCGGACTGGTTGAACCGCGCGCTGCACTATGTGCCAGCGGCGGTATTGTCGGCGCTGGTGGTGCCGATGGCGCTGGCCCCGGCCGGACATATTGATCTGTCGCTGGGCAACGCCTACCTGATCGGCACCCTGGTCGCCGTCGCGGTGGCGTGGAAGAACGGCAAGACCCTGCTCGCCATTGTGGTCAGCTTCATCGTCTACGGCTTGCTGCGCTGGCTCTAAGAACCTGTTTACGATCTGCTGCGCGTCGGCGATACGGCGTTGAAACCAAGCTCAAAATGCTCATGTACCACTTGTACATTCCGCTTTTTCGCTCGTTTTCGCCTTGTCTCGCCTTAGCTCGCGAGATCGTAAACACATTCTAAGAACCCGTTCGGAGCCAGCGTGAGCCGCTTTGCGGCGCGCGGCCGGCAAAGGGCCGCGCGCAGAACCTGGGCTCAGATATTGTAAACCAGCACCAGGCCGATCAAGACCGGCGCCGCCCAGCAATAGATGAAGCGCACGCCGGCGCTCAAGGCCGCCGGCAGTTGCAGCTCGGCGCGCATCGTCGGCCAGATCACCCAGCCGGCGAAGCAGGCGGTGCCGATGCCGCCCAGCGGCAGCAGGATGTTGGACGCGGTGTAGTCCATCAACTCGAACACATTGCGGCCAAACAGCTTCCAGTCCGCCAGCGGGCCGAAGGACAGCGCCGCCGGCACTCCGGCGCAAAACACCAGCAGGCAGATCAACAGCGTCGCCTTGCGGCGGCCGACGCCCCACTCGTCGATGGGAAACACCGCCACCAGCTCCAGCAAGGAGACCGACGAAGTCAGCGCCGCCATCAGCAGCAGCAGAAAGAAGGCCGCGGCCAGGCCTTGGCCGAAGGGCAGGTGGTTGAACACCACCGGCATGGTCATATAGGTCAGGCCCGGGCCGGCCTGCGGGTCCAGGCCGAAGGCGTAGATCGCCGGGAAGATCATCAGGCCGGCCAGCACCGAAGTCAGCGTGGTCAGGCCGGTCACCCACAGCGCGGCGCCCGCCAGTTTCGCGTCCCGGCCCAGGTAGGAGCCGTAGGCGATCATGCAGCCGGCGCCCACCGACAAGGAAAAGAAAGCCAGGCCCAAGGCCTCCACCAGCATGCCCGGCGTCACCTTGGAAAAGTCCGGCGTCAGCAGCGCCGCCACGCCGGCTTCCGCGCCGGGCAAGGTCAGCGAGCGGGCGATCAGGCCCAGCATCAACAGGAACAGCAGCGGCATCAGCACCTTGCCGGCGCGCTCAATCCCCTTCTGCACCCCGCACATCACCACCAACAGGGTCAGCCCGGTGAACAGGGCGTGAGTCAGCAGGGATTCGAAGGGGTCGGACACGTAATCGCCGAACAGGCGCGCCAGCGCCGCCGGGTCGTTGCTCATCACCCGGCCGTCGAGCGCGCGCAGCAGATAGCCCAGGGTCCAGCCGCCCACCACGCTGTAGAAGGAAAACACCAGAAAGCCGCACAGCACGCCGGCGTAGCCCACCAGCTTCCAGCGACGCGAACCCAGCCGCGCGAACGCGCTCACCGCGCCGCAGGCCGCCGCGCGGCCGATGGCGATCTCGGCCAGCAGCAAGGCGATGCCCAGGGTGAAGGTCAGCAATAGATAGATCAGCAGAAAGGCGCCGCCGCCGTTCATCGCGGTGACGTAGGGAAACTTCCAGATGGAGCCCAGACCCACCGTGGCGCCGGCCGAAGCCAGAATGAAACCGAGGCGGGAACCCCATTGCGTGCGAGACATGACAACTCCTGAGTCAGAACAATTTGCCGCCGCACGGGGTAAGGCTGGATACAACAAGGCCGCCCATGACGGCGGCCCGGAAAACAGATGCGAAAATCCCTGGCGCGCCGATTAGCTGCGCCACCACCACGTTTTGGTCTGGAAAGGGATGATCTGCTTCATAAGCGTGGAAGCATGCCGGTTTCCGCCCCTGCGCGTCAAGCCCGGCATGCGCGCTCACGCCTGGTCGACGGCCAAGCCGGCCTCATTCGGCCCCGTCCTTTTCAGACGGAAACCCAGCCACAGCGCCAGCAGCCACACCGGCAACACGTACACCGACACCGCGACGCCCGGGGTGAACAACATCACGCCCAGAATCATCAGCATGAAGGCCAGGCACAGCCAGTTGGCGAACGGATGCCACAGGGAAGCGAACACCAGCTTGCGGCCGCCCTGGGCGCGGCGGAACTTCAGATGCGTCAGGCTGATCAGCGCCCAGTTGATCACCAAGGCGGTGACCACCAGCGACATCAACAGCGCCAGCGCGCCGCTGGGCAGCAGATAGTTGAGCACCACGCCGGCGAAGGTCGCCAGCGCCGAGAGCAAGGTGGCGTTGACCGGCACCCCGCGCTTGTCCAGCTTGGCCATGCTCTTGGGCGCGTTGCCCTGCTGGGCCAGGCTGAACAGCATGCGGCTGGTGGCGTAGACGCCGCCGTTGTACACCGACAAGGCCGCGGTCAGCACCACGAAATTCAAACCGTGCGCGGCGAAGCCGGCGCCGATCTGCTCGAAGATCATCACAAAGGGGCTACCGCCGGCGGCCACCTTGCTCCACGGATACAAGGACAGCAGCACCAACAGCGAGCCGATGTAGAAGATCAGCACGCGGTAGATCACCTGGTTCACCGCCTTGGGAATGGTTTTCTGCGGATCCTGAGTCTCCGCCGCCGCCATGCCGATCAGCTCCAGCCCGCCGAAGGAGAACATGATCACCGCCATGGTCATGAACAGGCCGCCGACGCCGTGCGGGAAGAAGCCGCCGTCGCGCCAAAGATTGCTCACCGAGGCCTGCGGACCGCCGTTGCCGGACAAGAGCAGATAGCCGCCGAACACGATCATCGCGATCACCGCGCTTACCTTGATCAGCGCGAACCAGAACTCGGTCTCGCCGTAGTATTTGACGCTGCTCAGATTGACGCCGGTAATCGCCACGAAGAAGACCAGCGCGGTGACCCAGGTGGGAATTTCCGGCCACCAATAACGCACGTACTCGCCGGCGGCGGTCAGTTCGGCCATGCCGGCCAGCACGTACAGCGCCCAGTAGTTCCAGCCGGACAGGAAGGCGGGGAACTTGCCCCAGTAACGGCCGGCGAAATGGCTGAGCGAGCCGGCCACCGGCTCCTCGGCCAGCATCTCGCCCAATTGGCGCATGATCAGAAAGATGATGAAGCCGGCGACGGCGTAGCCGAGAATCATCGCCGGGCCGGCCGCTTTCAACACGCTGGCCGAACCCAGGAACAGACCGGTGCCGATCGCGCCGCCCAGCGCGATCAACTGGATATGGCGGTTTTTCAGCTCGCGCTTCAAACCGGTGGAAGTGGGGGTAACGCTCACCTTGGCGCCTCCTGCTGATTAGTGAATGGAACGGTATTGCTTCATCAATGCAGCAAGGCCCTCACCACTCGCAAATTAGACAATAAGTCTAATAAAAATCAGCAAGACATCCCTATTACATACATCAACTTCAAACAAACCATGACCAGATTAAACAAAACAAGACATAAGGTCAAAAAACATTTCAATACAATGGGCCAATAACAGCAGACCATTGCCATATCGCCTTGAATTTAGACATTTTGTCCAAAAACAGGCGCGCCGGTTGCGCATGGCCGGCGCAAAAAAAGCAGGGCCGCCCGGGGAGGCGGCCCTGCCGATTACGCTCGCCTGGCGAGCGCAAACATCCTCAAGGCGTCTGGCGCGCGGGTTCTTCTGCCGGGGCGCCCTTGGCGCGATAACCCACCCACAACAGGCCCAGCCATATCGGCAGCACATAGACCGATACCGCGGCGCCCGGGGTCAGCAGCAGGATCAACAGAATCATCGCCATGAAGGCCAGACAGATCCAGTTGGTCAGCGGGAACCAGAACGATTTGAACACCAGCTGCTCGCCGACTTCGTTCTTGGCGCGACGGAACTTCAAATGGGTCAGGCTGATCATCGCCCAGTTGGTCACCAGCGCGGCCACCACCAGCGACATCAGAATGCCCAGCGCCTCGCCCGGCAACACATAGTTCAGGATCACGCAGGCGAAGGTCGCCAGCGCCGAAACCAGGATCGCCGTCACCGGCACGCCACGCTTGTCCACCTGCATCAGCGTCTTGGGCGCGTTGCCCTGCTTGGCCAGGCCGTACAGCATGCGGCTATTGGCGTAGACGCTGCTGTTGTACACCGACAGCGCCGCGGTCAGCACCACGAAGTTGAGCAGATTGGCGGTGAGGCCGGAACCGATCTGCTGGAAGATCATCACGAAGGGGCTGCCGCCGGACGCCACCTTGCTCCACGGGTACAGCGACAACAGCACCACCAGCGAGCCGATGTAGAAGATCAGGATGCGGTAGATCACCTGATTCACCGCCTTGGGGATGGTGGTGCGCGGATTGTCCGCCTCGGCCGCGGTCAGGCCGATCAGTTCCAGGCCGCCGAAGGAGAACATGATCACCGCCATCATCATGAACAGGCCGCTGAAGCCGTGCGGGAAGAAGCCGCCGTCGTTCCACAGATTGCTGAACGAAGCCTGCGGGCCGCCGGTGCCGGTCAGCAGCAGGTAGCCGCCGAACAGAATCATCGCGATCACCGCCACCACCTTGATCAAGGCGAACCAGAACTCCGCCTCGCCGTAAACCTTGACGTTGGCCAGATTGATGCCGTTGATACAGATGAAGAACACCAGCGCGGACACCCAGGTGGGCACGTGCGGCCACCAGTACTGGACATAAGCGCCGACGGCGGTGAGTTCGGCCATGCTGACCAGGATGTACAGCACCCAGTAGTTCCAGCCGGACAGGAAGCCGGCGAAATCGCCCCAGTAACGGTAGGCGAAGTGGCTGAAGGAGCCGGCTACCGGCTCCTGCGCCACCATCTCGCCCAGCTGGCGCATGATCATGAAGGCGATCAGGCCGGCGATGGCGTAGCCCAGAATCATGGCCGGGCCGGCGGCTTTCAGCACGCTGGCCGAACCGAGGAACAGGCCGGTGCCCACCGCGCCGCCCAGCGCGATCAATTGGATGTGGCGGTTTTTCAAACCGCGCTTCAAACCGGCTTCGTTTGAAATATCAGTCAAGGCTGCCCCCTCAATCATCATTTTCCAGCAACATTAATACCAACAGCATGACAATTCAGGCAAGCCGCGTCGTTTCTGTTGCAAACATCGACAAGCTGGACATTAAGCACCCAAGCAAGCCCCGCGTCAAACGACGACATTGGCTTTTTATGCCTTGAACGCGTCATATATTGAATACAATGAAATTAAATTCGATTATTTAAACAAATACTTTGCTCTAATTGCTCAATTACCTGCAGACTACTGCAAATTTCTGCCACAGCGCCCGTCTTGCGCGCCTATCAGCCGACTCGCATATAAGCAAGCGTTCGCTCGCTGATATCTTGATTTAAATCAAATCGCTAGCGCCCCCGGAGCACGGCTACCGCCGCCGCAAACGCTAACGATTCGCCACTTTTAGTAACAAATGGAAAACATTTGATTTGCAACTGTCTGCCACCATGAAGTGTCTGAATTTCATCTCACTCATCATGATTACGGCCGCATAGACGGCCTCGTTTTGGAGACGAACCATGAAACAATCCTTATTGATCGCCAGCGTGCTGGGCGGCGGCATCGCTCTCGGCGGCCTGGGCGTGGCCGGCTATCAGGCGGTGAAGTCCAATCCGCAAACCGCGGCCGCGCCGCAGCAAACCGCCAGCGCGCCGGCGGCCGCTTCCGCCGCCGCGGCGGCGCTGCCTCCCGCCGTGGCCTCCGCTCCGGCCGTACTTGCGGCGGCGGCGCCCGCCGCCGCGGTGCAAACGGCGCAAGCGGCGAGCAAGCCCGCCGAACCCAGCGCGCCGGCCAAGCCGGCGGCGCCGGTTCACGCCACTCACGCCCGCATCCTGGCGGTGACGCCGATCAAGGAAACCGTCAACGCGCCCAAGCAGGTCTGCCATCAGCAGCAAGTGACTCACCAGGCGCCGGTGCAGGATGAAAACCGCATCGCCGGCTCGGTGATAGGCGGCGTGATCGGCGGCGTGCTGGGCAATCAGGTGGGCGGCGGCAACGGCAAGAAGGCCGCTACCGTGATCGGCGCGCTGGCCGGCGGCCTGGCCGGCAACAAGGTGCAGGAAGGCATGCAGCAGCGCGACCAGGTCAACAGCACCCAGACCATCTGCAACGAGGTGAACGAGAGCAGCGAAAAAGTCGTCGGCTACGACGTCAAGTACTCGCTGGACGGCAAGACCGGCACCGTGCGCATGGACCGCAAGCCCAAGGGCAAGACCCTGCCGGCCAAGAACGGCAAGGTGCTGGTTTAGCATCCTGCTGTAGAGTTGCGCCGACTGGCTCAGCGCTGACGCTGATGCTTGCTAGCCACGCAAGCTGGCTCAAGACCATGCTACGCAAAAGCGGACCTCCCGGTCCGCTTTTTTCATGCCCTCAGCGCCAGCGCGCCGCCGCCGCCTCGGCGGCTTCCGGCGGGCCGAACAGCACCGTCCAGCGGTCTTTCCAATTGGGCGCGCGCCAGGCTTCGCGCAGCATGTCCCGCCATTCCACCACGCTGACCCACAGCGGATTGAAGCTGTTCACCGGCTTGACGGTGCCGTAGTCGCAAGGATCGTCGGCGCTCTCTTCGACATAGGTGCCGAACAGGCGGTCCCAGACCACCAGCACGCCGGCGTAGTTGTGGTCGATGTAGCGCGGATTCTTGGCGTGGTGGCCGCGATGGATGGACGGGGTGTTGAGCACGTACTCCAGCCAGCCCAGCTTGGGGCAGGCCTGGGTGTGCACGAAGAACTGGAAGGCCAGGTTCAGCAGCACCACGCCCACCACCTGTTCCGGCGGGAAGCCCAGCCAGGCCAGCGGCAGCCAGAACGCCCACATGCCGGCCAGCGGATACATCAGGCTCTGGCGGAAGGCGGTGGTGAAGTTCATGCGGGTGGAGCTGTGATGCACGCTGTGCGCCGCCCACAACCAGCGCACGCGGTGGCTGACGCGATGGAACCAGTAGTAGAGAAAGTCCTGGCCGATGAACAGCAGCAGGAAGCTGAGCCAGGAATCGGAAAACTGAAACAAGCGGTGTTGCTGGTAAATCCACGCGTACAAGGGCAACACCAGCACCCAGGCCAGCTTGTCCGCGCCCTGGTGCAGCAAGCCCAGGCAGGCGCTGCACACCGAATCGCGCCAATCGTAAAGGCTGAGCCGGCGCTGCCGGCGCAGATGCCACAACTCGCCGGCGACGAAGGCCAGAAACACCGGCGCCATCGCCAGCAGCAGCAGCTGTATGTCGAACTTCATCACCGCCTCCCGCTTGGGAACCGTGTCCGCGCTAACGCAAACACTTGATTGGAGTTTGAACTCTATAATTGCTCAAACGCCGAATTCCGGCAAGCGGGACAGCGGTGTTACTGCTGTTGGCGCGCGCGGAAGGCGGTCAGCGCCGCCTCGCGCTCGCTCCAGGTGCGGCTCACGCTCTTGCGCGCGGCCAGGCGCTGCAGATAGGCGTCGCGCTCGGGGAAGGCGGCGGTCACGTCTTCGCCCAGCAAGGCCTTGCTCATCTGCGACAGCGCCGGCAGGATGCAGGCGGCGCCGATGTCGGCGCTGCTGAAGTCCTCGCCACAGGCCCAGGGGCCGTAATCCAGCAGTTGGGCGCAGGCGGCCACGCCGCGCGCGATCTGCTGGCGCGCCGCGTCAATGGCGCCCGCTTCCAGCGGGCTGCCGAACAGCCAATGCCGGTATAGCGGCAACGCCGGCATCAGCACGTACAAATCCAGCATCGCGCTCAGTTGGCGCGCGTGGGCGCGGCCGTTGGGCGTCGGCGGCAGCAGGGAGGCGGTGGGGTAAGCGTCTTCCAGCCATTCCAGGATCACCGCCGACTCCGCCATCGCGTGGCCGCCCACTTCGACGAAAGGAATCTTGCCCATCGGGCTCTTCGCCAGCAGTTCTTCCTGCTGCGAAGGGCCGGTGAGGATTTCTTGGAAGTTGACGCCCTTTTCCAGCAAGGCGATTTTGACCTTGTTGTAATAAGGGGACAGCGCAGCGCCGTAAAGCTTGATCATCCAGGTCTCCAGGCAGGCGGGGCCCGCGGTTGCTGATGGTGGGCGGCCGGTCATGTTGCGATGCAAGGCCGGCCCGGCAGCATTATGCCATTAATCCAATTTACATTTAAAACCGACCGCTTGTCGGCCTCGCGCGGGGCCTTGCCGGCCCCGCGTCCGAAGAAGCCGGCTCACTTGTTCATGGCCACGGCTTTTTGCTGCAGCAATTGCCGGATCTGCGGCAGCGCCGCCTGCGCGGCGCGCTCCCCCTCCAGAATAGCCTGATGGCGCGCGTCGAATTGGGCGGAGCCGATATTCTGCACTTGCGGGCGGATCACCACGTCGGCCTGCTTCAGTTCCTGCGCCAGCGCCGGCCCGTTCATGATGTTCAGGCTCTGGTCCAGCATGGACAGGAAGCCGGTGGCCGCGCCCTTGCGCGGCCGCGCCGAGATGTCGACGGCGATGACGAAGTCGGCGCCCATCTCGCGCGCGGCGCTGACCGGCACCGGGCTGACCAGGCCGCCGTCGACATAGCTCTTATTGCCGATCTTCACCGGCAGGAAGACGTTGGGAATGCTGGCCGAGGCGCGCACCGCCTGGCCGGTGTTGCCCAGCCGGAACACCACCTTGCGGCCGCTGTCCAGTTCGGTGGCCACCGCGCCGAACGGCCGCGGCAGTTGTTCCATGGTCTTGTTGGCCACCTGGGCGTTGATCCAGCTCTGCAGCTTCTCGCCCTTGATCACGCCCTTGCTCGACAGCGTCCAGTCGGTGAGATTGGATTCGTCCAGCTGAATGGCGCGGCTCTGCAGCTGCATGCCGCTGAGGCCGGACGCGTACAGGCTGCCGACCACGCTGCCGGCGCTGGTGCCGGTCACCAGGTCCGGGGTGAGGCCGGCGGCTTCCAGCACCTTGATCACGCCGACATGGGCGAAGCCCTTGGCCGCGCCGCCGCCCAGCGCCAGGCCGATCTTGGGCTTGAGCGCCGGCTTGGGCGGCACCGCTGCGGGAGGGGTGGACAAGGTGGAACAAGCCGACAGCAGCGCGGCCATGCCC
Organism: Chromobacterium sp. LK11; assembly: GCF_001043705.1. Lineage (NCBI taxonomy): Bacteria > Pseudomonadati > Pseudomonadota > Betaproteobacteria > Neisseriales > Chromobacteriaceae > Chromobacterium > Chromobacterium sp. LK11. The sequence goes on from NZ_LDUR01000012.1 coordinate 161,408, forward strand.
GCCAACAGCCAGGGGCGGAGTGTGTGTTTGCTAATCATGATTCCATCGGGCTTTCAGAGATCGGCGGCCGCCGGGCCGCCCCAACGGACGCGGAGTCCAGCATCACGTAATTCAGATGCCGCGCGCCCTCCAATTCGAAATGGCATTCGCCGTGGACGCTCATGCCCAGCCGGCGGTAGAAGGCGATCGCGCGTTCGTTGCGGTGCCATACCGTCAACCACAAACGCGGCTGACCGGGCAGGCCGGACGCCCATTGCCGCGCCGCCTGCAGCAAGCGCCGGCCCAGGCCCGCCCCGGTGCGGCTCTCCACCAGATAGAGCCGCTCGACTTCCACGCTGGGGAAATCGCAGCCCTGGCATCGGCTGTCCAGCTTCATCAGCGCGTAGCCGAGCAGAAAGCCGTCTTGCTCCATCGCCAGCAGCTGATGCGAGGGGCTGGCGATCAGCGCCTCGAAGTTGGCCGGCGTGAACTCGCTCAGCACATAGTCGGCCATGTCCCGGCGGACGCCGTCGGTGACGTAGGTGCTCAGCCATACCTGAATCGACAGGGCGGCCAGGCAGCCGGCATCCTTGGCCGTGGCCGGGCGGATGGTCGGCATCGACTTATTCCGGCCGCTTCTTGACGAACTCGATCACCTGGCGGCCGTCCTCGCTGAATTTGGCCAGCTTCTTGTCGCCGCCCTTCCAGGCGTGGCCGTACACCACCTCGTAGGTGGCCGGCAATTTGCCGTCGCGGCGCAGCGCCTCGTACGCCGCCTCCACCCGCTGCCAGGCGTGCTTGCCCATCAGGCCGCGGCCGCGGCCGCTGGTGGCGTTGTGCGCGCCTATGGCTTTCAGGTCCGCCATCACTTCGCGGGCGCGGCCGTAGGTCAGCACGATTTTTTCCATGTCCATCACCGGCTCGGCGAAGCCGGCGCGCATCAGCGCGTCGCCCAGGTCGTGCATGTCGATGAACTGGTTGACGTGGGTGGCGCGGTCCACGCCGGCGAAGGCGCCGCGCAATTCGTGCAAGGTGTCCGGCCCCAGCGTGGAGAACATCAGCATGCCTTCGGGCTTCAGCACGCGGCGGAATTCGGCGAACACGCTGTCCGGCACGTTGACCCACTGGATGGTGAGGCTGGACCAGATCATGTCCACGCTGGCGTCGGCCAGCGGCAGGCGCTCGACATCGGCCACCACCTGCCACGGCTGGCTGGGACGGAACAGTTTTTTCAACAGGCCGTCGCCGCTTTGCTGCTTGGCGCGCGAGGCTTGCAGCATCGCCTGCGCCAGGTCCAGCTCCACCACGCGCGCGTCCGGATAGCGGGCGCGCAGCTGGGCCGAGCCGTAGCCGGTGCCGGCGCCGGCGTCCAGCACCACTTGCGGCTGAAACTTGATGTAGTCCAGCCGCTCGGACATCCGGTCGGAGACTTCGCGCTGCAGGACCGCGGCGGAGTCGTAGCTGGCGGCGGCCTTCTCGAACGAGGCGCGCACCCGCGCCTTGTCGGTGTAAAACGCTTCAGTCATGCATGGGTTTCCAAGTGCTGGGCAAGCGCGGCGACGAATTCGGCTTCGTGCGACAGAAACGGCGCGTGCGACGCTTGCGGAAATTCATAAAGCCGGGCGTCGCCCAGCGCGTCGGCCAGCCAACGGCCGGCGCCTATCGGGGTGATGGCGTCGCGGGCGCCGTAGAACAGGCCCGTCGGGCACTGGATGCGGCCGGCCAGCGCGCGCGCGTCGGCCGTCAGCAACAATTCCAGCGCCGGCAGCAGGCCTTGCGGCCGGCCATGGGCGAACAGCTCCGCGCGCAAGGCCTTCAGCGTGTCGCGCGCCGACGGCGCGCCCATCATCTGCAAGGCCAGGAAACGCTCCAGCGTCTGTTCGAAGGCGCCGTCCAGGCTGGCGGCCACCGCTTCGATGGACTTGCGCTCCTGCGCGTGCGGCCAGCTGTCGTCGCGCACGAAGCGCGGGCTGGTGGCCACCAAGGCCAGGCTCTTGATCTTGTCGGGATGACGGGCCGCCCAATGCTGGGCGATCAGGCCGCCCAGCGACCAGCCCACCAATTGCAGCGGCAGCGGAAAAGCCTGATCCAGCAGATCGGCCACCGCGTCGGCGTCGAAGGAGGCCAGCGGCGCGGAGGCGCCGTGACCGGGCAGATCGACCAGATGCACGCAATGGCCGGCGGCCAATTGCGCCGCCACGCGGCTGAACACGCCGCCATGCAGGCCCCAGCCGTGCAACAGGACCACGTCCGGGCCTTGGCCCAGCGTTTCAACAAACAGACTCATGGACGACCAGATGGGGTGAAACCTTCATTTTCGCAAGATCGCGATGCGAAAGAAACCACCCAGGCCGGCGTCTTCGTCATGAACCTTGCGCAAACGGCAGGCCGCCAGGATATCTTCCAGCCGGCGGTTGATGTCGGTGGCGATCACGCGCGACAGCAGGTTGCTGGCGCTGCGCAACAGGGACGGCCGCCGGCCGTCGGGCAGGAATTTGTCGAACACCGTCGCCCGGCCGCCGGGCTTGAGCACGCGCTCCACTTCGCGGATGCAGGCTTGCGGGTCCGGCACCACCGCCAGCGCCAGGTGCAGCACCACCGCGTCGAAGCTGGCGTCCGGGAAATCCAGCGCCTGCGCGTCCATCACCCTGGCGTCCACCGCCATGCCCAGCGCCGCGGCGTGGGCGCTCAGCCGCGCCAGCATGCCGTCCGAGATGTCGATGGCGGCCACATGGCGACAGCGCACCATGAAGTCCAGATCCAGGCCGGTGCCGGCGGCCACCAGCAAGACGCGCTCTTCCGGCTGCGGATTGAGCAGGGCGATGGAACGGCGCCGGCGCGCGGCGAAAGCTTGCGCCAGCCGGTCGTAGACCGGCGCGTACAGATTGTAGCGCCAGCGGTTGAAGGCCTGCGGCCAGCGCCGCCATCCGCTAGCGCTCATCCTGGAACTCCTGGCGGAAGCGCGCCAGCCGCTCCCAGTCCACGCTCTGGGCCGGCGCCGGGGCGGCGAAGTAAAAGCCCTGCAGCTTGCCGCAGCCCATCTTTTTGAGCATGGCCAGCTGGGCGGCGGTTTCCACGCCCTCGGCCACCACGTCCAGGTCCAGCGCCTTGGCCAGCGCCAGGATGGCGCGTACGATGGCCGCCGATTCCTGGGTGCGGTCCAGGTCGAAGACGAAGGACTGGTCTATCTTCAGCACGTCGAAGCGATAGCGGTGCAGATAGGACAAGGCCGAATAGCCGGTGCCGAAATCGTCCAGCGCCAGCCTCACCCCCAACTCATGCAGCGCGTGCATCACGGTGGCGGCGATTTCCGGCTGATCGATCAGCGCGCTTTCGGTGATTTCCAGGTGCAGCGTCGCCGGCGGCAGCCGGTAATGCCGAATGCGCTCGCCTATCCAGGCCGCCAGCTCCGGATCGTGGAAATGCGCCGACGACAGATTGATATGCAAGGCCACTTCCGGCCCCACCCTGTCCTGGACCCGCCAGGCGCTCAATTGGGCGCAGGCGGCGTTCAGCATGTAGCGGTCCAGCCGGGTGATCAGCCCGCTCTCCTCGGCGATGGGCAGGAACAGGCCGGGCGAGATCAGGCCGCGCTGCGGATGCTGCCAGCGGGCCAACGCCTCGAAGCCGACCAGTTCGCCGCTGTCGCCGTCGATGAAGGGCTGGAAATACGGCTGCAACTGCCCTTCCTCTTCTAGCGCGCGCCGCAGCTCGCTCTCCAGCGCCAGCTGGTCCGCCTGGTTGATGCGCAGTTCGTGGTTGAACAGGGTGTAGCCCTGCCGGCCCTGCTGCTTGGTGCAATACATCGCGTGGTCGGCGTCGCGCAGCAGATCGTCGGCCTTGTGGTAATGCTCGTGGTCCGCCAGCACCACGCCGACGCTGGCAGTGGAGAACACCTCGCGCCCGGCCAGGATCACCGGCCGCTCGAACTCGCTGACGATGCGCTGCGCGATGCGTTCGCAGTCGCCGCCGCCGTCCATGCCGAACATCAGCACCGCGAACTCGTCGCCGCCCAGCCGCGCCAGAAAATCGTAATGCCGCAGGCAGGAGCGGATGCGCGCGCCGGCCTCGAACAGCAGGTGGTCGCCGGCCAGGTGGCCCAGGGTGTCGTTGACCAGCTTGAAGCGGTCCAGGTCGATGAACAGCACCGCGAAGCGTTCGCCGCCGCCATGCGAATACGTCTCCCAGGCCCGGCGCAGCGCTTTGGAAAAATAACTGCGGTTGGGCAGCTTGGTCAGCGGATCGTGCAGGCTGTCGAACTCCAGCTGGGCGTTGACCGCGTCCAGTTCGCTGGTGCGCTCGCGCACCCGCTGCTCCAGCTCCACGTAAGAGGTTTGCAGGCTCTCCAGCGCCTTGACCCGGGTCAGCGCCGCGCCGATGTGGTTGGCGACGAACTCCAGCACTTCTTGATCGCGGAAGTTGTAGACCACGTCCTCTTCATAGCTTTGCACCGCCAGCACGCCCAACAGATCGGTGCCGCAATACAGGGGCACGCCCAGCCAGCTCTTGGGCCGGGGCAGCTCCTCGTCGGCCTCGGGCTGGCGGTTCTGCTGCGAGTAGGGATCGATCAGCAAAGGCCGGCCGCTGTGCAGCACCTGTTCGACGAAACCCTTGCCCGGCCGGTGCGGCTTGAGCGGCGGCGCGTATTCGTCGGCGCAATAGGGGAAAGTGATGCAGTCCTCGGACTGGTCGTACAAGGCCACCAGGCAGTTGCGCGCCGGCACCATCTCGGCCAGCAGCCGGTGCAGGCCGCCGAGGAAGGCCTCCAGCGACAGGCTGGTATTGGACAGCTCCGCGATCCGGAATAGCGCGCCCTGAAAGCGCTCGGCGCGCTTGCGCTCGGCCACTTCCGCGCGCAGCCGCGCGTTGGCGCCTTCCAGCTCGCTGGTGCGCAGCCACACCTGGCGCTCCAGCTGGCTGCGGTGCAGTACCCGCTCCAGCACGAAGCCGACGTGGCGGGCGGCGAACAGGAACAACTGCTGCTCGGCCGAGGTCAGCGGCGTTTGATCCTCGTACAGCTGCAGCACCACCGCGCCGATCACATGGCCGCCGGCATTGGCCAGCGGCGCGCCCATCCAGCTGGCCGGCAACAGGCCCTGTCGGCTCAGGCCTTCCTGCTGGCACACTTCCAGCAGGCGCTCGCGGCTCAGCACCACCGGCTTGCCGCCGCGGATCAGCCAGGCGGTCAGCGACTGGGCGTGGCCGGCCAGCGGGAAGATGGCGTCGCTGGCGGGCGGCGCGGGGTCGCGCTGGTCGATGTAGAAGGGAAAGTGGATGACCTGGGCTTCGTCGTCGTACAGGGCGATGTAGAAATTGCTGGCGTCCATCAGCCGCATCATCTGGCGGTGCAGGCCGGGCAGCACCTGGTCGATGGTGCCGCATTCTTCGGCCAGTTGGGAAATGTCGAACAGGGCTTCATTGGCTTCGCGCGAGGCCACCTGCTCCGCGCCCAGCCGCGCGCACAGCAGATGGGCGCACAGCAGCGCGGCGGCCGGGTTCAGCGCCGGACCGGCGTCGCCGCGCCACACCAGCCAGCCCAGCACCTGTTCGCCGGCGCGCAAGGGCATCGCCTCGCAGCCGGCGTCCAGCCTGTCTCCGTCCGCCAGCGTCTCCGCGCCGGGCAAGGCGTCGGCGGCGCCCAAGGCCGCCAAGAGCTGCCAGGCCGCCCCCAGCTGCCGCCAGACCGCGGCAACGCGCACCCCTCCCTGCTCTTGCAGCAGAGACAGCGCCATCGCGGCGGCCTGCTCTGGCGTCGCCAGATATTCAGCCATGCTCTTCATGTGATTATCGTAGTATGAGTTAGCTGGAAAATCCGGCCATGCCGATGCGCCCCTCCCCATGGGCGCGTCGGCTCAGGACGCCGCGGCGCGCTGAATACAGGACAGCAGGCGCTGCAAGTGTTCCGGCTGGTGCATGGCCGACAAAGACAGGCGCAAGCGCGCGGTCCCGGCCGCCACCGTGGGCGGGCGGATCGCCGGCACCCACAAGCCCTGGTCGCGCAGACGGGCGGCCAAGGCCAACGCCTGTTCATCGCCGCCTATGATAAGTGGCTGAATCGGCGTTCGGGAAGCCCCTGCAGAGTATTTGAATTCAGATAGTCCGGATTTGAGGATTTCTATCGATTCGCGCAGCCGCGCGCGCCGCTCGCCAGCCTCGGCGATCAGACGCAGGCTGGCCAGGATTGCACAGGCCAGCGCCGGCGGCTGGGAGGTGGTGTAAATATAGCTGCGCGCGGAATTGATCAGCCATTCCACCAGGTCGGCGCCGCCGGCGATGAAGGCGCCGGCCACGCCGGCGGCCTTGCCCAAGGTCGCCATGTAAATCAAACGCGGGCTGGACAGGCCGTGCTCGGCCAGCGCGCCGCGGCCGTCGCCCAGCACGCCGAAGCCGTGGGCGTCGTCCACGTACAGCCAGGCGTCGTGGCGCTCGGCCAAAGCCAGCAGCGCCGGCAGCGGAGCTTCGTCCCCGTCCATGCTGTACACCGCTTCCACCGCGATCAGCTTGGTCTTGGCGTCGGACTCGGCCAGCAGGCGTTCCAGCTGCGCCAGGTCGTTGTGATGGAAGCGCTTGAACTCGGCGCGGCTCAGTCTACAGGCGTCGTTCAGCGAGGCGTGGTTCAGCCGGTCGGCGAACACCGCGTCGCCGCGGTCCAGCAAGCTGCTGACAATCGCCAGATTGGCCGCGTAGCCGGAACCGAACAATAATGCCGCCGGCTGACCGACGAACTCCGCCAGCGCCTCCTCGGCTTCTTGCTGCACGCTGAAGTGGCCGGCCAGCAGATGCGACGAACCGCCGCCCACGCCCCAGCGTTCGAGGCCCTGCTGCGCGGCGCGCACCAGAGCCGGATGATCGGCTAATCCAAGGTAATCGTTGCTGGCGAAAGAGACGTAGGAACGTCCATCCACCACCACTTCGACGCCCTGCGGGCTGTCGACGACCGCGCGTTGGCGACGGCGATGGGTGGCGGAAAGATCCAGCAGGGCGGCAGGCAGGTCTTGAAGGCGCATATCGGCTCGAAATATCCCGTGAAAAGGGCTTGGCCGGAACCGGCTCCGCCGACCGCCCAAGCTATTCCTTATATATACATTTTTTACATCGCCCGCGAATCCGCCGCCCAAACCGCTCAAAGCGGCGTCAGATCAAGCTTTTCCAGCAGCTGCCGGTCGGCGTCCACCTCGGGGTTGCCGGTGGTCAGCAACTTGTCGCCGTAGAAGATGGAATTGGCCCCGGCAAGGAAGCACAAAGCCTGCGTGGACTCATCCATTTCACGGCGTCCGGCGGACAATCGCACATAGGTTTTGGGCATCACGATGCGGGCCACCGCGATGGTGCGCACAAACTCGGTCCAGTCCAGCGGCGCGGCGCCTTCCAGCGGCGTGCCCTCTACCTTGACCAGCTTGTTGATCGGCACCGACTCCGGTTGCGGCTCAAGATTCGCTAGCTGTGCAATCAGACCTGCGCGATCGTTGCGGGTTTCATTCATGCCAACAATACCACCGCAGCACACCGACAGACCGGCGCTGCGTACTTTTCCCAAAGTGTCGAGACGATCTTCGTAGTCGCGGGTGGCAATGACATCAGAATATTTGTCCGGCGAGGTGTCCAGATTGTGATTGTAATAATCCAGGCCCGCCGCCTTCAGTTTTTCCGCCTGGCCTCCTTTCAGCAAGCCGAAAGTGGCGCAGGTTTCCAGGCCCAAGGCTTTGACTTCCTTGACCATTTCCAGGGTTTTCTCCAGGTCCGCGTCCTTGGGGCCGCGCCAGGCCGCGCCCATGCAAAAGCGGCTGGCGCCGTTGGCCTTGGCCGCGCGCGCGGCGCTCAAGACCTCGTCCACCGTCAGCATCGGCTGATTGGGCACCGGCGTGTCGTGATGCGTCGATTGCGGACAGTAGCCGCAGTCCTCCGGACAGCCGCCGGTCTTGATGGAAATCAGCGTGGACAGCTGCACCTTGGTGGGGTCGAAGAACTGGCGATGGATCTCGGCGGCGCGAAACACCAGCTCCATGAAGGGCAGCGCCAACAAGGTTTCGATTTCCGCCACAGTCCAGCTGGGGGACTCCGGGTGCGGGGTGGCGGAAGGCTTGAATTCGATAGCGGAAGAATGCATGGTCTATCCTGGCTGTGGCCGCTGTCCGGCGCTGGAACACCTTGATCAGGCAAGGATAATTCCAGCTCGCGCCGTCAGGACCGTCAGAGTGCCACGCCCGGCCGGGCGTGGGGCGAATCAGCGCATCTTGCTGGGGAGGACCTTATGCTGTCAAACCTGAAGAGACTCATAATTGACAGTTGCACAATATTTAATCAGCCATGCTGGCTCTGCGGAGACTGGCGGGCAGACCGGGGCTTTTGCGGCGACTGCCGCCGGCAACTGCCGGCGCTGCCGTCCACGCAATGCGCGCGCTGCGCGGAACCGCTGCCCGTCTCCGGCGGCTGCTGCGGCCAATGCCAGCGCCGTCCGCCCGCCTTCGACGCCTTGTACGCGCCCTACCGCTTCGACTACCCGCTCGCCGCGCTGATCCACGCCTTCAAATACGGAAAACAGCTGCAAATGGGCGCGGCGCTGGGCGGCCTGCTCGCCGATTTCGCCCGGCCGCGCAGCCCAAAATATCACCTCGTCATTCCCGTTCCATTGGCAAAAGAACGACTTGCCGAGCGCGGTTTCAATCAAAGTCATGAGCTGGCGAAAGCGATCGCTGCTACAATGGCGAGCCGTTTGAGCGCCGAGTTGTGTTGGCGAAAATACAACACTCCGCCCCAAGCCTCGCTCGGACGCGCCGAACGCAGGAAAAACCTCCGCCATGCTTTCGGCGTAAATTGCCGCTGTGACGGGCTTTCCATCGCCATTGTCGATGACGTCGCCACCAGCGGCGCCACCCTGTCGGCGCTGGCCGAAATTTTGAAAAAACAGGGGGCAAAACGGGTCGATGGCTGGGTGCTCGCCAGGGCCTTTTCTCCTAAAACTTGACCAAGATTTTGATTCTTTGGAACAATCCAGCCTGCCAACGATGTTCACTGTAATTCTTTTTCAGCCGGAAATACCGCCCAACACGGGCAATGTGATTCGTTTATGTGCCAACACCGGCTGTGAACTGCATCTGGTCAAACCCATGGGCTTCCCTTTGGAGGACGCCAAGCTGCGCCGCGCGGGACTCGATTACCACGAGTACGCTCGCGTAGTGGTTCATGAGGATTGGGCGGCTTGTCAAGAGACTTTGCGCGGACGGCGTATTTTCGCCGCCACCACCAAGGGCTCCGAGCGCCATGACCGGATATCCTATCAACCTGGGGACGTTTTTTTGTTCGGTCCCGAATCCCGCGGTCTGCCGCCTGAAGTGCTGGAGTCTTTGCCTGCCCAGCAGAGGATTCGTTTGCCGATGCGTCCAGAATCAAGAAGTCTCAATCTTTCGAACGCGGTCGCGGTGACGGTGTTCGAGGCTTGGCGACAGCTCGATTTCGCAGGGGGAAGCTGAAGCGGTTCGCAGATCGGCCCAACAAGGGACTCTGGTAAAGCCCGGACTGAGCGCTTACATGCAAGCGCGAAGCGCCGACGATCAAACGGCGCGCCGAGTTTTCGCAGTGGTTCCGACAGCATAAGGGAGATCTATGCAATCAGTACTCCGATGGCTGTGGCTTGTGTTCGTCAGTCTCGTACTCGTGGCCTGTTCCACCGTGAAGACGGCCAGCGCCACCAACCAGTCGGCCTCCTCGTCGACCGGCAACAAGAAAACCGTTGCCAAGAATGGAGCTTATTTCCAGAACGATGGTCCCGCCGACCATATTCCGGTCAACCTGAACCTGGTGCCGGACGCCGTGCCGCAGGAAGAGCCGCTGATCAAGTCGGCCAATCTGCCCTACACGGCGCTGGGGATGAGCTTCCGCCCCGACACGCGCGAAAAGCCCTATCAAGCCACGGGCCGCGCTTCCTGGTACGGCAAGCAGTTCCACGGCCGCAAAACGTCTTCCGGCGAGAAATACGATATGTTCGCCATGACCGCCGCCCATCCGACGCTGCCGATCCCGAGCTACGCCCGGGTCACCAATCTGAACAACGGCAAATCCGTGGTGGTGCGGGTCAATGACCGCGGCCCCTTCCACAAGAGCCGCCTGATGGACCTGTCCTACGCGGCGGCCTATCGCCTGGGCTTCATCAAGCAAGGCAGCGCCAAGATCGCCATCGAACGCGTGTGGCCGGACGCCGGCGGCGAGAACGTCGCCAGCACCCATCCCGTCAGCACCGCGCGCCGAGCCGAGGACACGCCCAAGTACCTGCAACTGGGCAGCTTCTCCAAACTGGCCAACGCCGAGGCGATGGTGCAGAAAATGCTGGGCGAGATGGACGACAAGTACGAATCCAAGCTCGGCATCGTGAACCAGGAAGGCGTCTACAAAGTGCGCCTGGGGCCGTTCCGCTCCAGCGACGCGGTGCGCAACGCCGCCGAGAACCTGCACGTGGAAACCGTGGTCACCAGCCTGTAAACCGCAAGACGGTGTCCATGACAAAGGCGAAGGAGTCATCTCCTTCGCCTTTCTTGTTTCCGCCGCCGATAAAAAACCCCGGCAAGCTGCTGCCGGGGTAAGCCTGATCCATCCAGGCCCCGCTCAGGGAGGCAAGCGGGAGGTGTTGGCCACCTGCTTGTTTAGGTGGAGGCCTGTTCCTAAAGTTCCGGCGGCGCGGCCTCGTCCTCGGCCGGCTGTCCCATGTGCTGGTCGAACCAGCCGTTCACCACCCGCTCCACGTCCTCCACCCCGCTTTTCTTCAGGCTGGAGAACATCTGCACGCTGACGTCCGGATAGTCATTCAGCTCGCGCTTGACCAGGGCCAGCACCTTGGATTGCTCCTGGCGCGACAGCTTGTCGGCTTTGGACAACAGGATGTGCACCGGCCGCCGGGTCACGCGGAAGAACTCCAGCATCTTGCGGTCCAGCTCTTTCAAGGGATGGCGCGCGTCCATGATCAACAGCAGGCCGATCAGGCTCTGGCGCGATTGCAGATAGCGTCCCAGCAGCTCCACCCAGTGCGCGCGCACCGCTTCCGGCACCTCGGCATAGCCATAACCGGGTAAATCGACTAGAAAACATTCGTTGCCCAGCTCAAAAAAATTGATGTGCTGGGTGCGGCCCGGCGTCTTGGACACCCGCGCCAGACGGGCGTGATTGGCCAGTGTGTTGATGGCGCTGGACTTGCCGGCGTTGGAGCGGCCCACGAAGGCGACCTCCGCGCGGGTGGGCGGCAAGTCCTTCATGTGGTTGACGGTGGTATAAAATCGGGCGTTTTGAAAAGTCGACATAGTAGTAAGGGTGAAATCAGTTGGTATAGAATAGCAGGTTTGAAATTGCCACTTTTACAGATATTTAGGGATAGCCCCTAAAGGAGCGACCATGAAACGTATGATGCTGTTGGCGATGGCGGCTGCAACCCTGGCCGGAAACGCGTTGGCGGCTACGCCGGTAGCCGTCAAGGCGGACCCGGTGAAGGCCAAACAGATCGTAGAAACGGTTTGCGCGGCTTGCCACGGCACTGACGGCAACAGCGTAGCCGCGGCCAATCCCACGCTGGCGGGTCAGAACGCGCACTATCTGTACACCCAGTTGAAAGCGTTCAAGGCCGGCGTGCGCAAGGACCCGACCATGCTGGGCATGGCCTCCATGCTGTCCGAAGACGATATGCGCAACGTCGCCGCCTACTACAGCGAGCAGAAGCCCAAGGACCGCGAAGCCTCCGACAAGACGCAAATGCCGCTGGGCGCCAAGATCTACCGCGTCGGCAACGCCGGCACCCAAGTGCCCGCCTGTATGTCCTGCCACGGCCCCGCCGGCAAGGGCCTGCCCGACCAGTACCCGCGCCTGGGCAGCCAGCACGCCGGCTACATCGTCAAGCAGCTGAACGAATTCAAGGGCGGCGCCAACCGCAAGAACGGCCCGATGCAGGACATCGCCAATCGCATGAGCGACGCCGAAATGAAGGCGGTGGCCGAGTACATTTCCGGCTTGCGCTAAGCGTTGAGCAGCCCGGCCGCCACCGGCCGAGCCTGACGGCCCCTCAGGGGCCGCCCCTGCGGGGGCTCCGCCGCCCGCGCTCCGGGGCGCGCCGGCAACTTTGGCCGGCACGCCGGCTCAAAAGGGAAGACTCGTCAACGAGCTTTCCTTTTTGCACTTTACGCCACTATGAAAAAAACTAGCCGCAACAGCCTGGCTCACGCCTGGTATGAGTTGCTAAGCTCGATGCGCTTCGCCATCGGTCTGTTGACGATACTGGCCATCGCCTCGGTCATCGGGACGGTTCTGAAACAGAACGAACCCTATCCCAATTACGCCTTCGAATTCGGGCAATTCTGGTTTCAAGCGTTTGAATGGCTAGGCTTGTACGACGTCTACCATTCGGCGTGGTTCCTGACCATTCTCGCCTTCCTGGTGCTGTCCACCAGCTTGTGCATTCTGCGCAACGGCCCCGGCTTCATCAAGGAAATGCGCGCCTACCGCGAAAAGGCCTCCGACAACTCGCTGGCGGCGATGAAGCACAGCGCCAGCTTCGAGGCCGAAGGCTTCGACGCCGACGCGGCGCGCGCCTATCTGCAGGCCCAGGGCTTCCGCCTCAAGGAGCAGCCGCGCGCGGACGGCGGCCTGGTGCTGGCGGCCAAGAAAGGCGCGGCCGGCAAGCTGGGTTATTTCTTCGCCCACATCGCGCTGGTGGTGATCTGCATCGGCGGCCTGCTGGACGGCAACCTGCCCTTGAAAATCGGCGAGCTGACCGGCCAGGTGGTGCCGGAGACCCGCGATGTGCCGCAGAACCAGATTCCGGCGGCCAGCCGCTTGAGCTCGAACAATCTGTCCTTCCGCGGCAACGTGACCATCGCGGAGAACAAAAGCGCCGACGTCACCTTCCTCAACGCCGGCAACGGCTATCTGGTGCAGGAACTGCCCTTCATCATCACCTTGAAGAAATTCCACGTCGACTACTACAGCAACGGCATGCCCAAGCTGTTCGCCAGCGACATCGTGGTCACCGACAAGGCCAGCGGCAAGACCACCGAAGCCACGGTCAAGGTCAACCACCCGCTGATCGTGGACGGCATCGCCATCTACCAGTCCAGCTTCGGCGACGGCGCGTCCCCGCTCAAGTTCAAGGCCTGGAACCTGGCCGCGCCGCAGGCGCGCCCGACCGAGGTTCCGGCGGTGTCGATGTCCAGCCAGCCGCTGAAGGCCAACGGCAAGGATTACACGCTGGAAGTGGGCGAGCTGCGCGTCTTCAACATCGAGAACATCGGCAAACCCCAGGAAGGACAGCGCACCCTGTCGCAACGCATGCACGACGCACGCGAGGTCAAGCAGGACAAGCAGCTGAAAAACCAGGGGCCGTCGATCAGCTTCAAGCTGCGCGACGCCCAGGGCCAGGCGGTGGAGTTCATGCATTATATGGCGCCGATTCAGCAGGACGGCGCCAGCTATCTGATGGCCGGCGTGCGCAAGACCGTGGCCGAGCCGTTCCAGTACGTGCGCATCCCGCTGGACGAGGAGATGAGCGTGGAGCGCTTCATGCGCCTGCGCGCCGCGCTGCAGGACCCGGCCCGCTACGACGAGATCGCCCGCCGCGCCGCGCACAAGGCGCTGAAAGGCGACGCCATCAGCCCGGCGATGCAGCAGCAGTTCACCGACAGCGTCAAATGGGTGCTGGCGCGCTTCGGCGACAGCGGCTTCGTCGGCCTGGAGAAGTTCCTGGACGACCGCGTGCCGCAGGACAAGCGCCAGGCGGTGGCGCAAACCTATATCAAGATCCTGCAAGGCGCGGTGGTGGACGTGATGTCGGTGGCCGACGAAAAAGCCGGCCTGCCGCCGATGAAGCTGGACAGCGAGCATTACCGCTTCCTACTGGACAGCCTGGTAGCGGTCAGCTCGCTGCACGACTACGGCGCGCCGGTGTTCCTGCAGCTGGAGGGCTTCGAGCAGGTGCAGGCTTCCGGCCTGCAACTGACCCGCTCGCCCGGCAAGACCCTGGTCTATCTGGGCTCGGTGCTGCTGGTCTTCGGCATCATCCTGATGTTCTACGTGCGCGAGCTGCGCCTGTGGGTGCGCGTCAACGGTTCCAAAGTACGGGTCGCGATGACGTCAAACCGGCATAATCGCGATCTGGACGGCGACTTTGCGCGCCATACTCAACTTATCAAACAGCTGGTACGAGGTGCATGATGGAACTGGCCCACGCTTCTTTCTCGCGGCAGCCGCTACTGAAACGGCTGAACCTGGCCGACTGGCTCTACGCGCTGCTGGTGCTGGGCGCCGCCGGCTACAGCTACGCGCTGTACAACCATTACATGGACGGCTACGAGCAGGCCATCCTGGCCGGCTCGGCGCTGGGCCTGATCGGTCTGGGCTGGTTCTGGAAATCCTGGCGCTGGTTCTTCCCGCTGGCCGGCTGTATCTCGCTGCTGGCGATCCAGGTCTACCAGCATGAGCTGGCGCGCGGCCAGACCGCCTTCTTGCTCAAATACATGCTGTCCAGCCAGTCCTCCATCATGTGGATGTGCACGCTGTTCTTCCTGGCGGCCTTTTCGTACTGGGTCGGCTTGCTGACCCGCTCCGACACTCTGAACCGCATGGGCAGCGGCCTGACCTGGGCCGCGTCGGTGATGGGCCTGGCGGGCCTGTTCACCCGCTGGTACGAAAGCTATCTGATCAGCCCGGACATCGGCCACATCCCGGTGTCCAATCTCTACGAAGTCTTCGTGCTGTTCACCCTGATCACCGCGCTGATGTATCTGTACTACGAAGCCAAGTACGCGGCGCGGCAGATGGGCGCCTTCGTGCTGCTGGTGATCTGCGCCTCGGTCGGCTTCATCCTGTGGTACACCTTCGACCGCCAGGCCCACGAGATCCAGCCGCTGATCCCGGCGCTGCAATCCTGGTGGATGAAGATACACGTGCCGGCCAACTTCGTCGGCTACGGCGCCTTCGCCATCGCCGCCATGCTCGGCATCGCCGAACTGCTGGCGCTGAAGGGCTGGCTCAAGGACAAGCTGCCGCCGGCCGAGGTGCTGGACGAGGTGATGTACAAGGCCATCGCCGTCGGCTTCCTGTTCTTCACCATCGCCACCATTCTGGGCGCGATGTGGGCCGCCGACGCCTGGGGCGGCTACTGGAGCTGGGACCCGAAGGAGACCTGGGCTCTGATCGTGTGGCTGAACTACGCCGCCTGGCTGCACATCCGCCTGGTCAAGGGCTGGCGCGGCGCGGCGCTGGCCTGGTGGGCGGTGGTGGGCCTGTTCGTCACCAGCTTCGCCTTCCTCGGCGTCAATATGTTCCTGGCCGGCCTGCACTCCTACGGCGGCCTGTAACAAGCGGCTGACGATCCCACCCCGCCGCGGCGGGGTTTTTTCTTGCCGGCGCGGCCGGGCGCGACGGATTTTTGTTAATCGCGCCCCGACTGTGCTATTTTTACCCCGTTTTTATTTATAAGGAATCTTCGTTTTCATCATGGACGTTTCGTGGCTGTCTGACCCTTCCGCCTGGCTTGGCCTCCTCACGCTGATCATCCTGGAGGTGGTGCTGGGCGTTGACAACCTGATCTTCGTCGCCATCCTGGCGGAAAAGCTCCCCCCGCACCAACGCGACCGCGCCCGCATCACCGGCCTGTCCCTCGCCCTGATCATGCGCCTGCTGCTGCTGGCCAGCATCTCCTGGCTGGTGACGCTGACTTCGCCGCTGTTCCACGTGCTCAGCCAACCGTTCTCCGGACGCGATCTCATCATGCTGGGCGGCGGCGTGTTCCTGTTGTTCAAAGCCACCACGGAACTGCACGAACGCCTGGAAGGCGTGGATGAAGTGAAGAGCAACGGCCAGAAGGCTTACGCCGCCTTCGGCACCGTCGTCGCCCAGATCCTGGTGCTGGACGCGGTATTCTCCATCGACTCGGTGGTCACCGCCATCGGCATGGCCGAACACCTGCCGGTGATGATGCTAGCCGTCATCGTCGCCATGCTGATGATGATCGCCGCCAGCAAACCGCTGACCGCCTTCGTCAACGCCCACCCCACCGTGGTGATGCTGTGTCTGGGCTTCCTGCTGATGATCGGTTTCAGTCTGGTGGCGGAAGGCTTCGGCTTCCACATTCCCAAGGGCTATCTGTACGCGGCGATCGGCTTCTCGGTATTGATCGAAGCCTTCAACCAGGTATCGCAAGCCAACCGCATCCGCTACCTGAACCGCAACCAGTCCTTGCGCGAACGCACCGCCAACGCGGTGCTGAGCCTGATGGGCAGCAAGCTGACCAGCCCCAGCGCCGACGAAGGCAAGGTGGAGGACAGCAAGGACGCCGAGCCGCAAGAAGCTTTCGCCCAGAACGAGCGCGCGATGATACACAGCGTGCTGACCCTGGCCGAGCGGCCGATCCGCGTGATCGCCACGCCGCGCGCCGACGTGCATCGCCTGGACCTGAGCCAGAGCCAGGACGCGCAGCGCAAAGTGCTGCGCGACAGCCCCTACTCGCGGCTGGTGGTGATCAAGGACGGCAGCATCGACGAGCCGCTGGGCATCGTCGCGCGCAAGGACCTGCTGACCCAGTTGCTGGACGGCGGCGAAATGAACATCGACGCCGCGCTGCGCCAGCCGCTGGTGCTGCCGGAAACCGTCACCGTGCTCAAGGCGCTGGAGAGCTTCCGCCAGCACTCGGCGGACATGGCCTTCGTGGTCAATGAGTTCGGTAGCCTGGAAGGCATCGTCACCCAGAAAGACCTGATGGAAGCGATCGCCGGCGAATTCCCGGAAGAGCACGAGCGCCATGAGCTGCCGGCCATCGTGCAGCAGGCCGACGGCAGCTTCGACGTGGAAGGCAGCCTGGAGCTGGTGACGCTGGAACAGCACATCGCGCTGGGCGACTTCGAGGATGAAGACTTCCACACCGTGGCCGGCCTGCTGATGGACTGCCTGGAGCGCATCCCGCGCGAAGGCGATGAGATCACCGTCGGCGAATGGAGGCTGCGCGTCACCGTGCAAAAGGGCAACCGCACCGAGCGGGTGCTGATCAGCCCGCTGGCCAACCTGGATGCCAGCATCTAAATCCGCCGCCGCGCGGGATCCACAGGGCCGGGCTTCCCCCCGGCCCTGGTTTTTGTACGTGCTGCGCTGCCGCGACGGCGCGCTCTACACCGGCGTCACCACCGACGTGGCGCGCCGCTACGCCCAGCACGCCGCCGGCAAGGGCGCGCGCTACACCAGGCTCAACCCGCCGCAGGCGCTGGCCCTGGTGCTGGTCTGCGCCGGCCGTTCCGAGGCGCTGAAGGCCGAATACGCGTTCAAGCGGCTGGACCGCGCCGCCAAGCTGGACTTTCTGAACCGCCACGCGCCCGCGGACGGGGATTTCTCAGTTTTCATGTCGTCCCCCGCCGCCGGCAACACAGATTAACCAGCCTTAACAAACACTCGCCGCGCGCTCTCCTAGGCTGACATCTGGCAATCATTGCCACCCAAGGAGATCAAGATGAAAACGAACGCTCGCCCCCTCGTGCTGACCGGCCTCTTCGCCGCCAGCCTATTGTTCGCCGCTCAAGCCCGGGCCGAATCCGAATGGCAGAAAGAACACCCGCGCCGCGAGGAAGTCAATCAGCGGCTGCACCACCAGGACCGCCGCATCCACCGCGAACTGAAGGAAGGCAAGATCAACCGTGACGAAGCGCGCAAGCTGCGCGGCGAAGACCGCGACATCCGCCAGCAGGAACAGGGCATGGCCAAGCTGGACCACGGCCACATCACCCGGCAGGAACAAAAGACGCTGAACCAGGAGGAAAACCAGGTCAGCCAGCAGATCAAGAACGGCAACTGAGCGTGCTGCCCAAACAAAAAGCCCGCCAAACGGCGGGCTTTGTCTTTGACCAGAGCCTGGCTTAGAACCTGTTTACCATCTGCTGCGCGTCGGCGATACGGCGTTGAAACCGAGCTCAAAATGCTCATGCACTACGTGTACATTCCGCCTTTTCTCTCGTTTTCGCCTGGTTTCGCCTTAGCTCGCGGGATCGTAAATAGCTGCTTAGTGCTGCAGGATCTTGGACAGGAAGTGACGGGCGCGCTCGGAGCGGCCGTCCAGGTTGCCGAAGAACTCGTCCTTGGCGCAATCCTCGACGATATGCCCCTGGTCCATGAAGATCACGCGATTGGCCACGCGGCGGGCGAAGCCCATCTCGTGAGTCACGCACATCATGGTCATGCCCTCGTGCGCCAGCTCGGTCATCACGTCCAGCACCTCGTTGATCATCTCCGGGTCCAGCGCGCTGGTCGGCTCGTCGAACAGCATCGCGATCGGGTCCATCGCCAGCGCGCGCGCAATCGCCACCCGCTGCTGCTGGCCGCCGGACAGCTGGCTGGGAAACTTGTCGGCGTGCGCTTTCAGGCCGACGCGGTCCAGCAGCTTCAGGCCCTTGTCGCGCGCCTCGTCCTGGCCGCGGCCCAGCACCTTGACCTGGGCGATGGCCAGGTTCTCGGTGATGGACAGGTGCGGGAACAGCTCGAAGTGCTGGAACACCATGCCCACGCGGCTGCGCAGCTTGGGCAGATCAGTCTTGGGATCGCCCACCGAGATGCCGTCGACGATGATCTCGCCCTTCTGGAACGGCTCCAGCGCGTTCACGCACTTGATCAAGGTGGATTTGCCGGAACCGGACGGCCCGCACACCACCACCACCTCGCCCTTGGCGACCTGGGTGGTGCAATCGGTCAGAACCTGGAACTGTCCGTACCACTTGCTGACTTGCTTCAGGGAAATCATTGCGCTCATACAGCCAACCTTTTTTGCATGCGCTTCACCAGCCGCGAAGCGCCGAAACTGATCACGAAATAGACTGCGCCGGCAAACAGCAGGAACTCATGCGGCAGGCCGACGACATCGCCCTTGGAGCGGGCGGTGTTGAGGAAATCCATCAAGCCGACAGCGTACACCAGCGAAGTGTCCTGGAACAGGATGATGGACTGTTGCAGCAACAGCGGCGTCATCTTGCGGAAAGCCTGCGGCAGGATCACCAGCCGCATCACCTGGCCGTAGCTCATGCCCAGCGCGTAGGCCGCGCCGGCCTGCCCCTTGGGAATCGCCTGGATGCCGGCGCGGACGATCTCGGAGAAATACGCCGCCTCGAACATCACGAAGGCCACCAGGCAGGAGGTGAACGCGCCCACCGGCTCGAAATTGCCGGTGATCCAGTTCAGCAGCAGCGGCACCACCAGGTAGAACCAGGAGATCACCAGCAGCAGCGGAATGGAGCGGAAATAATTGACGTAGAACTTGGCCAGGGGCGACAACACCCGGTGCTCGGAGAGCCGGGCCAGCGCCAGCAAGGTGCCCAGCACCACGCCGCCCACCACCGCCATCACCAGCAGCTTCAGGGTCAGCTGCATGCCCTGCCACAGTCCCGGCAAGGCCGGGCCGATCTGGCTGAAATCGAAATCCATCACTTGCCCCCCATCATGCCGGGAATGCGCACCCGCTGTTCAATCCAGGCCATCAGCGTCATCAAGCTCATATTGAGCACGAAATAGATGATGGTGGCCAAGGTAAAGGCCTCGAAGATGTTGGCGGAGAACTCCGCGGTTTGCTTGGTCTGCGCCAGCAACTCCATCAGGCCGATCAGCGAAGCCACCGAGGAGTTCTTGAAAATATTCAGAAACTCGCTGGTCAGCGGCGGAATGATGATGCGGAAGGCCTGCGGCAACAACACGTGGCGATAGGTTTGCGGCAAGGTGAAACCCATGGCCAGCGAGGCGTTGCGCTGACCGCGCGGCAAGGCCTCGATGCCGGTGCGCACCTGCTCGCACACCCGCGCCGCGGTGAACAGGCCCAGGCACACCACCACCGACAGAAAGGCGGAAGTGGCCGGCGTCAGGTCTTGCTTGAACCAGGTCTGCGCGCCCTCGGGCAGCAGGTCCGGGATCAGGAAATACCAGACGAACAATTGCACCAGCAAGGGCACATTGCGGAACAACTCGACATAGGCGGCGGCGATGCCGGCCAGCCAGCGATTCGGCACCGTGCGCATCACGCCCAGCACCGAGCCCAAGGCCAGGGCGATCGCCCAGCCGGCCAGCGCCACGGCGATGGTCCAGCCCAGGCCGGAGACGAACCAGTTCAGATAGATCTCGCTACCCACCCCGGTGGACTTGAAAAACACCATCCAGTCCCAGTGGTAATTCATGCTTCACTCCCACAACGCCAGCCCGCCGGACGCGCTCATGCGCCGACGGGCCGCGGCCCGGCGCAAGCGCCCGGCCACACACAAAGAAAGCGGGTACGGCCGTGCGCCCCGGCTCCGCGCGCAACGGCGAGGAGGACAGGGCGGCGGCGCGCCAACCGCGACTTACATCTGCTCGGCAGACTTGTCGGTCGGCTTGGCGATCAGCTCCTTGAATTCATCGGACATCGGGAAGTTCAGGTTCAGCCCCTTGGGCGGCACCGGGCTGGTGAACCACTTGGCGTAGATCTTGTTGACCTCGCCGGACTTGAAGGTGTTGCTCAGCGCGGCGTCCACCACCTTCTTGAAGGCGGGGTCTTCCTTGCGCATCATGCAGCCGTAGATCTCGTAGGATTGGGCCTTGCCGGTCACCACCCAGTTGGCCGGGCTCTTGGCCTTGGCCATCTCGCCGTACAGCAGCGCGTCGTCCATCATGAAGGCCGCGGCGCGGCCGGACTCCAGCATCAGGAAGGATTCGCCGTGATCCTTGGCCGAGATGATGTTCATGCCCAGCTTCTTGTCGGCGTTCATCGCCTTGATCAGGCGCTCGGAGGTGGTGCCGGCGGTGGTGACCACGTTCTTGCCCTTCAGGTCCGGGAAGTCCTTGATGCCCGAGGTCTTGGCGGTCAGCAGACGGGTGCCGATCTCGAAGATGCCCACCGAGAACGCCACTTGCTTCTGACGTTCCACGTTATTGGTGGTGGAGCCGCACTCCAGATCCACGGTGCCGTTCTGCACCAGCGGGATGCGGGTCTGCGAGGTCACCAGATTGTACTTGACCTGCAGGTTGGGCATTTTCAGCTCTTTTTTCACCTGCTCGACCACTTTATTGGCCAGGTCAACCGAGTAGCCCACCGGCTTCTGGTTGTTGTCGTAGTAGGAAAACGGAATGGACGCGTCGCGGTTGCCCAGGACGATCACGCCGGAATCCTTGATCTTCTTCAGGGTGCCGGTCAGTTCGGCGGCCATGGCCGGCGCGGCGCAGAAGGCGCCCAGAGTGGCGGCACAGATCAGGGTGGAGCGAATACGCATGAAGTTTCTCCTTTTTCACTTCCTGTGATAGACAGCCCCCGCCGACAAGGACGGGGACGGACGACTCTTTGTAGTGCGGCGGGCGCTGAACGCCCGCTCGTATTTTTGCTTTACAACGCCCCGTTACGGGCGTTTGGCCTTATGGCCTTTCCCGCTCAGATAATTGGCCAGGCGGACGTAATCCTCCACCGGCAGGTTTTCCGGCCGCAGCCCGGGGTCCAGCTCCAGCGCGACGAAGCCGTCCGCGTCCAGCAGGCCCTTCAGGTTGTTCTTCAGCGTCTTGCGCCGCTGCGAGAACGCCGTGGTCACCACCTGTTCCAGCAGCGCCTCGTCGACGGCCACGCCGCAACGGCCCGGCGCCGGAATCATCCGCACCACCGCGGAATCCACCTTCGGAGGCGGCCAGAACGCTTCCGGCGGCACATGCAGGATGTTCTCCATTTCAAAACGGTACTGCAACATCACCGTCAGCCGGCCGTAGTCGGTGGTGGACGGCTCCGCCACCATGCGTTCGATCACTTCTTTTTGCAACATGAAGTGCATGTCGGTGACTTTCTGGCCGTAAACGGCCAGATGGAACAGCAAGGGCGTGGAAATATTGTACGGCAGATTGCCGACGATCTTCAGCTTGCCCTCCGCCACCGAGGCGAAGTCGAAAGCCAGCGCGTCGCCGGCGTGGATGCTCAGACGCTCGGCCGGAAACTCCTTCTGCAGGCGGCTGATGATGTCGCGGTCTATCTCCACCACGTGCAGATGCTTGAGCGCGGCCAGCAGCGGCTTGGTGATCGCGCCCAGACCGGGGCCGATCTCGATGACGACGTCGTCCGGCTGCGGGTTCACCGCGTGCACGATGTTGGCGATGACGCTGGCGTCCTGCAGGAAATTCTGGCCGAAGCGCTTGCGCGGAATATGTTTGTTCATGAAATCTGCTAATCAGTGCAAAGAACGGAGAAGCGCCGGACAGCTTGCCGTCGCGCCTCATTGTCGAAATCAACTCTCAAAATTTGGGCCAATTGTCTGCCGATTGTAGGCTGCCCGACAAGAGCTAAAGCCGGGCCGGCGCCACAAATCTCACAATACATGCCAAACACTTGAAAATCAGTGAGGATTTTCCCGAATCGCCGCGGAGGGACGGGTCAGCCAGCGGCACAGGCCAGCCAGCAGCAGCACCGTCGCGCCCAGCGCCCATTCGCCCGGCAGCGGCAAGGCGGCCAGGCCCGCCGACACGCCGGCGGCGAACAGCATCTGGCCGCAGCCCAGCAAGGCGGCGGCGCGGCCGGCCGCCTGGGAAAACGGCGCCATCGCCATGCCGCTGGCCGGCCCCAGCGTCCAGGCGAAACCCACGCTCAGCACGCCTATCGGCAACATATAGTGCCAAGCGCCCGGCTGCCCCGACAGCGCCAGCAGCAAGACGCCGGCCAGCAACATGATGTTGAGGCCGTAACGCAACATCGCCTTCTGGCCGAAGCGGCCGATCAGCTTCAGGCCCAGGAAGCTGCCCGCCATCACCAGCAGCGCGTTGCCGCCGAACAGCAGGCCGAAGGTGGTGGCGTCCACTCCGCCGCGCTCGATCAGCACCGCCGGCGCCAGCGTCACATAGCTGACGATCAAGGCCAGCGCCGCGCAGCAGCAAGCGCCGTAGCGGCGCAGCGCCGGCGTCGCCAGCACCTGGCGCATGCCTATCGCCGGGCCGCCGTCGGCATGCGACATGTCGGGGCGGGTTTCCGGCATCTTCCACGCCAGCCACGCCGTCGCCAGCACCGCGCTGCCCGCCAGCGCCAGGAAGCAGGACTGCCAGCCCCAGCGCGCGGTCAGCCAGCCGCCCAGCAAGGGCGCCATCGCCGGCACCACGTTCAGGGCGGCGTTGAGCAGGCTGTAGCGCTGGGCGGCGGCATTGCCGGAAAAGCAATCGCGCACCAGGGTGAACGCGCACACCGAGCTGGCGCTGGCGCCCAGGCCCTGCAGCGCGCGCAGCCCCAGGAATCCGCCCAGGCTGTCGCTGCGGCTGGCCAGGAAGGCCGCCGCCGCGTACAGCAGCAGGCCGCCCAAGGCCACCGGCTTGCGGCCGATCCGGTCCGCCAGCGGGCCGAACAGCAACTGCCCCAGCCCCAGGCTGAAGATGAACACGCTGAGGCTGATCGCGACATCGGCCTGGAAGTGCCGCTGCATCGCCGGCATCGCCGACAGGTAAAGATCGATGCCCAGAGGATTGAACAGGATCAACAGGATGGCCGCCATGGTGGCGGCGCGGGCAAACGGGGAAACGCTGGAATTCGGCATCGGGGTATGACGGCAGGGGATGGAGAAGCAAGCCGCCATGATACCGGGGAGCGCGCGTCGCCGCAGCAGGACGCCGGAAAAAAACTCGGCCGCGCACCGCCTCCGCGCCTTTAAAAACAGCAAATTGACGCCATGTAAGCCGGAACGCTCCGGCCAGAAAACGCCCGGAGCCTGATGGATTCGTTGGTTGCGGCATCACGCGTCTGGTAACCTAGACGGCGACCGAAAGAACAAATGAGCAGACTATCATGACCGCAAATGACACCCGGATTTACCTGTCTTCCGGCAGCCCGCGCCGCCGCGAAATTCTGGAACAGTTGGGCATGCACCTGGAACGCATCCACGCCGACATCGACGAATCGGTGCGGCCCGGCGAATCCGCCGTCGCCTACACCGAGCGGCTGGCGCTGTCCAAGGCCGAGGCCGGCTGGCGGGTGGTGATGTCTTGCGGACTGCCGTCGCGGCCCTTGCTGGCCGCCGACACCACGGTGGCGATGGACGGCGAAATCTTCGGCAAGCCGGAAAACGCCGACGACGCCCGCCGCATGCTGCGCGCCTTCTCCGGCCGCAGCCATCAGGCCATCACCAGCGTGGCGGTGCGCGAAGGCGAACAGGTCAGCCTCAAGACCTCGGTGACCGAGGTGTTCTTCCGCCCGCTCAGCGAGCAGGACATCGAACGCTACCTGGACAGCGGCGAGCCTTTCGACAAGGCCGGCGCCTACGGCATCCAGGGCAAGGCCGGCGTCTTCGTCGAACGCATCCACGGCAGCCACAGCGGCGTGATGGGCCTGCCTATCTTCGAGACCGCGGCGCTGCTGAGCGAATTCGGCTTCCAGTTTCCATGAGCGCGCGGGGGACCACCATGCTGCATCAATCGATACCCCTGCCGCGCGATCTGCCGCGCCCCAAGGAACAAATCCTGGTCAACATCACCCCGCAGGAAACCCGGGTGGCGGTGCTGGAAGACGCCGTGGTCCAGGAACTGCACGTGGAGCGCGCCGCCAGCCGCGGCATCGTCGGCAACATCTACCTGGGCCAGGTCAAGCGCGTGCTGCCCGGCATGCAGAGCGCCTTCATTGAAATCGGCCTGGAGCGCGCGGCCTTCCTGCACATCGCCGACGTGCTGGAGCAACGCCAGCACCCGACCGAGCCTCAGCGCATCGAGAAAATGCTGTTCGAAGGCCAGACCGTGCTGGTTCAGGTGATCAAGGACCCGATAGGCACCAAGGGCGCGCGGCTGTCCACCCAAATCTCGCTGGCCGGCCGCTTCCTGGTGCACCTGCCTCAGGAAGAGCATATCGGCGTATCGCAGAAGATAGACAGCGAAAGCGAGCGCCACAATCTGAAGTCCAGGCTGGAAAAGCTGTTGCCGGCCAACAGCCCGCGCGGCTACATCATCCGCACCAGCGCCGAAACCGCGCGCGACGACGAACTGGCCGCCGACATCGACTACCTGTCCAAGCTGTGGTCCGACATCCGCCACAAGTCCCAGCACCTGCCGGCGCAAAGCCTGCTTTACGAAGACCTGCCGCTGGCGGTGCGCGTGCTGCGCGACATGGTCAGCGACTTCACCGACAAGGTGGTGGTGGACTCCACCGAGAACTACAGCCGCATGGTGGAGTTCGCCGAGCAATACGTGCAGATCGCCGTCGACAAGATCGAACGCTACAGCGGCGAACGGCCGCTGTTCGAGCTGCACGGCATCGAGGCCGAGATCGACAAGGCGCTGGCGCGCCGCGTCAACCTCAAGTTCGGCGGCTACCTGATCATCGACCAGACCGAGGCGATGACCACCATAGACGTCAACACCGGCGGCTTCGTCGGCAACCGCAACTTCGACGAAACCATCTTCAAGACCAATCTGGAAGCCACCCAGACCATCGCCCGGCAACTGCGGCTGCGCAATCTGGGCGGCATCATCATCGTCGACTTCATCGACATGGACAACGACGAGCACCAGTCCGCGGTGCTGGCGGAGCTGGCCAAGGCGATGGCGCGCGACCGCACCCGCGTCACCCTCAACGGCTTCACCAGCCTGGGCCTGGTGGAAATCACCCGCAAGCGCACCCGCGAAAGCCTGGCCCACGTGCTGTGCGAGCCCTGCCCCACCTGCCAGGGCCGCGGCGAGATCAAAACCGCGCAGACCGTGTGCTACGAGATCCAGCGCGAAATCGTGCGCGAGGCGCGCCAGTTCGACGCCAAGGGCTACCGCATCCTGGCCGCGCAATCGGTGATCGACATGTTCATAGACGAGGAATCGCAAAGCCTGGCGATGCTGATCGACTTCATCGGCAAGCCGATCTCGCTGTCGGTGGAGGCCACCTACACCCAGGAGCAATTCGACGTCGTCCTGTTGTAGCCGCGATGCCATCCCGCCCGCCGCGTCCGGCGGCCCGGCTGCCGCGCCTGTTGGCGCGCGCGGCGCTGGGCTTGCTGGCGCCGATTCCGCTCTACCTGCTCGCCGCGCTGGCGTTTGGGCTGTTGCCGGTCAACCTGGACTGGCGGCAGGACGACGCCGGCGTTCCGGTCTATCTGGACAGCAACGGCGTGCACGCCGGCCTGCTGCTGCCCCGCCGCGCCCCGGGCATGGACTGGGACGGGACCTTCTCCCCGCGGCATCCGCGGGCCGGGTCCAATCTGGACAAACTGCCCTATGTGGGCATAGGCTGGGGCAGCCGCAGCTTTTTCCTGGAAACGCGGGACTGGTCCGACCTCACCCCCGGCAAAGCGCTTTACGCCTTGTCCGGACTGGACGGCGCCGTGTTGCACGTGGAATACCTGCCGACGCCGCGCGAAGGCGCCGCCACCCGGCGCCTGCTGCTCGCGCCGGAACAATACCGGCGGCTGACCGGCTTCATCCAGGCCGCCGTCGCCCGCGACGCGGCCGGACAGGCCCTGTGGATGCGGGGCTATCATTATCATGATCAGGACGCGTTTTACCTGGCCCAAGGCCGCTACAGCCCGTTGACCACCTGCAACCAGTGGGTGCGCGACGCGCTGGCCGCCAGCGGCGTGCGCACCGCCTGGTGGTCCCCGTTCGACCGCGCACTATTCTGGCAATTGAAAGACCGCTGAGGCCGCGCCGCCCCAGCGGATGGGAGTTTCGCACAATGAACGAAGCAAACGGCGATCCGCTCTGGTTCGCCATCCGGCAGGAAGCCGAACACGCCGCGCAAGACGAGCCGATGCTGGCCAGTTTCCTGCACATGACCGTACTGCGCCACAACACCCTGGAAGACGTGCTGGCCTTCCACCTGTCCAGCAAGCTCGCCAGCCCGGTGATGGACGCCCGCGCGCTGATGGAATTGTTCCGCGAGGCGCTGGACGCGGACCCGGCCATCAGCGCCGCCGCGCGCGCCGACATCAGCGCCTGCTTCGACCGCGACCCGGCCTGCGACAACTACTCCACCCCGCTGCTCTACTTCAAGGGCTTCCACGCCATCCAGTGCCAGCGCATCACCCACTGGCTGTGGCGGGAAGAGCGCAAAACCCTGGCGCTGTTCCTGCAGAACCGCATCTCGGAAGTCACCGGCGCCGACATCCACCCGGCCGCGCGCATCGGCCAGGGCGTGATGCTGGACCACGGCACCGGCGTGGTGGTGGGCGAAACCGCCGTCATCGGTGACAACGTCTCGATGCTGCAGGGCGTCACCCTGGGCGGCACCGGCAAGGAACACGGCGACCGCCACCCCAAGATCGCCGACGGTGTGCTGATCGGCGCCAACACCTCCATTCTCGGCAATATCCAGGTGGGCGCCTGCGCCAAGATAGGCGCCGGCAGCGTGGTGCTGGAGGACGTTCCGGCCCACACCACCGTGGTCGGCGTGCCCGCCCGCGTGGTGGCCCGCGCCGAAGGCACCCCGGCGCTGGATATGGACCAGCGCGTATGAGCGCTGAGCGGGTTCACCTCGCCGTCGGCGACTCCGCCGCCGGCATACTGAACGCGCTGCGGCGCGACGGCCTGCTCGACGGCGAGGTGCTGCCCTTCATCGAGGACCTGAGCGCCGGGCCTCTGCTGGACGCCGACGCCATCGATCAAGGCCTGCGCCTGGCCTGGCACCAGCAACTGCTGCAGGCCCAGCCCTGGCTGCCGGAATACGAGGACGACTGGCTGCGCCGACACCAGGCCAGCCGCAAAGCGCTGCTGCGGCTGCTGGAGCGGCCGCTGCCGCTCACCGTCTGGCAAGGCCGCAACGCCGGCGACCGCCTGGCGCTGGCGCTGCTGGCCGAGCAACTGCCGGCGGACTGCCCGTTGACCGTCTGCGCCGCGCCGGAGCCCGTCTGGCAGGCCGGCGACGAGATGGCGGAATGGAGCATGGCCATGCTGCCGCTGGAACGGCTGGCGGATTGCCGGCGGCGGGAGCGCCCGCTGGCGGCCGGCGAACGCGAAGCGCTGGCCTCGCAATGGCGCCATTGGCGCGAGCACGGCCAGGGCCTGCGCCGCCTGCAAGACCAAGACATCGTCGAAGCGCCGCTGGACCGCTACGACGCGCTGCTGCTGCAGCGGGCTCAAGACCGGGCGCTGTCTATCCAGCGCCTGGTCGGCGACGCCCTCGCCGGCACCCGGGAAGCGCTGCTGTCCTCCGAACTGCTGTTCTGGCGCGTGCAGCAACTGCTGCGCGCGGGCCGGCTCCGCGCCGAGGCCCCGGCAGGCGGCGGCGCGCCCCCGCTCGTCCGCGCCGTCGGCTAAACGCCTGGGCAAAGCCTCGCGCGCTTGGGCGAGACCAGGCGGAAACCGCTGAGAACCTGTTTACGATCTGCTGCGCGTCGGCGATACGGCGTTGAAACCGAGCTCAAGATGCTCATGTACCACGAGTACATTCCGCTTTTTCGCCCGTTTTCGCCTTGTCTCGCCTTAGCTCGCGAGATCGTAAACACGTTCTGAGAAAGCGGAAAGTGCAAGTGGAGCATGAGCATTTCGACGCGGCCCCCACCGTGCCGCGTCTCACGACGCGCAGCGGCTCGTAAACAGCTTCCAAGGCGGCGTTGCCGCGACGCTACACCCATCCCTCGAGACGGCGACCCATGCTTGGTGATGCAGGGAGGCGCGGGTAGAATCCCAGCCCTCGGCGCCTGCCCCGCCATTGAATGGCAGCGTCCTGCAATCCTCAGGAACCCCACCCCATGAATGTCAGAGTTGTCGACTACCACGCGCCGGACGCGGCGGAACAATTCACCCGCTCGCTGCACGAAACCGGCTTCGGCGTGCTGGTCAACCATCCGATCCCGCAAAGCCTGGTGGAAAAGATCTACGCCGACTGGCTGGCCTTCTTCAACAGCCAGGCCAAATACGACTACGCTTTCTCGATGGAACGCCAGGACGGCTGGTTCTCCCCGGAGGTATCGGAAACCGCCAAGGGCGCAAGCCTGAAAGACATCAAGGAATACTTCCACATCTACCCGTGGGGCCGCGTGCCGCCGGAACTCAAGGCCGACGCCGACCGCTACTACGCCGTCGCCAACCAGCTGGCGCAGGAACTGCTGTCCTGGGTGCAGCAATACACCCCGGCTCACATCGCCGCCAGCTATACCGAACCGCTGTCCCACATGATCGCCGACAGCCAGAAAACCCTGCTGCGCGTGCTGCGCTACCCGCCGCTGACCGGCCGGGAACCGGCCGGCTCGCTGCGCGCAGCCGCCCACGGCGACATCAATCTGCTAACCATCCTGCCCGCCGCCAACGAACCCGGCCTGCAAGTGCAGGACAAGCAGGGCGAGTGGCTGGACGTGCCCTGTGATTTCGGCACCCTAGTGGTCAATATCGGCGACATGCTGCAAGAGGCCTCCGGCGGTTACTACCCGTCCACCCAGCACCGCGTGGTCAACCCCAGCGGCGAAGGCGCGACCAAGAGCCGCATCTCGCTGCCGCTGTTCCTGCATCCGCGCCCGGAGGTGGTGCTGTCCGAGCGCTACACCGCGGACGGCTATTTGAACGAGCGCCTGCGCGAATTGGGCGTCAAACAGTAAGCCTCCCCGCCGGCGGCGGCCTACGCGCCGCCGCCGGCCAGCCCTTAATCAACACCAATCCCCCATTAGCTTCACGCTATCGACCTGAACGCAAGAATCAACTGGCGCACACAAATGAGAATGACTATCATTCAATAAATTCTCACCGTGGAGCCCAACCATGCTCAAGACCATCACCTTCGCCATCTGCCATTTCACCGTCGCCTTCAGCGTGGCTTATCTGCTGACCGGCAACATCGGCGTCTCCAGCCTGCTGGCCCTGGTTGAGCCGCTGGTCAACACCGTGGCCTATTACTTCCACGAAAAAGTGTGGGACCGCATCCGCGGCCGCAAGGCCCAGACCGCCGAAACCGGCGCCGCCGGACACAACGCCCTGTTCCACCAACACTGACGCCGTCGACGCCGCGCCCGCAGCCGGGCTCGGCCTTTGCTCCGCCGGCAGGCTTATCTTCATGCCAATGAATTTCTGTATTGACAGAAATTTCGGAAACAAATATTGTTAACGCCATGGAACTGACACCCGTATCCCAACGCTTCGTGCTGCACTGGGGCGAAATGGGCACCCGCTGGGGCGTGAACCGCACCGTCGCTCAAATACACGCGCTGCTGTTCATCACCGGCCGCCCGCTGAACGCCGAAGAACTGGCCGACACCCTCACCGTGGCCCGCTCCAACGTCAGCAACAGCCTGAAAGAGCTGCAGAACTGGCAGCTGATCCGCACCGTGCACGTGCTGGGCGACCGTCGCGACCACTTCGAAACCTCCGGCGACGTCTGGGAACTGTTCCGCATCATCGTGGCCGAGCGGCAGCGCCGCGAAATCGAACCCACGCTGCTGGTGCTGAAGGAATGCATGGAGAGCCCGGACTTTCAACAGGAAAGCCCGCTGGCGCAGGAACGCATCCGCAACACCTGGCAGTTCATGGAGACGCTGACCTCCTGGACCCGGGAAATGCTGCGCCTGTCCACCGCCACCCTGAGCCGGGTATTGAAAATGGGCGCCAGCATTCAGAAGCTGCTGGGACGGGATAAATAAACTCGCCGCGCGCGGGCGGCGTCGGGCGGCTTGGAGCCGCCGGAATTCCCGCGAATTTTTTCGCCACCACATTTCTGTTTTGACAGAAATTTCAGAAACAAAGGAGAACCACCATGAGCGGATTCATTACCAGCATGATCGTCGTGCCCCTGCTGTGCAGCCTGTTGTGCTGGTGGCTGTTGGCCGGCCCGCTGCAACAAGTGACCCAGGCGCTGTGCGAGCACGGCGCCGGCGGCCCGTTCTGGCAGCGCGCCTTCCTGATCCTGATTCTGGCCGGCCCCTTGCTGGCCGTGCTGCTGTTCGCGCCGGACGCCCCCTCCGCCTCCCTGTGGCTGGACATCCGCGGCATCCTGATGTGGGCCTTGCTGGGCGTGGTCGCGCAGTTGCTGGTGCTGCTGCGCCTGGTCTGGCGGCAAGTCGCGCCGCGCCCCATCGCGCGACAGACTCAGGCCGCGCCTCAGGAGGCCGCGCAATGAAAATACTGCTCTTGGGCGGCGGCGGCTTCGTCGGCCGGCCGCTGCGCCAGCGGCTGGAACAAGACGGCCACCGCGTCAGCGCGCCCAGCCGCCGCCAGCTGGACTTGTGCCGCCCCCGCGCCGATTGGCGCCACTGGCAGGAAGACGTCGACGTGGTGGTCAACGCCGCCGGCCAGTTGCTGGACCGGCCGGCCGGCGCGCTGGAAGCCATTCACCACCTGGGACCGCTGCAACTGGCCAGCATGGCCTATCAGGCCGACGTGCGGCGCTGGGTGCAGCTGTCCGCCCTCGGCGCGGACCCGCAAGCGGACACCCTGTTCCTGGCCGGCAAGGGCCGCGGCGACGCCGCCCTGCTCGCCAGCGGACTGGAAGCGCGCATCGCCCGCCCCTCGCTGATCTACGGCCCGCAAGGCGCCAGCAGCCGCCTGCTGCTGCAGCTGGCGCGGCTGCCCTTGTGGCTGCTGCCGGACGGCGGCGATCAACGCATCCAGCCGGTGGCGCTCGGCGACGCGGTGGAGGGGCTGGCGCGGCTGGCTCTGGCCGACGACGCGCCGGAAGGCGTCGTCGATTTCGTCGGCGCCGAGGCGCTGACCCTGGCCGACTACCTGCGCCAATTGCGCCAACTGCAAGGCCTCTCGTCTCCGGCCTGCATCCT
Organism: Chromobacterium sp. LK11; assembly: GCF_001043705.1. Lineage (NCBI taxonomy): Bacteria > Pseudomonadati > Pseudomonadota > Betaproteobacteria > Neisseriales > Chromobacteriaceae > Chromobacterium > Chromobacterium sp. LK11. Next base: position 193,036 of record NZ_LDUR01000012.1, read on the forward strand.
CAACCTGCCACCGCAAGCCAGCCGAGCGCTGGCGGCCTTGACCGAACGCTGGCCGTCCAGCCTGATCAGCCGCGACGCCCTGGCCATGCTGAACCGCGGCAGCTGCGGCGACCCGGCCGCGCTCGGCGCGCTGCTGCAGCGCGCGCCGCTGGCCAGCAGCCAATTCCGGGACGCGCCATGAATCCGTCCACCCGCGGCATCGAATACGCGCTGGCGGCGCTGTGGCTGTGGAGCGGCCTGCAACCGCCGCTCAGCGCCTGGGACGCGTCCGTCTCCTTGCTGCAGCGCTTGCCGCTGCCCGCCGACTGGGCCGCCCCGCTGTTTCTCGCCGCCTGCGGCCTGGACCTCGCCTTCGGCCTGTTGACCCTGTGGCGCCCTTGCCGCGCCTTGTGGTGGGCTCAAGCCGCCGCCGTCGCCGGCTACAGCCTGACGCTGGCGTTCTGGCTGCCGGAAAACTGGCTGCACCCGTTCGCGCCCCTTGTGAAAAACCTGCCCATCCTGGCCATGCTGCTGTGGCTGGGCGCCCGCCGGGAGACTGCCGCATGAACGCCTATCTCGTGGTCAAAACCCTGCACATCCTGTCCGCCACCCTGATGGTGGGCACCGGCTTCGGCTCCGCCTTCTACCTGTTCTTCGCCAACCGCGGCCGCCAGAGCGCGGCCCAGGCCGAGGTGGCGCGGCTGGTGGTGCGCGCCGACTGGTGGTTCACCACGCCGGCGGTGATCTTTCAGCCGCTGTCCGGCCTGTGGCTGGCGCGGCAGGCCGGCTGGCCGCTCGCCAGCGGCTGGCTGCTCGCCTCCATCGGCTTGTTCCTGTTCGCCGGCCTGTGCTGGCTGCCGGTGCTGCGGCTGCAAACCCGGATGGCGGAGATGGCGCGCACGGCCGTGGCCGCCGGCCAGCCGCTGCCGGCGCGCTACTGGCGCTACGCCCGCTATTGGGAGTTCCTAGGCTATCCGGCCTTCCTTTCAATGCTAACAACATACTTTCTTATGGTGATAAAACCAGGATAGCAAGCCGAAATACCGATAAAATGTTTAGTTTTTCATTATTCAAGCCATAATCATGGCCTGACCCCTCCTCAATATGTCGCTCACCCTTAACTCCTGTATCGACGCCAAAGCTTACCGACCAGACATCGACGGCCTTCGCGCGCTGGCCGTGCTCAGCGTGGTCGCCTTTCACATCGGCCTGCCCGGATTCGGCGGCGGCTTCGTCGGCGTCGATATCTTTTTTGTCATTTCCGGTTTTCTGATCAGCGGCCTGCTGCGTCAAGAGCTGCTGGCGCAAGGCCGCATCGACTTCAAGGCTTTCTACGCGCGCCGCATCCGCAGGCTGGCGCCGGCCCTGGCTCTGGTCTTGATCTCCAGCCTGATCCTGGCCTACTTCGTGATGCTGCCGGACGACCAGATCAAGCTGGGGCGGGAAGTCCGCGCGGTCGCCACCCTGTCCGCCAACCATCACTTCCTCAAGCACGCCTTCGATTATTTCGACTCCGACGCCGATCTCAAAGTCTTGCTGCACACTTGGTCGCTGGCGGTGGAGGAACAGTACTATCTGGTCTGGCCCTTGCTGCTCTGGGGCGTCTTCCGCTTAAGCAAGGCGGATCGCCATGTCACCGACGCGCGCATGCGCTTGACCCTTGGCGCGGTCTTGCTAGGATCGCTGGCCCTGAGCCTATGGCTGTCCTATCGCGATACGCCGCAGGCCTTTTACCTGATGCCCGCCCGCGCCTGGGAATTCGCCGCCGGCGCCTTGCTGGCGGTGCTGCCGCCTCCGCGCAAGGGAAGACGCTGGGCATTGCCCATCGCCGCGCTCGGCCTGGCGCTGTTGCTGGGGTCCATCGCGCTGCTGAATGAGCGCATGGTCTTTCCCGGCGTCATCGTGTTGTTGCCGGTCGCCGGCAGCGTGCTGTTCATTCTGGCCGGCATGCTGGACCCGTCCAACCCGATCAGCCGCTGCATCGGCTCCCGTCCGTGGACCAGCATTGGCCTCCTGTCCTACGGCTTTTATCTGTGGCACTGGCCGCTGCTGGCGCTGGGCCGTTACTGGGGCCTGGGCGAGCGCGACCTGACGCGCGACCTGCTCTTGGGCGGCGTCCTGGCGCTGGCGCTGGCCTGGCTGAGCTACCGCTATGTGGAGCAGCCGCTGCGTCGGGGACAATGGCGAAAGCTGCGCGACGTCAAACCCACGCTGCGGACCGGCCTGAGCATCACCCTGGGCCTGTGGCTGCTGGGCACGGTCGCCATGTATCTGCCCAAGCACTTCCCTTGGCCGGGACAACAAAGCATTCTGCAAGCCAAGAGCGACGCTTTTCATTTTGTGGGCGATTGCGGCATGCCGGCCGACGGCACGCCCTTGCCGCCGCGCGCGCAATGCCTGATCGGCGCGCCGGGCGCGCCGCTTAAACTGCTGGCCTGGGGCGACTCCCATACCGACCATCTGATGCCGCTGTACGACGCGCTGGCCAAAGAACGCGGCGTCGCCATCCTGCGCCGGGTCTACCATGGCTGTCCGCCGCTGGCCGACGCCATGCCGGTGGGCGAAGGCAAAAAACGCAGTTGGTGCCCCAGCTTCGCGCGGGCCGTGCGCGCGGAGCTGCCGCAGCTGGCGGCTCAAGGCGTCACCGGCGTGCTGCTCAATGCGCGCTGGAACAGCTATACCGCCCAAGACCTGCCGGGCAGGCCGGCCATGACCGGTCTGGTGGCGGCCGGCCTCGAAGGCATCCCCGGCGTATCCGGCGGCATGAAGGCCGGCGTCGCTCCGCTGGACCGCGCCTCCTCGCTGCAAGTCCTGGAACAATCGTTGGACCGCAGCGCGCAAGACATGGCCGGCCTGGGCTTGAAAGTCGTCCTGGTGCTGCCGGAGGCGGAAATGAGCAAGTCGCCGCCGGAATGCGTGGCCCGTTTGGGCGCGGCGGCCTGCGACGCTCCGCGCGCGGAAGTCGAGAGCCGTCGCCTGCAAATTGTCCAGTTGTTGCAACGCGTCGCCGCTCGTCACGCCAATATTCGCCTGTGGGACCCCTTGGACCAGTTCTGCGACGCCAAGACCTGCTTCGCCAGCCGCGACGGCAAAGTGCGCTATCAGGACAAGGACCACATCACCGCCAGCATGGCGCTGACCTTGACGGACAGCTTCCGCCCCAGCTTCGACTGGGCGCAAAGCGCCGGGCGCTAATCCCGCCTTCCGCGAATGGCAGCCTCCGGGCTGCCATTTTCGCTTTTCCCCACGCAATGCCGACGATGCCGGCGCCTGGTGTAAAATGGCGTTTTGCCTGAACCAGATAGACACCTCGCCATGACAGATCTCCTCGCCGGCCTCAACCCGGAACAACTACGCGCCGTCACCTGGCCCGCCAAGAGCGCGCTGGTGCTGGCCGGCGCGGGCAGCGGCAAGACCCGGGTGCTGACCACCCGCATCGCCTGGCTGCTGTCCACCGGGCAGATCGGCCCCAGCGGCATTCTGGCGGTGACCTTCACCAACAAGGCCGCGCGCGAAATGCAAACCCGGTTGGCCGCCCTGGTGCCGGTGAACGTTCGCACCATGTGGATAGGCACCTTCCACGGCCTGTGCAACCGCTTCCTGCGTTCGCACTACCGCGACGCCGGCCTGCCGCAGACCTTCCAGATCCTGGACTCCGCCGACCAGCAGGCGGCGATCAAGCGCCTGCTGAAAAGCCTGGAGCTGTCCGACGAGAAATTCCCGCCGCGCGCGGTGCAAAGCTTCATCAACGGCAGCAAGGAAGCCGGCCTGCGCGCCGACAAGCTGCCGCCGGCGCTCAATCCCTACGAAGCCAAGCTGGTGGAGCTCTACGCCGCCTACGACGCCCAGTGCCGCCGTGAAGGCGTGGTGGACTTCGCCGAACTGCTGTTGCGCAGCTACGAACTGCTGAGCGCCAATCAGGCGCTGCGCCAACACTACTGCAGCCGCTTCCGCCACATCCTGGTGGACGAGTTCCAGGACACCAACCGCCTGCAATACGCCTGGCTCAAGCTCCTGGCCGGCGACGGCGGCTCCTTGTTCGCCGTCGGCGACGACGACCAGAGCATCTACGCCTTCCGCGGCGCGGAAGTGGGCAATATGCGCTCCCTGCTCAACGATTTCTCGGTCAGCGAACCGGTGCGCCTGGAGCAGAACTACCGCTCGATGGGCAATATCCTCAACGCCGCCAACGCGCTGATCGAGCAAAACGACGGCCGGCTGGGCAAGAATCTGTGGACCGACGCCGGCGAGGGCGAAAAGATCCGCCTGTTCGAAGCCTACTCCGACGGCGAGGAAGCCGAGTTCATCACCGACGAAGTGCGCAGCCTCAAGCGCGACGGCTTCAACCTGTCCGACATGGCCATTCTCTACCGCTCCAACGCCCAGTCGCGGCTGCTGGAGCACGTGCTGGTCAACGCCCAGATTCCCTACCGCATCTACGGCGGCCTGCGCTTCTTCGAGCGCCAGGAAGTCAAGCACGCGCTGGCCTATCTGCGCCTGATCGCCAATCCGGAAGACGACAACGCGCTGCTGCGCGTGATCAATGTGCCGGCGCGCGGCATCGGCGCGCGCACGGTGGAAGGCCTGCAGGCGGCCAGCCGCGAACAGGGCGTCACGCTGTGGCAGGCCGCCTGCGCCTCCGGCGGCGGCCGCACCGCCGCCAAGCTGGGCGAATTCGTGCTGCTGGTGGAGCGCATGCGCGAGCGCAGCCGCGAACTGAAGCTGGCCGAGGCCGTCAGCCTGGCCATAGACGACTCCGGCCTGCGCGCGATGTACGAACAGGACAAGAAGGAAGGCGAAGAACGGCTGGCCAACCTGGACGAACTGATCAACGCCGCCGCCGGCTTCATGCCGGACGAGCCGGCGCAGGCGCTGACCGAATTCCTCAGCGCCGCCAGCCTGGAGGCCGGCGAACACCAGGCCGAAGCCGGCAGCGACGCGCTGCAGCTGATGACGGTGCACGCCGCCAAGGGCCTGGAGTTCGACGCCGTCTTCGTCTCCGGCCTGGAAGAAGGCCTGTTCCCGCACGAAAACAGCATGAACGACGGCAAGGGCCTGCAAGAGGAACGCCGGCTGATGTACGTGGCCATCACCCGCGCCCGCCAGCGGCTCTACCTGTCCAACGCGCAAAGCCGCATGCTGCACGGCCAGAGCCGCTACCCGATCCGCTCGCGCTTCGTCGACGAAATCCCGGCGGAGCTCACCCACGACCTATCTGCTAAAGTGAAAACGCAGGCCAAGACAAATGCATCGACCAACGCATCCTGGCGCACGGTCCCGAAAGTGGGCCGCGTGGCCGCCGACAACAGCCAGGGCTTCCGCATTGGCCAATCCGTCGAACACGCCAAGTTCGGCAGCGGCGTGGTGATCAACGCCGAAGGCGGCGGCGAGGATGTGCGCCTGCAAATCAATTTCGCCGAGCACGGCGTGAAGTGGCTGGACCTGCGCTACGCCAAGCTGAGCGCCGGCTGAGTTCGGGCTGAGCCGCTCGCCGCCGCGGCGGCCGCTTGAGCGATTTTTGTAAGTCGCACTGATGACAGTTTGCGGAGAATCGTCAAAGATAGCGAGATGAGCACAGCCAACACCAACTCCACCACCTTCCAAAGCGTCGCCGCCGCGAGCAAGACCGGCGCCGCGCCACGGAAAAGCTACGACGATCCGTACAGCAAGCGCCTGTTCCTGATCATCGACAGCCTGCCGGAAATGCAACGCGCGCTGGCGATGACCTTGTCCTCCTTCGGGGCCGACAAGGTGGAATACGCCAGCAAGGCCGGCGACGCGCTGGCCAAGATGGGCAAATACGAGTTCGACGTGGTGCTGTGCGACTACGACCTGGGCAACGGCTACGACGGCCTCTACCTGTTCGAAGAGGTCAAGGAACGCAATCTGATCAAACAGTCCTGCGTGTTCATGATCGTCACCGGCGAACGCCGCTCCCAGCGCGTGATCTCCGCCGCGGAGCTGGGACCGGACGACTACCTGCTCAAACCCTTCACCGGCGAAGTGCTGCGCGAGCGGCTGGAGAAGGCGATGCGCCGCCGCGAAGCCTTCCGCCTGGTGGACGAAGCCATCATGCGCCACGAATACCTGAGCGCCATCGAAGTCTGCTCGCGCCTGATCGGCGAGCGCGGCGAATTCACGCTGGACTTCATGAAGCTCAAGGGCTCGCTGGCGCTGAAGATAGGCGACTTCGACAGCGCGCGCTCGCTGTACATGGACGTGCTGCGCATCAAGCCGGTGCCCTGGGCCAAAATGGGCCTGGCCAAATCGCTGACCGGCCTGAAAGCCTACGACGAGGCGCGGCTGCTGTTCGAAGAAGTGCTCACCGACAACGACCGGGTGATGGAAGCCTACGACTGGCTGGCCAAGCTCTACCGCAGCAACCACAATCTGGACGAAGCCCAGGCCACCTTGAAGCAGGCCACCGACATCTCGCCGGTGGTGTTCCGCCGCCAGCAACAGCTGGCGGAAGTGGCCCTGCTCAATAATCAGCTGGAGGTGGCGGAAGGCGCCTGCCAGACCACGCTGGACATCGCCAAATACACCTGGCACCGCAGCCCCACCCACTACGCCGCGCTGGCGCGGGTGCAACTGGCGCGCGGCGACACCGCCAACGTCGGCCGCACCCTGTCCAATCTGCGCCGCGACTACCGCTACAATGAAGAAGGCGAATGGATGGCCTCCGTGGTGGACAGCCAGTTGCAAAGCAAGAAAGGCAACCGCGACAAGGCCCGGCAATTGTTCAGCGACGCAGAAACCAAATTCCGCCAGCTGGCGCCCAAGCTCAGCAGCGACGCGCAGATGGAGTTCGCCCGCGCCTGCTACGCCCAGGGACACAAGGACGCCGGCAACAGCGTGATGCGCGACCTGGTGCGCAACCATCACGACGACGAGGAACTGCTGGCGCGCTTCGGCGACATGTTCGAAGAAGTGGGCCTGGGCGAAGACGGCCGCCAGCTGATCGCCGACAACGTGCAATCGGTGCTGGAGCTGAACAACCAGGCGGTGCGCGAAGCCCAGGCCGGACAGTTCGACTCCGCCATCGAACGCTTCGTCAAAGCCCACGAGGAAATGCCGCAGAACATCCAGGTGATGCTCAACCTGATCAACGCCACCATGGCCTACGTCCACCGCCAGGGCTGGCACGAAAGCCATATGCGCCGCGCCCACGATATGCTGAGCAAGGTGCGCGACCTCGCCCCCACCAACAACAAGTTCCAGAAAATCCTGCAAGCCTGGCGCATGCTGGTGGAAAAGCTGGGCAAACCTCAATGGGTGCTGTAAGCCCCTGGCAAGACTGGCGCGCGCTGGTGGTGGACGACGAGCCGCTGGCCTGCGAACGCCTGCGCCAACTATTGCGCGAACAAGGGCTGCAACATGTTTACTGTCTGACCGACAGCCGCCAGGCCATGGCCTGGCTGGCGCAGAATCTGGCCGACATCGTGCTGGCCGACATCTCCATGCCCGGCGTTTCCGGCCTGGAACTGGCCCAGCAGCTGCGACGCCAGCCGCTGGCGCCGCAGCTGATCTTCACCACCGCTCATGAACAGTACGCGGTCAACGCCTTCGAGCTGGAAGCCATCGACTACCTGCTCAAGCCGGTGCGCCGCGAACGACTGCGCCAGGCGCTGGAACGCGCCGGCCGCCAGCGCGGCGAAGCGCCGCAGCCGGAAGCCAGCTTCACCGTGCGCCAACGCGACCGCCTGCTGCCCATCCCCTTCTCCCAGGCCCGCTATCTGAAGGCCGAACTCAAATACGTCACCCTGGTGACCCCGGACGCGGAATACCTGCTGGACGAAACCCTGATCGCGCTGGAACAGCGGCTGGGCGACGCCGCCGTGCGCATCCACCGCAACTGCCTGGTGATGCGTCACGCGCTGCGCGAACTGTTCCGCGCCAGCACCGACGGCGAGGAACAATGGCAGGTACGCCTGGCCGACATCGGCCAGCCTCTGCCGGTCAGCCGGCGTCAGCTGGCCGGCATCAAGCAGTGCTTGAACCAGCAGGACTAGGCACGCCCTCCTCTCCCCGCGCGCCGTCCCCATATATACAGATCACAAAACCAAAGCATCTGTAATCATTGATGGCAGAAAGCTGCGTTCTGATTTTCAATCGCATCAGACTTGACTTTAGTCATTTGTCATTATCAGAACTAAAACTATCATCCTTGCCCATGCGCACGGCTCGCGCGGCAAGCAACCGCCGCCGGCCATGCATTCATTTTTGGGCAAGGAGCGGTCATGCGGTCATTGAAAATCATCTTGTTGTCGTCGGCATTCAACGGTCTCACTCAACGCGCCTGGCTGGAATTGCGCCAGTCCGGCCACCAAGTCAGCGTGCAGCTGTTCACCAATGAGCAGGAAGTCAGCGCCAACATCCAGCAATCCGGCGCCGATCTCGTCATCTGCCCCTTCCTCAAGGACCGGGTGCCGGAAACCCTGTGGCGCGACGCCAGCCGGCCGGTGGTCATCATCCACCCCGGCATCGTCGGCGACCGCGGCGCCTCGGCGCTGGACTGGGCCATCACCCTGCGGGAGAAGCGCTGGGGCGTCACCGCGCTGCAAGCGGTGGAGGAAATGGACGCCGGCCCGATCTGGTCCAGCTGCGAATTCGACATGCCGCCGGAAACGCGCAAATCCGAGCTCTACAACGGCCCGGTCAGCGACGCCGCCATGTATTGCATCCGCGACGTGGTGGAAAAGTTCGGCGCCGGCTTCGAGCCCGAGCCGCTGGACTACGGCCAGACGCATGTGCGCGGCCGGCTGCAGCCCAATATGCGGCAGAGCGACCGCGCCTTCCTGTGGCAGCAACCGGCGGCCGAAATCAAGCGCCGCATCGACGCCGCCGACGGCCAGCCCGGCGTGCTGACGCAGCTGGCCAGCGGCGACTACTACGTCTACGACGCCCACCTGGACTACCGCGCCGGCCAGCCCGGCCAACTGCTGGCGGTGCACGACGACGCCGTGCTGGTGGGCGCCGGCGAGCACAGCCTGTGGCTGGGCGCGCTGCGCCGCAAGCCCGAGGCCGGCGAGGAAACCTTCAAGCAGCCGGCGCGTCATGTGCTGGCCGGGCTGCTGGACGACGTGCCGCGGCTGGACTGGTCCATCGTTACCCATCCGCACTGCGAGGAAAGCTACCAGCCCATCCGCTACCGCGAATACGGCCGCGTCGGCGAGCTGACCTTCGAGTTCTACAACGGCGCGATGAGCACCGAACAATGCCGGCGGCTGAGCGAAGCGCTGCGCTGGGCCAAGGCCCAGGACACCAGCGTGCTGCTGGTGCGCGGCGGCCGCGGCAGCTTCAGCAACGGCGTCCACCTCAATGTGATCCAGGCCGCGCCCGAACCGGGCCTGGAGGCCTGGGCCAATATCCAGGCCATAGACGACGTCTGCCAGGAAATGCTGACCGCGCGCCAGCTGGTGGTCTCCGGCCTGACCGGCAACGCCGGCGCCGGCGGCGTGATGCTGGCCCTGGCCGCCGACCTGGTGTTCGCCCGCGGCGGCGTGGTGCTCAATCCGCACTACAAGACCATGGGCCTGTACGGCTCGGAATACTGGACCTACAGCCTGCCGCGCGCGGTGGGCGAAGAACAGGCCCGGCAACTGACCGAAGCCTGCCTGCCTCTAAGCGCGCGCGAAGCCTGGCGTCTGGGCATGGTCCACGACATCGGCCCGCACGATCCGCACGACTTCGGCGTCTGGCTGCGCCAGGCCGCCGGACTGGCGCTGAACGACGACCGCTTCCGCCTGCAACGCGCGCGCAAGGCCGAGCCGGATCTGGAGCGGATGGAGCGCTGCCGCCAGACCGAGCTGCTGGAAATGCGCCAGGACATGGTGGAAAACCGCGGCCAGTTCCTGGAGAAATGCCGCAATTTCGTGCTCAAGCGCAAGGCCTGCGGCACGCCGCAACGCCTGGTCGCCGATTGGGCGCAGACGCGCTAACAAAACCCCTGATCCCGCGTTGCGCCTCCTGGTCGTACGACTTGTACTTCCTGCGTCGGCGCGCCTTGGCTTAGGTTCTCTGCGAGGCTTTGTTAGCGGCTCTAAGCACCGCCCACCCGGTTCTCATCGCCAAAACGGCCCGCCCGCGCGGGCCGTTTGGTTTCAATTTCATGACGAAAAACAACAGTATTGTTTTACGTACAACTACTTAAAACCCGCTTTTTCATCAGTCAAAGCTAAAAAATAGCCGCGCCTTCTTATAAAATCTGTCATCCCCTCTTTCCCCCTTCCTACGGTTGCTACATGCGGACACGGCTGGTTTATGCAGGATGCATCGCGATATGGCTGGTGCTGAGTGCGCTAGTGGCCCTGTCGGTCGCCAGTCACGCGCTGCTGGGCGCGGAGCAGCAATTCAACCGCGACGCCCTGCTGCTGTCCGAACAGCTCAATCAAAAACTGCAAAGCCATGAAACCGTGCTGGACAGCTACGCCACCTTCAGCGCGCTGGATCGCCGCCGGGACCTGCCGTCCGAAAAAAGACTGGCCCGGCAACTGCTGCGCCGCTATCCGCAGATCCTGTGGCTGGGCCATATCGAACGCATCACCCCCGGCCAGCTGCCGATGTTCGGCCAACGCCTGAAGCAGCTGTACGGCCAGGCGCTGCCGGTGCCCGCCGCCAGCGGCGACGGCTGGGAAGGCCGCTTCGGCCTGTTCTCGCTCGCATTCATCGAACCCATGCCCCAGCCCGGCCTGCTGGCCGCGGACCTGGGCCGGCTGCAAGCCGCGCGCCAGGCCCTGCAAAACGCGCTGGAAAGCGGCCGCATGGAAATCTCCAGCCAGATCAAGCTGCCCGGCCTCCCGGCCGGCTACCTGCTGATCCGCGCGATGGACGACATGCTGAGCAAGCCGCTGGCCGCCTCGCTGGCGCCGGCCCACTTCGCCGCCATGGCGATACGCGCCGACAGCCTGCTGCCCAGCCCGCTGGCGCTGCGGGAAGGCGTGGAAGTGCGTTTGTTCCACCGCAACGAGCCTCCGCCCGGCCCGCCCACCCTGCTGCGCGGCGCCGAACACGCCAGCGCCTTGGAAACCCTGCTGTTCCCGCGGCTGGAAGCCCGCCACCCGCTGGGCGGCGCCAGCCAGCCCTTATTGCTGACCATCAGCCAACAACTGGGCTGGCGGCAGATCGGCGCGTTTGAATGGGGGATGTTGCTATTCCTGTCGCTGGCCTTGCTGGCCGGCCTGCTGCTGGTCTCCCATCACTACCTGCAATTGGCGCACGGCCGCCGCCAACGCGAAAACCAGCTGTTCTACCTGGCCAACCACGACCGCCTGACCGGCCTGGCCAACCGCAACCTGTTCTACGACCGGCTGCAGCACGCCATCTCGCGGGTGGACCGCAGCGGCAAGCGGCTGGCCCTGCTGTTTCTGGACCTGGACCGCTTCAAACCGGTCAACGACACTTACGGCCACATCACCGGCGACCGCATCCTGCAACTGATCGCCGCCCGCATCAAGGAAGAACTGCGCGGCGAGGACACGGTGGCGCGGCTGGGCGGCGACGAGTTCGTGGTGCTGATGGAAGACATCGAATCCAACCGCGAGGCGGACAAGATCGTCAACCGGCTGAAGCAGGTGATTCACCAGCCCTATGAGGTCAACGATCATTTGATCTCGGTCGGCGTCAGCATCGGCATCGCCTATTACCCGGAGGACGGCTTGTTGATCGACGAGCTGCTGACGGTGGCGGACCGCAAGATGTACGGCAACAAGCGCGAGATCGCGGCGGCGGGCGCAGAAACCGCCTGATCCCGGCCGCCGCAACACCGCCCTAGTGCGCGGCCTCCCCAAGCGCAACGCCGGACGCCGCCGTTTCCCGCGGCCGCGCCAGGCCGTTGAACCAGAGGTTCAGCGCCACCGCGCTGACCGTGGCCAGCAGGATGCCGCTATGCAGCAAGGGCGCCAGCACCTCCGGCAATTGCCGGAAGAAGCCCGGCGACACCGTCGGAATCATGCCCAGGCCCAGGCTGATGGCCACCACCAGCAGATTATGCCTCTGCGTCTGATAGTCCACCTTGCCCAGGATCTTGATCCCGGTGGCCAGCACCATGCCGAACATCACCAGGCCGGCCCCGCCCAGCACAAAGGGCGGAATCGACGCCACGATCAGCGACATCTTGGGCACCAGGCCAAAGACCACCAGGATGCCGCCGGCCATCACGCACACCCAGCGGCTGCTGACGCCGGTGACGCCCACCAGGCCGACGTTCTGCGAGAAGGAGGTATGCGGAAAAGAGTTGAACAGGCCGCCTATCACCGTGCCCAGCGCGTCCACTCGCAGACCGCGCACCAAGGCCGCCCGGTCCACCGGACGCTCCACAATCTCCCCCAGCGCCAGGAACATGCCCATGGACTCGACGAAGATGATCAGCATCACCACGGTCAGCGTCAGAATGGACCACAGCTCAAAGCGCGGCAGGCCGAAACGGAAGGGCACGATGGGCGCGAACCAGGCCGCCTCGCCCAGGCCGCCCAAATTGACCTTGCCCAGCAGCAAGGCCAGGACAAAGCCGAACAGCAAGCCCAGCAGCACCGCGATATTGCAGAGAAAACCCTTCAGATAGCGGGTGACCAGCAGAATGAACAGCAGCACCGCCACCGACACGCCCAGGTAAAGCGGATGGCCGTAGTCCGGGTTGCCCTTGCCGCCGGCGGCCCAATCAATGCCGACGCGGATGATGGACAGACCGATGGAGGTGATCACCACCCCGGTGACCAGCGGCGGAAACAGGCCGATCAGCCGCCCCATCAGCGGCACCAGCAACAGGCTGAGCACCCCGGCGCCGATGGTGGCGCCGAAGATGCCGGGCAAGCCCAGCGCCGGATTGCCGCCTATGGCCACCATTGGCCCCACCGCGGCGAAAGTCACCGCCATGATCACCGGCAGCCGAATGCCCAGGCCGCGAACGCCCACGCACTGCAATAAGGTCACCACCCCGCAACAAAACAGGTCGGCGCTGATCAGGAACGCGATCTGCTCCTTGGGCAAGCCCACGGCAGCGCCGATGATCAGCGGCACCGCCACCGCACCGGCGTACATCACCAACACATGTTGCAGGCCCAGAGTGAACAGCCTGCCCATGGGCAGGCGCTGATCCACCGGGTGCACCGACAGCTTGGAATCCATGCTCGTCTCCTTGGTAGATGCCGGGCCGCTTATTCATGCGCCGCCGCCCTGGCGACTTGCTGGTGTTACACAACCGACTCCTTGACAACAAAAAGGGACGGCGGCGCGGACTCAGCCCGCGCCGACCGGATTGATGAGATAGGACCGCGACAACATAACCTCGTCGCAATTGTCGCCGGCGCCGATGCGGTCCAGCAGGATGAAATCGCCGGCCCGCTCCAGGCTGGTCAACGGGTGATGCCAGGTGCCGCGGTGATAATTGACGCCCTGATCCCCGCGCGCCAGAAAGGCGCGGATCCGGCTTTCGTCCGGCCGGTCGCCGGCGCAGGCCGGCGCCACCACCACCACGCAGGCGACGCCGTTGCAGGGGATGAAGGCCTGGCTGCCCAGTGGATGCCGCTCCAGCATGCGGATCTCCAGCGGCAGGCGGTGCGCGTCGCCGCGCGCCATGCTGATGCCGGGCAGACCGCCGGCGACATCGACTAGGCCCAACCGGTGATAGCGGCGGGTGCTGCCCTGGTTGATGGGAAACCAATCGCTGCCGTCGGCTTCAATCACATCGCCAAACGGCGCAAAAGCCTGTTTGCTCAAAGGCTCCAAGCTTAGAATCGTCATGCCGCGCTCCTCAGTGAAGCAATGCCGCCAGACCGGCTCAATCCGCTAGCCGGCCCCAGATCCGCAAGCGGCTGACCCCGCCGTCCGGGAAAATGTTCAGGCGCACATGGGTGACCGCGCCCAGGTCGCGCAGCAAGTCCTTGCCGTAAAAGTGCTGCCGGTCCATCTCGGTTTTCTGCTCCGGCAGCAAGGGCTCCCAAAACATCGCCTGGGTCACGATGGACTGATCGGTGCCATGGCGAACATAGGCGGCCTGCAGCGAAATCCTGTCCGGGTAATTGCCCTTGAAGTGGGCGGTGTCCACTTCGATGCGCTCCACCAGCGCCGCATGCCCCAGCTCGACGATGCACCAGTCGTTGCCCGGCTCGCGGCGGCGGCGGGTTTCCCAGCCGTCGCCCATATTCACGCCGCGCCCCGGCATCAGCAGCCGGAACGGCACGCCGAAATGGGCGTCGTTATAGGCGACGATGCGGCCGCCCTTTTCCAGCGCCGACACCTCGTGCGGCACAGCCGGGTCCTGCCGCGCCCAGTCGCAGACCGGCTGGCCGTAGACCCGAAAGCGCGCCACGCCGCCGTCCGGATAGATATTCAGGCGCAGATGAGTCCAGCAGCGCGCATCGTCGATGGCGATGAAATGATGGGCGCAGGGGCCCAGGGAGGCGGCCGGCAGGATCTCCACCCACTCGGTCCGCTCGTCCGGATCGCCGGCCGAGCGGCAAGCCTCCACCGAGGCCGCCGGCGGATAATTGCCGCTGAAGTGGCTGGTATCGATGTCCAGGCCCTTGATCACCCCGGGCAGGCCCAGCTGGATCACCGCGTGGTCATAGCCGCCGTTGCGGCGGCGGCGGGTTTCCCAGCCGTCCATCCATTTGCCGTGATCGTCGAACTCGCCGACGATGAACACCGGCTCGGACGCTTGCAGCATCCGCTCCGCCGCGGCGAACCACTGATCGGAACAGGCCAGCACCCTGGCGCCGAAATCAGCGGCGGCCAGGTTGGCGTAACGCCGGGCGAATTCCGGCACATCGGCCGCCGGAGCGCGCAGCACCGTTCCCGCCGGGTGATTGACAAGCGCCATCAGACTCTCTCCTTTTTAGAACCTGTTTACGATCTGCTGCGCTTCGGCGATACAGCGTTGAAAACACCCTCAAAATGCTCATGTACCAACCGTACATTCCGCTTTTTCGGCCGTTTTCGCCTTGTCTCGCTCTTGCTCGCGAGATCGTAAACACGTTCTTAAGTGCATCGGCGCGCAAGCAGGCCGCGCCGTCCGCCGTTCATGCCGTCAGCCGGCTCCAGATCAGCGCCAGCCCCAGTGCGAGGAAAAACAAGGCCGAAGCCTTGAGAAACACCATGCGCAGCACCGCCAGCCGCTGGAAGAACAACTGCGCCAGCAAGCCGTACGCGGTCTTGCACATTAAATCGATCGCCGCCCAGCCCGCCGCCATCCAGCCCAGTTGCGGCGCCAGCGGCGCTTGGGCGTCGATGAACTGCGGCAGCAGCGCCACGAAAAAAGCGATGTCCTTGGGATTGCTGATGCCCAGCAGAAAGGCATGGGAAAACCACTGCGCCGGCGCGCCGCTGTGGCCCCCCTGCGCGGCCGCGGCCTGGCCGGCGCCGCGCCAGCCCTTGAAGCCCAGCCATAGCAGATAGCCGGCGCCCAGCAGCTGCAAGCCGGCGAACAAGCCGGGCGAGGCCAGGATCAGCGCGCCCACGCCCAGCGCGGACAAGAGCAGCAGCGACAAAGAGGCCAGCACGCCGCCGGCAAACGCCGGCCAGGCGCGCAGCAAACCATGCTCGGCGCTGGTGGCCACCATGAACAACGACAGCGGCCCGGGCACGGCGATCACCACCAGGATGGACAACAAGTAGATGACGAGAATCTGGCTGGACATGGCGGCTCCGGCTAGGCGATCAGTTCGGCCAGACGCAGGCCGGCGATCCGGTAGATCTGCTGCAAACAGGCCTGCCGCTCCGCTGCCGGCTCGGCGGCCAGCCGCCGCTGAAACTCGGCGATGATGTCGGCGCGCTGATAGCCGCGCACCGCCAGAATGAAGGGGAAACCAAAGCGCGCCCGGTAGTCGGCGTTCAGCCGCCGCAGCAGTTCCAGTTCCTGCGGCGAGCACCGGTCCAGGCCGGCGCCGCCTTGCTCGGCGGCGGATTCGGCGGTCACCTCCCCGTGCAGCGCCGCCTTGCCAGCCAGCTCCGGGTGGGCGCGGATCAGGCGCAATTGCGCCTCCACGCCCGCCTCCTCCACCTGCCGCCGCATGCAGCCGTGCAAATCGGCCACGCTGGCGAACGGCCGCAGGCCGGCCGCCTGCGCCGCCACCCAGGGCGAATGCTCGAAAATGCCGCCCAGCGCGGCGGTGAAGCGCTCCGTCGGCAGCGTGTTCAACTGCGCCAGCGTCAAGGACATGATCCGTCTCCGGTGAAAGGATGCGCTTCCCGCCAATGCCGGGCGATATCCACCCGCCGGCACACCCACACCCGCGGATGCGCTTCCAGGTAATCGAGAAAACGGCGCAGGCCGGCGAAGCGGCTGGGCCGGCCGATCAGGCGGCAATGCAGCCCCACCGACAACATGCGCGGCTTGTCGGCGCCCTCGGCGTAGAGCACGTCGAACGCGTCTTTCAGATAACTGAAGAAATGCTCGCCGGTATTAAAGCCCTGAGCGGTGGCGAAGCGCATGTCGTTGGTGTCCAGCGCGTAAGGCACGATCAGATGCGGCTGCTCGCCGCCGTCGCTGCGCCGCACCCGGGTCCAAAACGGCAGGTCGTCGCCGTAGTAATCCGAGTCGTAGAGAAAACCGCCGTCGTCCGCCACCAGCCGCCGCGTGTTGGGGCTGTCGCGGCCGGTGTACCAGCCGGACGGACGCTGGCCGGTCAGGCGGCGGATCGCCTCCACGCAGCGCCGCATATGCTCGCGCTCCACAGCCTCGTCCACTTCTTGGTAATGAATCCAGCGATAGCCGTGGCCGGCCACCTCATGGCCCAGCTCCACCAGCGCGCTGGCCAGCTCCGGGTGCCGCTCTAGTGCCATGCCCACGCCAAACACCGTCAACGGCAGGCCGCGCCGCTCAAACTCGCGCAGCACGCGCCAGACCCCGGCGCGCGAGCCGTACTCGTAAATCGACTCCATCGACAGATGCCGCGCCGGATAGGCCTCCGCGCCGATGATTTCCGACAAGAACTGCTCAGAGCCGGCGTCGCCATGCAACACATTGCTCTCGCCGCCCTCCTCGTAATTGAGCACGAACTGCACGGCGATGCGCGCCGCGCCCGGCCAGTTGGCCTCCGGCAGCTCGCGGCCGTAGCCGATCAAATCGCGTGGATAATCCGCCTGCATGGCCATCCTTCCCGCTGTCAGCGCTTGAGGTTGAACACCGTCCACGGGTCCAGCCGGCCAGGGGCCTCCACCTTCATCCGCCGTTCGCAGTCCTCCAGATGATGGTGCATCGCCGCCGCCGCGCCGGCGCGGTCGCCGGCCTCCAGCCGCGTCAGGATCGCCTCATGCTCGTCGAAGGAGCAGGCGCTGCGGCCGGGCACGTCGTACAAAGCGATGATCAGCGAGGTGCGCGAACACAGGCCGTGCATCAGCTCGGTCAGCACCTCGTTGTCGGCCAGCCGCGCCAAGTGCACATGGAAGGCGTTGGACAGGCGAATCCAGCTGACCCGGTCGCCGCGTTCGAAAGCGGCGCGCTCGTCGGCCACCATGCGCCGCATCGGCGGCAGACGCTCGGCCAGATCGGGCAAGGCCAGCAGCTTGTCCAGAATCGCCGCCTCCACCATGCGCCGCGCCTCGAACACATCGCGGGTTTCCTTCTCGTCCGGCTTGGCGACGAAAGCGCCGCGATTGGGCTGGATATCGACAATCTTGTCGTGCGCCAACTGGGCCAGCGCGCTGCGGGCGCTGCTGCGCGAGCACTGGAAGGCGTCGCATAGCACCGCCTCGGTCAGCTTGACCCCCGGCAGCAGCCGTTGGTCTATCACCGCGTCGAAGATTTCCCAGTACAGGCGGTCGGCGTCATTGCTCGGCGCGCCGTCGCCCACCAGGGTGGACGCCCTGGGCGCGGTGGCGGCGGACGTTCCGTTAGCGGAATGCAACATGTCTCCTCCCGGTATTTCCATATCCTGCTCTATGCCTTCAGAATTTTGTTGACAATTATTGTCGTGGGCAAACACTATCGTCAACACAAATTGTCGACAATTTTAAATCGCCATCGCGAACAACAAGATCGACAACAGGTCCGCCAGATCGGGCCGTACAACAAAGGAGAAACAACCGTGGGCAAACTATCCACCCATGTGCTGGACACCATGCACGGCAAGCCGGCAGCGGGCGTGCGCTGCCAGTTGTACCGGCTGGACGGCGAACAACGCCAATTGCTGGCCGACGCGACCACCAACCGCGACGGCCGCTGCGAGCGCCCGCTGCTGGAAGGCGAATCACTGCGCGCCGGCGTGTACGAACTGCTGTTCCATGCCGGCGATTACTTCGCCGCTCAGGGCGTGAAGCTGCCGGAGCCGCGCTTCCTGGACCAGGTGGCGTTGCGTTTCGGCATCGCCAATGCGGACGAAAACTACCATGTGCCGCTGGTGGTGACGCCGTGGTCCTACTCCACCTATCGCGGCAGTTGACGCTGTTCCCGTCCCCCACCCGGAAACCTCGCCATGGAAAACTACCTGCTGGAGCTGGGCAACCTGCTGCTGCGCTGGTTGCACGTGATCGCCGCCATCGCCTGGATAGGCGAATCGATTTACTTCGTCATGCTGGACAACAGCCTGTCCCCGCCCTCCGCCGCCGATGCCCGGCGCGGCCTGCACGGCGAGATGTTCGCCGTGCACGGCGGCGGCTTTTACCACAACCAGAAATACCTGGGCCAGCCGCCGTTCCCGCTGGACGACAAGCTGCACTGGTCGTTCTGGAAATCCTACGCCACCTGGCTGTCCGGCTTCGGCCTGTTCTCCCTGCTCTACCTGTTCAACGCCTCCTTCTATCTGGTCAACCCGGCCAGCCCCTGGGCCTGGGCGGCGGCCTTGTCCGGCGGCCAGGCCGCGCTGATCGCCACCGGCTTCCTGCTGGGCGGCTGGCTGGCTTACGACCAGCTCTGCCGCCGCATCAGCCCCAATATGAACCGCGACGGCCCGCTCAGCCTGGCGGTGGCGTTGCTGATGACGCTGGTAGCCTATGCCAGCAGCCAGATCTTCCAGGGCCGCGCCGCCTTCCTGATCACCGGCGCGGTGATGGCCACCTGCATGTCGGCCAATGTCCTGTTCTGGATCATCCCCGGTCAGCGCCGGATGGTGCGCGCCATCCGGGCCGGCGACAAACCCAATCCGCTGGACGGCCTGCGCGGCAAGCAGCGCTCGGTGCACAACACCTATTTCACGCTGCCGGCGGTGTTCCTGATGATCAGCAACCACTACTCCTTCACCTACGGCAACCCCCACGCCTGGTTGATCATGGTGCTGTTCATCCTGTCCGGCGCGCTGATCCGGCAATACTTCGTGCTGCGCCACTCCGGCCGCAAGCGGCCACTGCTGCCGGCGCTGGGCGGCCTGTTGCTGGTCGGCGTGGCATTGTTGGCCGCGCCGCCCCTGCCCGGCAGCGCGCCCGCCGCCCCGCAAGCCGCGACGTCAGCTCCCACCAAGGCCGCGGCAAGCTCCCCGCTGCCGGCGGCGACGGAAACGGCGGCCGACGCCCGACTGCGTCAGATTCACGCCATCATCCAGAACCGCTGTCTATCCTGCCACTCGGCCACGCCCAGCCAGGCCGGCTTCGTGGCGCCGCCGGCCGGCTTGAAGTTTGACGACGCGCAGGAAATCGTCAGCAACGCCCACAGAATCAAGCAGGCGGTGGCGTCCAAATACATGCCGCTGGCCAATTTGACCCAGATGACCCAGGAGGAGCGCGAGATTCTGGCGAAATGGGGGCCGACGTCCAGCCGCTAGAGCAAGCAGCACTATTGCCAGTGCATAAGCTTGTATCCGCTGCGCGGATGATGATTTTCATTGCCGGGGCTGCCCGGCGAGCAGGGAGAGGATATTTGCTTGGCCAAATATCCTCTCCACTCCTAAAGGCCACCCTGCAAGCCTGGCCTACGGCTTCCCGCCGGGTCCCGTCAGGCCCGAGGCGCGGCTGAACTCGCGATTTGCTAACGTCAAATCGCTCAAACAGGGCAGCCGCTTAAGACCTCGGACCTGCCACCCGACGGCAGGCTTGAAGGGACCAGGGGCGCATCGGATACATGCTTACTTTTAGGAAACAAAGCTTATCCACAGACAAGAGCAATGGAGCCAAGTTACCCACAGAGCAACCCAGGCGGCAAATCAACCATCCCCTATCTAGAAAATTGACCACCTCGTGTAGCGACCAAGTGTCCCCTCGGGGCGCGCCGGAGAAAAAGGGGTCTGCAAGGTTTTAAGCGGCTGCTTTGTTTGAGCGATTTGACGCTAGCAAATCGCGAGTTCAGCCGCGCCTTGCAGGCCCCTTTTTCTTCGGGGTTTCGCGTCCTGGGGGACGAGGGGGGCTGGAAGGGGGCGGCGGCCCGCCCCCTCCCCGTTCGCCGCGCGGAAAGCGGCACCTAAATCAATATCCGCGCAGCGGATTCAAAACCAGATCACTCAACAAGTAAGCCACGCTCAAACAAAGCAACCACCCCACCTTGACCCCGCCGGCCCCCTCGGCAACAATCCCCAGGTTGCCGCCAAACTAGCGGCACACGGGATTGGCGTCCCGTCCGCTTAAACCAACTGGCCCTCGCTGCATACAGTGCGGGCTGCTTTACCATGGCCGCGCCATTTGGCAGGCGCATGGTGGGAGAGTGCCATGCACTCACCGGTTTGGTTTAAGCCCGGTACGCCAATCCTGCCACGCGCCTGCCTAATACCTCAGCCTTCCTAGGCAGGTGGTTTATCTTGTGTCACAGCAGGAGAAACACCATGCATCACGCTCAAACCTTTCCCCGTCGTCGTCGCTACAAATTGCGCTCGCTGGAACAGCAGGAAGCGCTGCTCCCCTTCGTCCGCTTCTGCCCCGGCCGTACCTATCGGCATTACTGGCAAATGCCCGTGCCCAGCAAGGACTACCCCGCCGACCACGCCTACGGCCGCGAATGCGCGGCCCACCTGTTGCAATGGCTGAAGGACAATCGAGAGTATGTCGGCAAAGGCCTGCTCAGCCGCGTGGCGCGCGACATCGACTTTGACGACCGCGATGGACGCGGCCAGTGGATGGGCTTTTTCAACTACCTGGAAATCATCATGCTGTTGGGCGCGGACCGGGTCCGGGTTTACCGCCATGTCGATAGCCAACACCAGATCTACCTGGCGCTGGGACAGCGGCTCAAGCTGGAAGCACGCTTCCGCCGCATCCGCCTGCGCAATCGCTGACCCTAGCTGGTGGGTATCGCTGCGCTCCACCCACCCTACGGCGAGAGCTTGGGTCGGGCGGGCTTGTAGGGTGGGTGGAGCCGTAGGCGATACCCACCAAACCCCGCCGCCAAGGTCCAAGCATCGGTTCCATCGCGTTTCCGCGTGGGTATCGCTGCGCTCCACCCACCCTACGGCGGATGGTTTGGTCGGGGGTATTTGTAGGGTGGGTGGAGCCGAAAGGCGATACCCACCAAACCCCGCCGCCAAGGTCCAAGCATCGGTCCCATCGCGTTTCCGCGTGGGTATCGCTGCGCTCCGCCCTACGGCGGATGGTTTGGTCGGAGGTATTTGTAGGGTGGGTGGAGCCGATAGGCGATACCTGCCAAACCCCGCCGCCAAGATCCAAGCATCGGTCCCATCGCGTTTCCGCGTGGGTATCGCTGCGCTCCTCCCACCCTACGGTGGAAGGTTTGGTCGGGGGTATTTGTAGGGTGGGTGGAGCCGTAGGCGATACCCACCAAACCCCGCCGCCAAGATCCAAGCATCGGTCCCATCGCATTTCCGCGTGGGTATCGCTACGCTCCACCCACCCTACGGCAGGAGGTTTGGTCGGGGGTATTTGTAGGGTGGGTGGAGCCGCAGGCGATACCCACCAAGCCCCGCCGCCTTTCCTTGCGCGTCACGCTTAAGGAGTGTGTGGAACGACGGCTACCGCAAACACGAGCCGGAATGAAAACGCGCGTCCTGTCTTTCAGGACGCGCTACCCTGCCAACAGACGCCGCCGAGCAGCGGCTCCGCCCAGAAAGGCGGGCGAGCCGCCTCGTCCGTCGTCTTCGCCATTTCCACCCAGGCCTCCTGCTTGCTCCACTCATACAAGACGCCGGGCTGGATCAGATGCAGGTAAACCCGCTCGAAGGCCGACGACTCCAGCAAATCGTGAGTGGCGGCGGTCAGCGCCGCTTCCTGGATGAAGGCGGGAAACAGAGTGGTGGCGGCCACGCCGCCGAACTGTGGAATATTGGCCGCCAGCAGCAGGCTCAATTCATAACCGGGCTTGGCCGTGTAACGCTTCACGCATTTGGCCTGAATCCGGTATTTGATCGCGGCGATCGGCGCGTTGGGCACGCTGATGTCCACATCCTCGCCCTGTAACGCCTGGCGCACCTCGCGCGCGCGCAGACAGCCTTTGCCGCCGCCAAAAAGATGCTCGTCCGCATGCACTTCCGTCACTTCAAAAGCGATGCGCCGGCCGTCGCTGAGGGTGGCGCCGACATCCGGCAGCGGCGGCGGCCAGGACTGTCGGTCCACGGCGTGCAAACCCTTACGCTGCAATAGACGCAGCACCAGTTCCAGCTCCTTCTGCGCTTTTAACGCCATCGGCCTCCCCCAGCGCACGCCTGCCGGCGTTGCGGCGCGGTTGCGGCCGGAACGCCGAGACGCGGTTATTTTGGCTATCGCTCAACCCAACCCGGCACAAGATATTTCTTTTTAGCACAAAAAATAAGCTATTCAGATTGGATTTAAAGTTTGATAAGCGATGCCGCGCCACCGCGGGGCGTGTTTCAGTCTTGGGAATCCCCTTCTCCGGGCAGCACCACGAACTCGCCGTCCAGGCCGCCCACCGCTTCGCCGTCGCATTCCAGCGCCACCGCCAGCCTCAGCCGCCCCATGCGGCCGCGCCGCAAGGCGCGCTCCAGCTTGTCCCAGGCGGCGGGCTCCGGCGCGGCGGCGCGAGCCAGGAAGCCGGCGGCGATGGGTTTGTCGTAACGCATGCTGTTGCCGTGGATGATGACGCGGCCCGGCAAGCCGCGTTCGCGCAAGCGCATGAACACCAGACACCAGGCGGCGAGGATGGCCACCGCCGAGGCGCTGCCGCCAAACACGGTGGCGCGGTGGTTGATATTGGGCGCCAGCGGCGCGCGCAGGATCACGCTATCGCCGCTGGCCTCGGCCACGCCGACCGCCATCGCGGCGGACAGCGGGATGTGTTGGTGCAGGTAGTCTTCAAGCGCCTGTGGACTCATGTTTTTCTCCCGGTTCGGCGCGGCCGGCTTTGGCGGCGCCGCCTCCATTCTGCCCCAACAGGTGACGCTGGAAAAACCACAGGCTATGGCCCAGTTGCAGCACCTGGTTTTCGCGCTTGGCCGCGCCGTGGCCTTCGTCCGGGAACAGGATCAGGCCGCCGTCCACGCCCTTGCCGGCCATGGCGCGATACATTTGCAGCGCCTCGCCCACCGGTACCCGCGGATCGCTGACGCCCTGGATGATCAGCAGCGGGTCGCGCAGCTTGTCGATATGGTTGATGGGCGACAATTGCTCCAGCGCGGCGCGGTCGCGTTCCAGGTCGCCGTATTCGGCGGCGCGCAGCGCGCGGCGGTAAGGCGCGGTGTTTTGCAGGAAGCTGACCAGGTTGGCGATGCCGACATTGGACACGCCGGCGTCGTAGGCGCCGGCGAAGATGGTCATCGCCGCCAACGTGGAGTAGCCGCCGTAGCTGCCGCCCATCACGCCGATCTTGGGCGCCGCGCCGGCCGCGCCCCACTGGCTGCGGATGTAAAGCGCGGCGTCTTCGATATCGGACAGCACTTGCAGCCGGCGCGGGCCGTTGTCGCTGTCCAGCCAGGTTTTGCCGTAGCCGATGGAGCCGCGCACATTGGGCTGCACATAGATGAAGCCGGCGTCGACGAACAACTGCGCCTGCGGCGAGAAGCCGGCGCGGCTCTGCCCTTCCGGGCCGCCGTGGAAGTTGACCACCACCGGGCAGGGCGTGGCCGCGCAGCGGGCCGGCCGGCGCACGAACATTGGAATCGGCGTGCCGTCGCGCGCCGGATAATTTTCCAGGCTGGCCTTGGCGAAGCCGCGGGTGTCCAGCTCCGGCGCGGACGGCAGCAGCCATTGGCTGAGCTTGCCGCTCTTGCTGTCCCAGACATGGCTGCTGGCCGGCGCGGTGTCGGTTTCCACGCTGAAATTGACGTAGCGGCCGTCGCGGCTGAGGTTAACCACATTGACCTGGGCCGCGCCGGGGAAGGCCGGCAACTTCAGCGCGCGGTAAGCGCGGCGGCCGTCCAGCGCCAGCGCCTTGCCGTAGCCGTCCTGGCTCAGCGTGTAGTAGACGCGGCCCTGCTCGCGGTCGATGTCCAGGTTCTGGACGTCGCCGCGCGTCTCCGGCGTCAGCGGCTGGAACGCGCCGGCGCGCCATAGATAGAGACGGTGGTATTCGCCGAACTTATTGGTGCTCACCAGGTATTCGCCGTCGCGCAGGCCAAAATCCATCCGGTAGTCGGTGGTTTCGCCCTGACCCAGCAGCGGCTGCACGGGCTTGCCGTCCGGCGTCCACAGATAGAATTCGGCGCTGGCGTTGCTCAGCGTCTTTTGCAGCAGCAGGCGGCCGTCGTCGCGGTGGCCGGCGATGCTCCAGGCGCCGCGCTCGCCGAACAGGCGCTCGCGGCGGCCGTCGGCCAGCCGGTAGCGGTACAGGGTGTAGCTGTCGGCCCGCTCGTCATTGCTGCGGTAGTACAGCCATTGGCCGTCCTTGCTGAGAAACTGGAATTGGGTTTGCACGCCGGCCTTGTGCTGCACTTCGCGCAGCGCGCCGCCGTTGGCGGCTTGCAGATAGAGGCCGGGGTTTTCCTCCCCCTTGCGGTCGCGGCTGAGCACCAGCCAGCGCCCGTCCGGGCTGACCTCCTGAATCAGGGTGGCGTCCTCGCCGCCGGTCAGCTGCACCGGGAAGCGCTGCGGGCCGTCCAGCCTCCATACCTGCGGCACGCCGGTGACGCGCCAGCTGAAGTACAAGGCCTTGCCGTCCGGGGCCAGCACGCCGGCGCCGGGCGCGCGCAGATCCAGCATGTTCTGCACTTTGCGGCTCAGTTCCGCCGGCAGCGGCGCGGCGCGGTAGCGCGCCACGTCTTCGGCGCTGACGCTGGCGGCGCCAAGACCGCTGTAGCCGCCTGCGGACCAGCCATGAGTGGAAAGCATCATTAGCGTTGCCGCGGATAAAGCACGAACCATCATGACTGCTCCTGAAGCATTGGGTGGGCGGACCAGTATAGCGGCCATGACAATGACGTTACAAATGCATTATTCTCATACGAACTATGCGACACTTTGTCGCATGCGAAAGGAATGAGCAGGCGCTAAACTGATGCGGTCAATCCTCATTCGCATTTGCCGCCCCTGGCCGGCAACGGCGCTAACCTTGATCCGCAAAGAGCTTCCATGAAAAAACTCGCCCTGCTGGCCTTGCTGGCCGCTTCCGGTTCCGCCTTCGCCCACGTCACCCTGGAAACGCCCACCGTCGCCAGCGGCAGCTATTACAAGGGCGTGCTGAAAATCGGCCACGGCTGCAACGGCAGCCCCACCACCGCCGTCAGCGTGGAGCTGCCGGAAGGCGTGCGCCTGGCGCAGCCGATGCCGAAAGCCGGCTGGGAAGTGGAAGTGGTCAAGAGCGCGGTCAAGCCTTTCGACAATTACGGCCGCAAGGTGAGCGAGGATGTGACTCGCATCACCTGGAAAGGCGGCAAGCTGCCGTCCAATTTCTACGATGAGTTCGTGTTCCAGGCCAAGATCGCCGCCCAGCCGGGCAAGCTGTTCTTCAAGGTAAAGCAGCAATGCGAGCAGGGCGAGACCAACTGGGCGGAGATTCCGGCCGCCGGCCAGGACGCGCATGAGCTGAAGAGCCCGGCGGCGGAGTTGACGGTGACGGCGGCAGGCGCGGCCGGCCATCATCATTAAGAACCTGTTTACGACCTGCTGCGCGTCGGCGATACGGCGTTGAAAACCCCTTCGAAATGCTCATGTACCTTATGTACATTCCGCTTTCTCAGCGGTTTTCGCCTTGTCTCGCCTTAGCTCGCGAGATCGTAAACACGTTCTCAGAACGGATTCCTTGGCCGACCTGATCCCGCTTGCAAGCGGGCCGGCCAAAGGCATGAAAAACGCCGGCGGCGAGTCTCTCGCGGCCGGCGTTATTGCATGGATGGGTGGGATCAGCGGAACAAACCCTTGAGTAGATCCGCTCCCTGGGACAGCAGATCGTCGCCTTGCGGCAGTTGGCCGTTGGGGGTCAGCTTGTCCACCAGGCCGGGCAGATGCTCGGCCACCAGCTGCGACAGCTGGCCCTGTTCCAGGCCGAACTTCTCGGCCAGGCCGGACAACTGCTCCGAGCCCAACACTTGCTGGATCTGCTCGGCGGACACCGGCAGATTGCCGCCCTGGCCCACCCAGGACGACACCAGCTCGCCCAGGCCGCCTTGCTGGAATTGCTCCAGCAGGCCGGACAAGCCGCCCTGCTGTTGCAGCAAGGCCTGCAAGGCTCCGCCGGCGCCGCCTTCCGCGCCGCCGGACAGCAAACCGCTCAAGGAATCGAATAAAGCCATGGTGCTCTCCTGTTTGCCGCGCACGGGGCGCGAATCTCGGTAAGTTGCCCGCCGGCTCAAGCGGCCAGCAGGCCCGCCAGCCCGCGCATGGTCTGCCAGGGGTCGCCGGTTTCCACGCCCTTGATCTGACGGTCTATGCGCGCGCATTCGTCCAGCGCGGTCATCAGCTTGCGCGGGCCGATGCGACGCAAGGCCGGCTCGGCCAGACGTTGCTTGTCGCCCCACAAACGCAGTTCGCGCGACATGTCGCGCGCGTTGCGCCCATCCTTCAGGCCCTGGCGCAGACGCAGCAACATGCGCACGTCTTCGGTCAGCGACCACAACACCAGCACCGGCGCTTCGCCTTCGGCCATCAGACCGTCCAGCATGCGCAGCACTCGCGGCACGTCGCCGGCCAGCCAGGATTCGGACAGGTGGAACACGTCGAAGCGGGCCACATTGGCTACCGCGGCGCGCAGTTGCTCCAGCGTCAGTTCGCCGGCCGGGTACAACAAGGCCAGCTTGTCCACTTCCTGGCGCGCAGCCAGCAGATTGCCTTCGACGCGATCAACAAAAAACGCCAGCGCCTCGCCGCCCAGCACCTGACCCTGGGCCTTGAGCCGGCGCGTGATCCAGCTGGGCAGTTCGGCGCGGCTCACCAATCGGGCCTCCGCCGTCACCGCCAGCTTTTCCAGCGCCTGGAACCACTTGGACTGCTGCTGCGCGCGCTCCAGCTTGGGCAGGGTGATCAGGGTCACCGTGTCCTGCGGCGGCTGAGCCGCCAGCTGTTGCAGCGCCTCGGCGCCTTCGGTGCCGGGCTTGCCGTTGGGGATGCGGATTTCCAGCAGCTTGCGCTCGGCGAACAGCGAGACGCTGCTCATCGCGTCGCGCAGCTGCGACCAGTCGAAACCGGCCTCCACCGTCAGCACTTCGCGCTCCTGATAGCCTTGCTCGCGCGCCGCCTGGCGCAGCGCGTCGGCGGCTTCCAGCGCCAGCAGCGCTTCCTCGCCGTGGATCAGGTACAACGGCGCCAGGCCTTTGCCCAGCGCCGCGATCAGCGCGTCAGGGCTTAGGCTGGGCATCGGCGGGCTTCAGGCTTTGCGGGCCGGTCAGCGGCGCGGCGGCCGGCTTTTTCAGGTAGGCCAGACGACGGACGATCTGCTCTGCCGCGTCGCGACGGGCGTCGGCCCAGATCAGCGCCTCTTCCTGTTCCTTGCCGAGAATAGCGCTGTCCGAGTAGTTCATGCTGCGGCGCACCACCACATTCATGTCCGGCTCCACCGGCACGCCGAACAGCAAGGTGCGCACCACGGCGGTGTAGGTCAGCTGGTACTCGTTGATCTTGCCGCCCACGTTCAGGGTCAGGATGTCCTTGGCCTGGTTTTCGCTGAGGATGGTCACCACCGCCTCGGCCTGCTTGGGATTGTCCAGCAGTTGCAGACGCGGGTCGCGCGCCAGCACGGTGCGCACGTCGCCGGTCACGGCGGTGCCGCCGCCGTCGAAATACAGCGAGGCGAACGGCAGCGGCTTCATCGGGCCGCCCAGGCCGCGCAGGTGGAAGCCGCAGGCGCTCAGCGTGACGGCCAGCAGCGCCAGCCACAACCATTGCAGGGAAAGTCTCATTCGCGATTCCTTATCGGGAAACTATGCTTGCCTGACCCGGTCCAGCGCGCTGGACCGGGCCACGCCGGTTTACACCACGATGTTGACCAGGCGGCCCGGCACCACGATGATTTTCTTGGCCGGCTTGCCTTCCATGAACTTCTGCACGTTTTCGTGCGCCAGCGCCGCGGCTTCGATCGCGTCCTTGGCCGCGTCCGCGGCCACGGTGACGCTGCCGCGCAGCTTGCCGCCCACCTGCACCATCAGTTCGATCTCGCTCTTGACGAGAGCGCTCTCGTCCACTTTCGGCCAGGCTTGTTGCAGCAGTTCGCTGCCCGGACGCAGCGCGTTCCACAGCGCGTCGCAGATATGCGGCACGATGGGGGACAGCAGCAGCACCACGGCCTCCAGCGTTTCCTGCGCCACCGCGCGGCCGGCGTCGCCGGACTTGTCGGTTTTGTCGTAGGTGTTCAGCAGTTCCATCACCGCGGCGATGGCGGTGTTGAATTGCTGGCGGCGGCCGTAGTCGTCGGCCACTTTCTGGATGGTGGCGTGCAGCTTGAAGCGCAGGTCTTTCAGGCCGGCGGACAGTTCGCCGCCGCTGTAGCCCGGCGCCAGGCCGGCGGCGACATGTTCGTTCGCCGCTTTCCACAAGCGCTTGAGGAAGCGGAACGCACCTTCCACGCCGGCGTCGGACCACTCCAGGCTCTGCTCCGGCGGCGCGGCGAACATCATGAACAGACGGGCAGTGTCCGCGCCGTAGTTTTCAATGAATTCCTGCGGGTCCACGCCGTTGTTCTTGGACTTGGACATTTTCTCGATGCCGCCCACCACCACCGGCTGGCCGTCGACGCGGTGCTTGGCGGCGACGATCTTGCCCTTGGCGTCGCGCTCCAGCACCACGTCCTGCGGCGCGATCCAGTCGGTGGCGCCGTTGGGCAGTTCGCGGTAGAAGGTTTCGCACACCACCATGCCCTGGGTCAGCAGGCTCTTGAACGGCTCGTCGCTGGACACCAGGCCTTCGTCGCGCATCAGCTTGTGGAAGAAGCGCGCGTACAGCAGGTGCAGGATGGCGTGTTCGATACCGCCCACGTACTGGTCCACTTGCAGCCAGTAGTCGGCCGCCTTCTTGTCCACCATCGCGGTGTCGCACTTGGGCGAGGCGTAACGCGCGTAGTACCAGCTGGACTCGACGAAGGTGTCCATGGTGTCGGTTTCGCGCTTGGCCGCGCCGCCGCATTTCGGGCAGCTGGTTTCGTAGAATTCCGGCATCTTGGCCAGCGGGGAACCGGCGCCGTCCGGAATCACGTTTTCCGGCAGCGTCACCGGCAGGTCTTTTTCCGGCACCGGCACATCGCCGCAGCTCTGGCAGTGGATGATGGGGATGGGGCAGCCCCAGTAACGCTGACGGGAGATGCCCCAGTCGCGCAGGCGGTATTGGGTTTTCTTCTGGCCGGCGGCCTTGGCTTCCAGATCGCCGACGATGGCGTCGAAGGCGGCGGCGAAGTTCAGGCCGTCGTATTTGCCGCTGCCCACGGTGCGGATGCTGTCGTCCTTGGCGGCGTACCAGTCCTGCCAGGCGGCGGCGTCGAAGTTGTCGTCGCCGCTGGCCGGCGCGTAGACCTGCTGGATCGGCAGGCTGTATTTGTTGGCGAACTCGAAGTCGCGCTCGTCATGCGCCGGCACCGCCATCACCGCGCCTTCGCCGTAGCCCCACAGCACGTAGTTGGCCACCCATACCGGCAGCTTGGCGCCGGTCAGCGGGTGAACGACGAACAGGCCGGTGTCCATGCCCTTCTTTTCCATCTTGGCCACATCGGCCTCGGCCACGGAGCCGGCCTTGCATTCGGCGATGAAGGCTTGCAGCTCCGGCTTGCCGGCCGCGGCCTGGGTGGCCAGCGGATGTTCGGCGGCCACCGCCACATAGGTGGCGCCCATCAGGGTGTCCGGACGGGTGGTGTAGACCTTGAGCTGGCCGGCGTGGCCGATGCTGGCTTCGTCGTAGGCGAAGGCCACGTCGGAGCCGAAGCTCTTGCCTATCCAGTTGCGCTGCATGGTCTTGACCTGCTCCGGCCAGCCGTCCAGCTTGTCCAGGTCCGCCAGCAGCTGCTCGGCGTAGTCGGTGATGCGGAAGTAGTACATCGGGATTTCGCGCTTTTCCACCAGCGCGCCGGAGCGCCAGCCGCGGCCGTCCACCACTTGTTCGTTGGCCAGCACGGTCTGATCCACCGGGTCCCAGTTGACCACGCCGTTTTTCTTGTAGATCACGCCTTTTTCAAACAGGCGGGTGAACAGCCACTGCTCCCAGCGGTAGTAGTCCGGCTTGCAGGTGGCCAGCTCGCGCTCCCAGTCCAGGGCAAAGCCCAGGCTGTCCAGCTGCTGCTTCATGTACTCGATGTTGGCGTAGGTCCAGGCCGCCGGCGCGCCGCCGTTTTTCATCGCGGCGTTTTCGGCCGGCAGGCCGAAGGCGTCCCAGCCCATCGGCTGCAGCACGTTGAAGCCTTGCAGGCGCTTGAAGCGGGCCAGCACGTCGGTGATGGTGTAGTTGCGCACATGGCCCATGTGCAGCTTGCCGGACGGATACGGGAACATCGACAGCGCGTAGTACTTGGGACGCGACGCGTCTTCCACGGCTTTGAAGGCGGCAGTCTTCTGCCATTTCTGCTGGGCGGCGGCTTCCACCGCGCGCGGGCTGTATTGTTCTTGCATGGCGATCTTTGTCTGGACTCTGAAATTCAAAAGGCGGAAATACAAAAGGCGGGCTGCCCGAAGGCGCCAGTGATAAGCAGCGCTCCGGATAGCCCGTCCGCAAAAAGGTTGCCCCCATTATAACGGCGTCTTCGCTCCCGCGATAAGACCCCAAAAAAACAAATGCTTGGCCGGCGTCTCAGCCTGTCGTCGTCACGGGCAGGGCTTGACGCCCCAGCCTTTGCGGCCTCGCCAGCAGGAGAAGTCTTCCTTCACCGCGCGCAGGGTCCATACATTGTCTTCGCGGCTGAGCTGGAAACGCTGGCGCGTGCCCTTGACGCTGTCGTCCATCAGGCCTTCGCGCAGCAAGGCGATGCTGGCTTTGTCGAAGGCTTCCGGCGGGCTGATCTGTATCACTTTCAGGCTGCGGTATTCGAACTGGCCGTCTTCGCCCAGCCGGTTCTTGGCGAAACGCAGCACGACCTCAAGCGGCAGTTCGCCCGGCTGGCCGGCGAACGGCAGCCGCGCTTCGTCGCTGTAGGCGGAGGCGGCGGCGGGAATCGCGGCCAAGGCGGCCGCGGCGCAGAGCATCATCGCTTTCATGTCCATCCTTGCATCCGGTTGAAGTGGAAAGCTGGGTTCGACCCCCGCTGCGGCTAATTAGTTGCGCCGATTCAAACCCGGCCGGCCAGATGGGCGTCGCGAAAGCGCTCCAGCTGCCGAAGCAGCGCGTCCAGGATGTCCGGCTCCCACAGCGAATGGCCGGCGGCCTCCACCAGTTCGTAGTGGGCTTGCGGCCAGGCCTGGGCCAGCCGTAGCGCAGTGGCCGGCGGGCAGACCACGTCGTAACGGCCTTGCACGATGGCGGCGGGGATATGGCGGATGCGCGCCAGCCCGTCCAGCAGCGCGCCTTCCGGCAGAAACACGCGGTTGACGAAGTAATGCGCCTCCAGCCGCGCCAGCGACAAGGCCACGTATTCGCTGCCGGCGCGCTCGGCGGCGTCGGCGTTGGGCCGCAGCGCGACGCAAGCGCCCTCGTAACGGCCCCAGGCGCGACAGGCCGGCAGATGCACAGCCGGGTCGGGATCGGTCAGGCGCCGGTAGTAAGCGGCCAGCAAGTCGCCGCGCTCGGCTTCCGGGATCGGCGCGACGAAACGTTGCCACTCCTCGGGAAAGAACTGGCCCATGCCGTGCAGAAACCAGTCGATCTCGCGGCGCTCGCCGAGGAAGATGCCGCGCAGAATCAGGCCGCTGACCCTTTCCGGATGCGCCTGAGCGTAAGCCAGCGCCAGCGTGCTGCCCCAGGAGCCGCCGAACACCAGCCAGCGCTCTATGCCCAAGTGCTCGCGCAGCCGTTCGATGTCCGCCACCAGATGGGCGGTGCTGTTGTCGCGCAGCTCGCCGCGCGGCGTCGAGCGGCCGCTGCCGCGCTGATCGAACAACACCGCGCGGTAAAAGCCGGGGTCGAACAGCTGGCGGCAGGCCGGCACGCAGCCGTCGCCCGGCCCGCCGTGCAGATAGAGCGCCGGATAGCCCTGCGGCGAGCCGCATTGCTCCCAATACATCGCATGCATGCCGTCCAGCGGCAACATGCCGCTGGCGAACGGCGCTATCGGCGGATACAACATGGCTTCTCCATCACGGATTCGGGGGAAACACGCTGCGCCTCAACGGTGCAGCAGGCTGTACAACATCTCACTGGCCATCGCCGCCATCAAGCCGGCGAACACCTGCTTCAAGCGCGCCACCGGCAGCTTGTGCGCGGCGCGCGCGCCCAACGGGGCCATCAGCACCGTCATCAACATCAGCGCCAGCGTCGCCGGCAGATAGATGAAGCCCAGAGCGCCGTCCGGCAAGCCGGCCGCGCCCCAGCCGCTGTAGAGGTAGCCGACGGCGCCGGATACGGCGATGGGCCAGCCCAGCGCCGCGCTGGTGGCGATGGCGGTGTGCACCGGCACATTGCACCAGCTCATGAAGGGCACGCTCATCGAGCCGCCGCCTATGCCCACCCAGCTGGAGACCATGCCGATCAGCCCGCCGGCGCCCCATTGCCCGGCCTGGCCCGGCATGCCTCGGCTGGCCTGCGGCTTGAGGTTGAAGAACATCTGCACGGCGACCAGATAGGCGTAGCCGACGAAGAACCATTTCAGCGCCAACCCGGAGATCGCGCCGGCCACCAGGCTGCCCAGCAAGGTGCCGACCACCATCGCCGGCGCCATCGCCCGCACGATGCGCCAGTCCACCGCTCCCCTCTTATGGTGGGCGCGCACGCTGGACAGGCTGGTGAACATCATCACCGCCAACGAAGTGCCCACCGCCAGATGCTGGGCGTGGTCGCCGCCCAGCTGCGCCGCGGACAAGACGCCCAACACCACCGGCACGATGACCAGGCCGCCGCCGACGCCGAGCAGGCCGGCCAGGAAGCCGGCCACCGCGCCGCAGGCGAGCAGCGCCAGAACCAGCGGAACGCTCAGCATGCCAGCAGTTGTTCAGTGATGTAGCGCCATTCGTCCTCGCTCAAGGGCGTGATGGACAGCCGGTTGCCGCGCTTGAGCACCGTCATTTCCGCCAGCGGCGGGTGCTGGCGCAGCTCGGCCGGGGACAGCAGCCGGGTCTTGCGCAGGAAACGCACGTCCACCGCCAGCCAGCGCGGCGCGTCGGGAGAGGATTTGGGGTCGTAGTAAGGGCTTTCCGGATCGAACTGACTGGAATCCGGATGAGCGGCGGCGGCGATTTCCGCCAGGCCGGCCACCCCGGGCTCCGGGCAGGACGAGTGCCAGAACAGCAGCCGGTCGCCGGTTTGCATGCCGTCGCGCATGAAGTTGCGCGCCTGGTAATTGCGCACGCCGGTCCACTCAAACAAGCGTTCGGGCTCGGCGGCGAGATCGTCGATCGAGGTATCGTCCGGTTCGGACTTCATCAGCCAGTATCGCATGGGCAATGTCTGTTAATCAGTCAGGGAAAGGGTTAACGCTTGCTCAATCTTACTGGAAAGATTGCGGCTTAGGCTGTCTTCACTGCCCCGCAAGGGCGTTCAAAACCAGGATCGAGAGGAAAGATCATGAAAACGCGTGAAAAACAGCTGATGATGGGCCTGTTGCTGAGCGGCGCCTTGAGCGCCTGCGTGGTGGCCCCGCCCCGCGCGGTGGTGGTCAGGCCCACGCCGATGGTGGTGCGCCCGGCGCCCGTCGTGGTGACGCCGGCCTATGGCTATTACGGCGACTACGGCCGCCGCCCCTGGCGCTGAGCGCCTGTTCAAAGTCCGCCGCGCGGCGGCAGATGGCGGGGCTTTCAACGCCGGCGGCCCGTACCCGCCTCACTGCGCGCAGCGGAGCGCAAACGAGTTCTAAGCCGCGCGCAGATACAGCCAGCCGCCCAGCAAGGCCAGGTTCAAGGCCGCGCCGCACCAGAACAGCAGCCGGAATGGTTGCTTGACGGTCTTGTGGCGGAACAGCCGACGCGCCATCAGCCCGCCGGGCCAGCCGCACAAAACGCCCAGCCACAACAGCCTGGCTTCCGGCGTGCGCGGCCCGCCGCGCTCCGCCGCCCGCTTGTCGCGCCAGTACAGGACGAAGCACAGCAGACTCAGGCCCGCATACAGCCATACCGCCGCCCACTCCAAGCGCCCCAGCAGGGCCAACACCGGCAAAACGGCCAGGAAGACGACAGCTATCGGCATTCCGGCCCCAAAGGGAGCCGACGCAGGCCGGATTCGGTCAGCAGGTAATCGAGCCGGACGTCCCACGGTTCGCGCGGCACGCGCTCGACGCGCTGGCAGTCGTAGGCCACGCCCACCAGCAGGGGCTTGCCGAACTGACGCGCGCGCTGGCGGAAAGCCAGCGTGGTGTCGTAGAAGCCGCCGCCCTGGCCCATGCGGTAGCCGTCGGCGTCGATGGCCAGCAGCGGCACGAACAGCACGTCCAGCCGTTCGGCGCGCAGCGCCGGGCCGTCGTATTCGGCGATCCGGTAACGCGGGTGCAGATACCAGCGGTCCGCCGCGCCCAGCCGGCTGAACCACAGCCGGCGGCCGCGCCGCGGAATCTGCGGCAGATAGACTTCCGCGCCGCGCCACAGCGCGGCGCTCATCAGAATTTCCAGATCCAGCTCAGAGCCGGCGGCCAGATAGGCGCCGACGCGCTTGCCGCGCTTGAGCAGCCGCGAGGCGTGACGGGCGATCGCCTGCATCGCCTGCAAGCGATCACGAGGGCTCAGCGCCTGGCGCGCGCGGCGAATTCGCCTGCGCAATGCGGGCTTGTCGAGGGCATTCGGATCGGAAGCAAGGAAAGGTGCGGTCATGGCAGAGGGGGGAGCCCCCGCGAGTGTCGTTCGGGCAAAATTCGCTTGTACCCTGTTTCCAGGGAGGGCCGCCTGCCAGTCATTTCGGGCGCATCCTCAAGAGGACGCGGCACGCCCATGACTCACGCTGGCAACCTGAAGCGAACGCATTGGTACAAAGGAATTGTGTGCCTTCACAAACACCGCAGGGGGTACTGACCTTGGTGTTCGCCAACAGGCGGCTGATTCAAAACAGCGCTTGCTGGCTTTCGCGGAGCGCCTGGTCGGCGGCTTCGCTCATACTGCGTATTTTACGCTGAAACGCCGCCATCTCCAAGCCCTCTCCCACTTTTGTCTTCAACAAATCGTGAGCGATGTTCAGGGCCGCCATGATGGCGATCTTGTCGGCGTCCATCACCTTGCCGTGTTGCTGGATCATTTCGATCTTGCCGGCCAGCAGGCGCACCGCCTCTTGCAGCGTTTCCTTCTCTTCCGCCGGGGTGCCGATGGTGAAGGAACGTCCCAGCAGTTCGATTTCAACCTGAGCCACGTCGCTCATTCCGCATCCTCCGACGCCTTGGGCAGGCGCTCGACCAGAGCCGCCACCCGCGCGCGGGTTTCGTTGACTTTGAAGTTCAGCTCCGCATTGTCGCGCAGCGCCTCGGACAGCGCTTCGGCAAAACGGCCGTTTTGTGTTTCAAGCTCGCGAATGCGGGCCACCAACGCCGTCACCCGCGACTCGAGATATTCCAGTTCCTTGTCCATGGCGGCGAGGATAGCCGGCGCTCACTTGGCCGTCAAACCCAGCCGCTGCCGCGCTGTGTCCAGCGCGAGACACAGGGCCGCCGCGCCGTCCGCCAGCCGCGGGCCGGGCACCACCATGGCGTCGCCCGGCAAGGCGAACAGCGCGTCTTTGGCCACCGCCGGCAGCGCTTGCCAGCGACGCCACATCCGCAGGCTGGCCTCGTCTCCGGCCAGAATCGCCTGCGGACGCGCGGTCACCACGGTGGCGGCGGACACTTGCGCCGCCGGCTGCTTAAGCTCGCCGAACACATTGACGCCGCCGCACAGGCGAATCAGCGGCCCCATGAAGCTTTGATCGCTGATGGTGAAGATGGGCGTCTGGCTGACCTGGTAGAACACCCGCACCGGCACGCGCGCGCCGTAGCGCCGGCGCAGATCCGCCAGCCGCTGGCGATAGCTGGCGGCAGCCTTGCCGGCCCCCGCGTCCGCGCCGGTCAAGCGCCCCAGCGCCAGCATTTCCTTGGCCACGTCGTCCGGCTGCAAAGGGTGGCTCAGATAGACGGGGATGCCCAGGCCGCGCAGGCGCTCCAGTTCGCGCGGCGCGCCGCCGTCGCGCCAGGCCACCACCAGGTCCGGCCGCTGGCGCATCACTTCCTCCAGGCTGAAACCGGTGAAGCTGCCCACTCGCGGCAGGCGCTTGGCCGCGTCCGGGTGGTCGCTATGCTCCACCGTGGCCACCAGCTTGTCGCCGGCACCTATCGCGTACAGCATTTCCGTGGCGTGCGGCACCAGGGTCAAAATCCTTTGCGCCGGCTGCGCCAGCGTGATGGTCCGGCCGCTGCCGTCCTGGACGCTGACCGCGGCCGGCGCCGGCAACGCGCTCAGCAGCAGCGTCAAACCCAGCAAGCGTTTCATTCCCCGCCTTTCAAAACCAGCGGCAAGCCGCAGGCCACCAGCGTCACCCGCCGGCAGACCGCCGCCACCTGTTGGTTCAAGCGTCCCAGCTCGTCGACGAAGCAACGGGTCTGGGCGCTGGCCGACACCACGCCCCAGCCGATTTCATTGCTGACCAGCAGCACCTCGCCCCGAGCCTGTTCCAGCGCCGTCAGCAGCTCGGCGCGCTCTTGTTCGAAACCGGCGGCGTC
This sequence comes from Chromobacterium sp. LK11, assembly GCF_001043705.1. Classification (NCBI taxonomy): domain Bacteria; kingdom Pseudomonadati; phylum Pseudomonadota; class Betaproteobacteria; order Neisseriales; family Chromobacteriaceae; genus Chromobacterium; species Chromobacterium sp. LK11. The sequence continues at coordinate 229,937 of NZ_LDUR01000012.1, forward strand.
GAAATCGCCGTCCTCGTCGAAAAAGCGCATCAGCCACATGCCCAGGCAATCGATCAGCAACAACCCGCCCGCCGCGTCGCGGCGGCGCAGTTCGGCGGCCAGCCCGCGGCCGCCTTCCGCCTGCGACCACTGCGTCGGACGCCGCCGGCGATGATGCTCGACGCGGGCGACAAACTCGGCGTCGTCGCCGTGCAGTTCGGCCGTCGCCAGATAGCAGACCGGGCCCGGATGGGCCAGAGCCAGGGCTTCGGCGTAGCGGCTCTTGCCGCTGCGCGCGCCGCCGGTGATCAGGTGGGGCATGGAGATTCCTTACTGACTGAAACGAACCCCAAGGAAGACGCCCAGTCCGCCGGTGTTGTACCCATAAGCGGTTTCATATTCGCGATTGAACAGATTGTCCGCTCGAGCCGTGGCAGTCCAATTTTTGGCAAAGCGATAATTGGCAAAAACATTGGTCACGCCGTAACCATGCAGCGCTTTTGCCTCCGAGTTAGCCGCATCTCCAGCTCGGCGCGATGCGATTTGCTGTTCGGCCCCCAAAGTCCACTTTTCCCACTGTTTAGAAGCTGAAAAGCTGGCACTCTGGCGCGGCCGGTTTGCCAACCAATTGCCTGTCTTATCGTCTCGCGCGTCCATCAACGTCAGGTTACCTTGCCAGTCGATACTGAGCCATTGGGCCGCCGCTTCCAATGACAGCCCCCGGATCGTTGCGCGATCAACATTACTCGGGCGCCATGAATTGAAATCAGCGGGATCCATTTGTGTCCACTGAATCAACTGCTCCACTTTGTTCTGAAACAGGGTCAAGCTAGCCGAACGACCGTCTTTTCGGTATTGCAGGGCCAGCTCTGTGTTCTTTGAATTTTCCGGCTTCAGATTAGGGTTGCCACTGCCCGGATAGTAGAGATCATTGAAGGATGGAGCCTTGTACCCTGTGCCATAGCCGACTCGCGCCAACCAGCCATCGGCGAAACGATAGCCATAACCGGCTTTACCGGTCATCTTCCCCCCAAATTGATCATCATGATCGTTTCGAAGGCTAGCTTGCAGAAGATGCTTGCCCAAGTCCAACTGATAGTTCACAAATCCGGCATTGGTGGTGCGGGTGTTTTTGGTATAGGTGCCATCGCTAGCGACTTTCTGATCCAAATGGGAGGCGCCCAAAATAAATACGCCAACCTTGGTATTCAAGTCGTTCTGCCACTGCCATTCATTCTGCGTAGTCTGGAAAAAACTGGCGCGCCGGTCGAAATTGCCGTTGTGGAACTCCTCAGACTTGTCTTGGCTGCGGGCAAAACGCAGAGTGCTGGTCCAAACATCGTTGAAGCGATTTTTTGATTCGACGCTCTGTCCTGTCAAACGCGATTTGGAGCGATCCTGCCCCTTCCACGCACTGGTATAGTCAATGTCAGCCTCAGCGAAGGTCTGGAATAGGCGCACAGTCAAGTCATGGCCAGGCAACAAGGTCTGCGTCACGCTAGCGGCGTAGCTATCATTGCTGTAGCCATCGTTGTCCGGGTTGTAGTAATACGTATTGCGTGAATTCGTCGCCGAAAAACCGTCAGCTTGGGCATGCGACAACTGCAGGCTATAAGCGGTATTTCCCGACTTCCCCGCCACCCCAGCCGTTAGTTTGCCAGTGCCTCGATTGCCAAACTCCACCCCCGCGTTCCAACGCGGCTCGCCTTCGCCTTTGCGAGTGAATATCTGAATCACCCCGCCGATGGCATCTGCGCCGTACAAACTGGATGCAGGTCCGCGCAGAATTTCAATGCGCTCGATCTGCGCCAACGGGATGTTCTGAATCGCCGTAGTGCCGAGCGTGGCGGAATAAATCCGCACACCGTCCACCAGCACCACCGTATGACTATCCTTGTTGCCGCGGATATAAATGCTGCTGGCGCTGCCAGGACCGCCATTGCTGGCAATCGAGACAGCCGCCTGGCGTGACAGCACTTGCTGCAGGGTTTGCGCGCCGCTTTCTTCGATTTCCTCGCGCGTGACCACGGTAGCATCGGCCAGCGTACGCGACAGCGGTTGCGCCACTCGGCTCGCCGTCACAATCACCGGATCGCCGGAGAACTCGGGCACATTGGCGGCATAGGCCTGGCCGGCGCAGGCCAGCGAGACCAGCAACGCGCATTGTTGGGGCTTGAACATGAAACACACTCCACTTTTATGATCTGGCCGCCGCGGCGGCATTGTTAGGAAGAGTGCGAAGAAGGCATGAAAAGGGGGACGCCGCGGCAGGACGCCGGGCCGTCTGTCGGATCGCCTCCCCGCGATACTCCAGCGTGGCGCGCCTTCCGGGCGGCCATTCGGCGGGCGCGAGTGTTGTCTCCATGATCGCGCATGCCAGCAGGCCGGTCTCCGGGCTGGGCCTTGCGGCGATGCGCCTTCCCATCCGATGGACAGTGGCCGTTGCATCGCCTGGGCGTTCAGGTTCAAGGGCTCGCCAGTCAATCGCGACTCGCTTGCACCGCTTCCTGCACGCCAGGCCTTACCGTTGCGGGGGCAGCGCCGGTTTTGCACCGGCTTCCCGTTTCATCCGCGGCGCTCAAGCCGCGGACACCTGCAGGTTCCGGATTATACCGGAGAGCATCCCGACGGGATGGTGCCAAAAGAAATATGTTTAGTTAGGATCAAATCGTCCATCGGCTGTGGGTTGCCCCCGCGCCGGGCTATCGCTTAAAGTCGCCGCTGAATCACTCTCTCATCCAGGCTGGAGCTGGCCATCCCATGACATTCACCGACACCTTTCGCTCACCCGATTTCGCCGCCTACCAGGCCGCCCGCGCCCGTCAGGCCACATTGACCAAGCCGGCGGGCAGCCTGGGCAGGCTGGAAGAGCTGGCCTGCCGCTTCGCCGCCTGGCAGGGCAAGACCTGCCCGGACCCGCTGCGGCCGGCCATCACGGTGTTCGCCGGCGATCACGGCGTGACGGCGGAAGGCGTGTCCGCCTATCCGTCGGTGGTGACCGGCGAGATGGTGCGCAATTTCGCCAATGGCGGCGCGGCCATCTGCGTGCTGGCGCAAAGCCTGGACGCCAGGCTGGAGGTGGTGGACGCCGGCGTGCTCAGCGACGTTTCCGCGCTGCCCATCGTCCACGCCAAAGTGCGGGCCGGCACCGGCAATCTGGCCAGGGAGGCCGCAATGACGCCGGCGCAGGCGGAAGCCGCGCTGGAGGTGGGCCGCCAGGCCGCGCGCCGCGCCTTGGCCGGCGGCGCCAACCTGCTGATCGCCGGCGACATGGGCATAGGCAACACCACCGCGTCCGCCGCGCTGATCTGCCGGCTGGCGGGCTTGCCGCCGGAGCGCATCGTCGGCCGCGGCACCGGCCTGGACGAGGCCGGCCTGGAGATCAAGCGCCAAGTGGTTCGCGCCGCGCTGGCCCGCGTCGCCGGCCGCGAATTGTCCGCGCTGGAAACCCTGGCCGAGCTGGGCGGCCTGGAAATCGCCGCCATGGCCGGCTTCTATCTGGAAAGCGCCGCCCAGGGCGCTCCGGCGCTGGTGGACGGCTTCATTTCCAGCGCCGCCGCGCTATGCGCGCTGGCGCTGGAGCCGCGCGCGGGGGATTGGCTGCTGGCCAGCCACCGCTCCGAGGAAACCGGCCACCTGCTGGCGTTGCACGCGCTGAAGCTGGAGCCGGTGCTGGACCTGGGCATGCATCTGGGCGAAGGCTCCGGCGCCGCGCTGTGCGTGCCCTTGCTGCAAATGGCCATACGCCTGCACAACGAGATGGCCACCTTCGCCGAGGCGGGCATCACCGGAAAAGCGGAATGAACCCCTATACCCTGACCCTGCTGCGTCACGGCGAGATCGACCATGACGGCCGTTTGATCGGCAGTTGCGATTTGCCGCTGAACGCTCTGGGACACATTCAGATGGCGCAAAGCTGGCAACGCATTTGCGCGCTGGCGCCGGTGACGGCGATGGCCAGCTCGCCCTTGCAACGCTGCCGCGAGTTCGCGGTCCAGCACGCCTTGCACGGTTCGCTGACGCTGAAAGTGGACCCGCGTTTCGCGGAAATGGACTTTGGCGACTGGGACGGCATGGACGTGCAGGTGCTGGCGCAGCGCTATCCGGACTGGCGCGCCAAGCTGGCCGCCGGCGAACTGACTCCACCCGGCGGCGAGCCCTACGAGGCGTTCCGCACCCGGGTGCTGGCCGGCCTGTCCGAATGGATGACCACGGCCAACGGCAGCCACCGCGTGCTGGTCACCCACGGCGGCGTCATCACCACTTTGCTGGCGGAGCTGCTGGGCGCGGATTTCTCGGTGGCCAAGCTGATGACGGTGCAGCGCGGCGGCTTTGCCCAGTTGTCCATCCTGGACGGGCATCCGGCCTATCTGATGCGGCTGGAAGCCCCGTGCGCGGACTGATTCTGGCGCTGCAGTTCCTGACCCGCCTGCCCACGCCGCAGTTGCGCGAATTCAAGCCCGAATGGCTGGCCGACAGCGCGCGCTGGTTCGGCGCGGTGGGTCTGATCGTCGGCGCGCTGTTGCTGGCGGCGCTGACCCTGGGCCGCCTCAGCGATCCCTGGCTGGCGGCGCTGCTGGCGCTGTTGACGTGGACCTGGGTCACCGGCGGCCTGCATCTGGACGGCCTGGGCGATCTCGCCGACGCGCTGGGCGCGGCGCACCGCTCGCGCGAACGTTTCTTCGAGGTGCTGAAAGACCCCCACGTAGGCAGCTTCGGCGCGCTGGCGCTGATCCTGGCCGTCGTCGCCAAGCTGGTCTTGCTGATGCTGCTGGCCAAGCAGCTGGCGCCGGCTTGGGGCCTGCTGCTGACTCCCGCCTGGTGCCGCTGTTTCGCGGTGTACTGGTCGGCCAGCCTGCCGGCGATCGCGCCCGGCAGCGGCGAGCGCTTCGCCTGGAAACGCCACTGGCCCAGCCTGGCCGTCAACGCGGCGCTGCTGGCGGCGCTGTCCGCCTGGCTGGCCCCGTCCTTGTTGCTGGCGCCGCTGGCGGCGCTGGCCTGGCGGCGCTTCCTGCTGCGCAAGCTGGGCGGCATGACCGGCGATTGCCTGGGCGCGGGCATAGAGTTGTGCGAAATCGGCCTCTTGCTGCTGCTGGCGGTGCGCTGGCCCGCGCTCTAGCGACGCTGTAAAGATTCCGCCATGTTCTCGTCATCCGGCGGAGATGCCGCGCGCGGATACTGGCGGCGTCGTCATCGCCTGGAGCCCCCATGGCCCATCTGGAGATCAGCTGCGAACGCGGCCGGCTGGACCGCGACATGATTCAGCGCTTCCTGGCCCAAACCCACTGGGCGCAAGGCTTGACGCCGGCGCAGCTGGACAAGGCCATCGAGCACTCGCTGGTGTTCGGCGCTTACCGCGGGCAGCGGCAACTGGGCTTTGCCCGCATCGTCACCGACTACGTTAGCTTCGCCTATCTGTCCGATGTGTTCGTGCTGGCCGAGGCCCGTCGCCTCGGCGTCGGCCAAGCGCTGATGGAAGCGGCGCTGGCCCACCCCGAACTGCAGCAGCTGCGGCGCTTCCTGCTGGTGTCGCGCGACGCGCGCCCCTTCTATCGCCGGCTGGGTTTCGCCGAGCTGCGCGACGGCGAACGCTATATGGAGCTGCGCCGCGAGCCGGCGGCCGTGCCGGCGCGCGCCTGGTCCTGGTTCCGCGCAATTAAAAACGCCGCTTGATGAAAGCGGCGTTCCTGCAAATCCAAACAAGCTGGACTTGTTACAGCGTGCCGTCCAGCTTCTTGTTCCGCATCAGGCACAGCATGTCGCAGGCCAGATGCGCGGCGGCGATGGCGGTCAATTCGCTGTTGTCGTAAGCGGGCGCGACTTCCACCACGTCCATGCCGACGATGTTCAGATCTCCCAGGTTGCGGACGATCTTCAAGGCCTGAGCGCTGCTGAGGCCGCCTGGAACCGGGGTGCCGGTGCCCGGCGCGAAGGCCGGGTCCAGACAGTCGATGTCGAAGGTCAGGTAGACCGGGCTGTCGCCGATGACCTCCTTGATGCGCGCGATGGCGACGTCCACGCCGTTGTCGTGCACCCAGGGCGCGTCCAGCACGTTCATGCCCATGAAGTCGTCGTTCCAGGTGCGGATGCCCACTTGCACCGATTTCCGCGGATCGACCAAGCCCTCTTTCACCGCCTTGTAGAACATGGTGCCGTGGTTCAGGCTGTCCGGCTCGTCGTCCGGCCAGGTGTCGCAGTGGGCGTCGAAGTGCAGCAGCGCCAGCGGCTTGCCGTATTTCTCTGCGTGCGCGATCAACAGCGGGTAGGTGATGAAATGGTCGCCGCCAAAGGTCAGCATCTTGGCGCCGGAGGCCAGGATGGTGCGCGCGTGTTCGATGATGGAGGGCTTGATGGTCAACGGGTTGTGCGCGTCGAACCAGCAATCGCCGTAGTCGACCACCGCCAACTCGTCGAAGGGGTTGAAGCCCCAGGGGAAGGGGCTCAGTTCGGCCAGCTGCACGCTGGCGGCGCGAATCGCCTGCGGACCCAAGCGCGCACCGGAACGGAAGGTGGTGGACAGGTCCAACGGAATGCCGGACACCACTACGTCGGCGCCGGTCAGGTCGCGGCTGTAGTTGCGGCGCATGAAGGACAATACGCCGGCATAGGTGTTTTCAATGGAAGAGCCGTACAGGCCCTGACGGCGGATCGCGCCGTCGCCGAAAATGGCTTCGCTCATAATACTCTCCGCGAGAGAGTACGCCGGGCCAGGATATCCCGGCGATTACCGTCCATCTTGCACAGCCGACGGCTTAAGGCTGCCGCCCCCCCTTGGGGCGCAACCCCAAAGTGTGCCGCGATGCGCGCGGACGCACAAGGTCCAATCAAATCAATGGCTTTCCAGCTGGATGCGCCACAAGCGAAAACGCAGCCGCACGTCGTACCAGACCGGACGCAGGCCCAGCAGGAACAAGAGCAGCGCCAGCGGCAGGGTGAAGCTGTATCCCATATGCTTGAAGCCCAGCGCGCCCACCACGCCGCCGCCGAAAAACGACAGCAGGATCAGCAGATAGGTGCGCAGCTTGACGCGGTTGGCGCGCACGTCCTTGACCTTGGGCATGCTTTCGCGGCCGTAGTAGCTGAGCTTGGCCAGTTCGATGCCGATGTCGGTGGCGATGCCGGTCATGTGAGTGCTGCGCAACAAGCCGCCGGACAGCTTGGTGACGATGGTGTTGTGCATGCCCATGATGAAACAGAGCAGCATCACCGTCAGCGGGGTGAAAAAGCCCTTGTGCAAGGACAGCGCGGCTCCCAGCAGTCCGAACAGCAGCAGCAGGCCGGCCTCCTCCATCATGGACACGCCGTAGCCGCCGCGCAGCCGTTGCCGGCGCGCCCACAGGATCAGCCAGGAGCTGTGCATGGCGCCGGCGATGAAGCACAACAACATCACCAGCAGGGACAGGCCCAAGGTCACCTCGCCCAGCGCGAACTCGTCGGCCATGCCGGACACGATGCCGGACATATGCGAGGTGTAGCGGTGCACGGCGAGAAAGCCGCCGGCGTTGAGCGCGCCGGCGATGAAGGCCATGGACCACCCCAGATGCCGCAAGGTGCGGTCATTGAAGCGGCCCCGGTCCAACAGCCGGGTGATATTGGTTCGTTTGGACATAGCCTGCTGACAGAATGAACAACGGCGGCCAAAGGCCGCCGTCATCGGAGAAATGAAGACCTGCGCCTGCGCCCGGAGGGGCTGATGCCTGATAGTGCATCGCCGCGCCGGCGGTGGCAAGCGGTCAGATCAAGACTGTTCGCCTCAGCCGCAGGATTTCAGGCCTATGCCCGGGGTCAGCCGCTTTTGCAGCGCCTTGAGCTTGTCGGCCTGCTGCGCGTCCAGCGTCTTGAAGCTCAGCGTGGTCTTGCTCGCCTTCTGCCCCTTCTGCTGCACCAAGGCCTTGTCGTAGCCCGCCGCCTTCAGCCGCGCGGCCAGGCCCTTGGCCGCGTCTTCCTTGCCGAACAGGCCCAGCGACAGATGGCCCTTGAAGTCGTCGTTCTTGACGATGTAGTTGTCGAAGCCCTTGCCCTTCAGCTCCGACGACAGCGTCGAGGTTTCCGCCTGGGTGGCCAGCGGCGGGTAGTAGACCCAGAATCGGCCGCCGGCGGCGGCTTCTTCCTTGCTGGCCTCGCTCAGTTGGCCGGCCTTGAGCTTGAGCTGCGGCACGCCGCCCTTGACCCTGGCCAGCAGCTTGTCGTCCAGCGGCCCCCATTGCAGGCAGGCCGCGGCGGCTTCCGCCGGCTTGGCCGTTTCGGCCTTGGCGTCCGCTTTGCCCGGCTCGGGCTTGGCGGCTTCCGCTTTGGCGACTACCGCTTTCGGCGCAGACGCTTCCTTGGCCTTGGGCTTGGCCGCGACGGCTGGCTCCGCTTTGGGCGCGGAGGTTTCGCGCAAAGGCTCCGCCGCCGGAGCGGACGCGGCCGGCGCGGAGGCGGCGTTAGGCTTCCAGTTGGCCGGCAGCAGTTTGACCAGCTCCGGGCTCACTTCCTGCGCCCGCACGTCCGCCGGCGGACGCTGTTTGAACGAGCCATACATCGCCACCAGCAAATTCAGCACCACGACCAAGGCTAGAAACCACTTCATTTTTCGTCGGCCACCCTTAATAAGCCCAATAACACCAGATTATCCACGATCTCGACCGGCCCGGCGAGCCAAGGCGCCAAGCGCGCGGCGTCGCCGCCGGTCAGCAGCACCCGTACCGGGGCGCGCCCGGTATGCGCTTGCAACTGCCGGCGCTGCGCTTCCACCGCGCCGGTCAGCGCGTATACCGCTCCGCTGGCCAAGGCGTCTTCGGTGCCTTGCGGGAACGGCGTCACCACGCCGGCGGAACGGTCCAGATTGGCGGTGTTGCGCGCCAGGCTGCTCAGCATCAGATTCAGCCCGGGCACAATCAGGCCGCCCAGATAATCGCCCTCGGCCGTCAAGGCCTCCACGGTCAGCGCGGTGCCGGCGCAGGCGACGATCACGTCGCCCTGGTGCAACTGCCGCGCGGCCAGCACCGCCAACCAGCGGTCGGCGCCCTGTTCGGCCGGATTGCGGTAAGCGTTGCGCACATCGCCGAAACCGGCCTCCGCCCGCACCCATCGCAGGGGACAGGGCGTTGCCGCGGCCAGGGCCTTCGCCACCTCCTCGCGCGCCACCGACGCGCCCCAGGCGGCCGTGATCGGCCATTGCCGCCACACTTCGGCCAGGCTGGCGATGTCGCCGTGCTCCACCGCGCCTTGCACCAACCAAGCACGGCCATCATGCACCGCCCATTTGACCCGGCTATTACCGGCGTCGATCAACAACTTCATGCCAGCTTCCTCAAACTGACCTCGCCGGCGTGATAGGTCTTCAACCCGTCGGCGGTGTCCACCAGCAAGGCGCCGCTCTCCGCCACGCCGCGCGCCACGCCCTGCACCGGCTCGCCATGGGAAAAACTCAGGCGAACCGGCGCGTCCTGATGAGCGGACAAGTTCATCCATTCCTGACGCAAGGGCACGAAGCCGTGATGGTCGAAATCGCTCAGCACCCGGTGCAGTTCGTTCAGCAGCTCCGCCAGCAGCGCGCTGCGCGCCAGCTTGACGCCCGCCTCGGCCAAACAGGCCACCGGCTGGTCCACTTCGCCCGGATCGCTCACATTCATGCCGACGCCGATCACCACCGCGGTCGGACCCAGCGCGTCGCCGGACAGCTCGATCAGAATGCCCGCCAGCTTGCGCTCGTTCAACAGCACATCGTTCGGCCATTTCAAGGCCACCGGCGCGCCCAGCCGCCGCAGCGTCCGCGCCAAGGCCACTCCCACCGCCAGGGACAACCCGGCCAATTGGGACAGGCCGCGGTCGAAGCGCCACAGCAGGGAAAAAGTCAGGCCCGAGCCCAAGCGCGCCTGCCAGCGCCGCCCCAGCCGGCCGCGGCCGGCGGTTTGCAGCTCCGTCGCCAACACCAGGCCGTGCAGGCCGCCGCTGGCGGCGCGCGCCAGCAGCTGGCTGTTGGTGGAGTCGGTGCGCTCGGCCACCGCCAACGTGAACGTGTCCGCCGCCGCCTCGTCCAGGCCATCGCGGATGGCCGCCACGTCCAGCCATTCAAACGGCGCCGCCAAGCGATAGCCCTGGCCGCGCACGCTGAACACGTTGACGCCCAGCTCCTGCTGGATGGCGTGCACCGCCTGCCAGACCAGGGTGCGGGAACAGCCCAGTTCGCCGGCGATGTCCTCGCCGGAATGAAAACGTCCATCGGCGAGATGGCGCAGCACCGCGAAGGCGTGCTCGCTCACCGGCCGGCCTCGCTGGCCCGAATCTTATTCAAGGTGGAGGTGGTGGATGTGTCGAACAGGAAGGGGATGGAGTGCACTTGGCCGCCGCGCGCCAAGGTCTCGGCGCTGCCTACGATCTTGTCCGGCGTCCAGTCGCCGCCCTTGACCAGCACGTCGGGACGCACCTGCTCGATCAGCTGCGCCGGGGTGTCCTCGTCGAAACAGATCACCAGGCTGACGCTTTCCAGCGCGGCCAATACCGCCGCGCGGTTGTCCTGATGATTGATGGGCCGGTCGTCGCCCTTGCCCAGGCGACGCACCGAGGCGTCGGTGTTCACGCCGACCACCAGGCTGGCGCCCAGCGCCCTGGCCTGCGCCAGATAGCTCACGTGCCCGCGGTGCAGGATATCGAAGCAGCCGTTGGTGAAGACGATGGGACGCGGCAAGGCCGCCAGCTTGTTCGCCAGCTGTGCCTGGGTGCAGACTTTATTTTCGAACAAAGGTGTCGGGTAGGACATCGGCTTCCTTCAAACTCGGCAATCGTCCATGAGCGGGCGCGCCGCCCATGGACATCAAGTTGCGAAGGATACCACAGCCCCCCGCCGCTGCCGCTAGCCAAGCAGCGGACGCCGGCGCGAGGCTGTCGCGTTTCGCCCTCAGCGCCAGCAGTTGCTGACCGTGCCGCTGGCGGCTCCCTTGCTGCCCAAGCTGTTCAGGCTCAGCGTGCCGCAGCTCTCCCCCACCTGCGCCCCGGCCGGCGTCGCCTGCAAGGAATACCCCTGGCCGTTGGCCAGCGTGGCGGATGCGCTCAGATCGCCCATGGTGATGGTGTAGCGGCTGTCCTGGCTGCTGATGCTGGAGGAGGCGTAGCTCAGCGCCGTCAGCGAGGAGGCGTAACCATTATTGAGCGTGAAGTATTTTTCCTGGGCCTGGGCGATGGCTTGCAACTCGGTCTGCGCTTCGGCCCGATAGGTGCGCTGCACATAGTTGGTGTACGCCGGCAAGGCGATGCTGGCCAAAATCCCGACGATGGCCACCACGATGATCAGCTCTATCAAGGTAAAGCCGCGCTGCGCGCGCCGTGTCCGCTTATTGCGATGTTTCATTCCCCGCCCTCAGTTATTGGTCAGTTCGCGCCAGGTGACCCGCTTCCAGCTGCGCCCCAGGTTCCAGCCCGTAATCGAGGTGCTGCCCGTGGTGCTGCTGGACAGTGAAAAGACCTTGCCGCTCAGGACAAAATCGGTGGTGCCCAGCGAACCGCCCATCTGCTTGCCGATGATGGGCTTGTAGTTGCCGGAGGAATCCGTCGTCTGCGCCACGGTGTCCGCCAGCTTGGGCTTGATCCCGGCGCCGCCGTTGTCGTACTGCACCCGCAGAATATAGGCGGCGTCCTTGGGCGTGCAAATGTCGCTGCTATCCGAAGAGGGGATGTAGGTCTGGTATTCCAGCGTCTTCGAATAATAATTCAACATCCCCACCACCCGCTCGCCGCTGATGTTCAAATCCTCGTACCAGCCCAGCTTGCCGGAGGTGGTGCCGATCGAGCTGTATTGCGTCGAGCAGCTCAGGTTCGCCGTCGCGCTGGCCAGGGTGTAGTCTTTCCAGCTGATCGAAGTATTGGTGGCCTGCCGGTATGTGGTGCCGCTGATCACATTGGTGGACAGCGTCTGTTGCAACAACAGGCGGCGATCGCAGACCGGCGCGCCCCAGTCCCAAATGCCGTACACGCTGTGGCTGTTGGATTCCGGGCTGCAGCTGCTGGTCTTGTCGCAGCTTTCGATGTACTTGCCGGTGCCGAACATCACCATCCGATTGGTGTTGCTCGCCGAAGTGGCGCCGTTGCTGACCGGCATGGCCGCCGTCACCGGCGCCAGCACGATGGGCTGCGCCACGCCGCTGCTGTCTTTGGCGCTGAACAAGGGCACGCGGTTCAGCGCCACCTTCCAGTTGGACGGCGTGCTGGAGCTGAGGTCGAACTTCCACAGATTGCCCTTCAGGTCCCCGGCGTAGACCACGTCTATCGTGCCGTTGCCGTCCAGATCCACCGGCTCGATGGTGGACAGGCCGTTGGGCGACACCGCGGTGCCGGACAAGGTGGACAGCTTGTAGTAATTGCTGTTCAAGACCCAGCTGGTGCTGGGGTCCAGCGACAGAATCAGCAGGGCGGCGTCGCCGTTGGTGCTGTTGTAGCCGTTGTGGCTGACCACATACCACTTGCCGTCATTGAGCTTGATGATTTGCGGCGCGCCGAACACATAGCCCATGTCCAGATCGTTGGTGGCGTTGAACTCCCATTTGGCGATGGAGGCGGCGCTGCTTTCGTTGAACGCGTCCGGATTGGTGATGTCCAGCAGATACAGACCCTTGCCCCCCGCGCCCAGGCCGCCCGCCAGGTAACTGCCCCAGGTGCTGCCGATCTGGGCGTCGACGGCGACCGGGGTCGAGTCGACATAGAAGTTATGGGTATAGGAGTTGCTGGCCAGCAGGTTCAGGTTGCCGAACACCGGCGAGGGGATGTAGGCCAGCAGTTCGGCGCCGGTCGTGGCCTGAAAGCCATGCAGCATGCCGTCGTTGGCGCCCACGTACACCATGGAGGAACGGCTGCCCTTGCTCGTCACGAAGGACTGGTAGCTGGTGGTGCTGTAGTTCGGATCGCTGGAGCCGTTCGCCGGCGCCGGGATGTAAGCCGGCGAGGAGTTGACGATGTCCCCCAGCTTGGTGGCCGGCCGCGGCCGGAACTGGGTGCTGCCGTAGCCCTCGTTCGCCGGATTGCCGCGCAGATAAGTCAGCCGGCTTTGCGTCACCGAGCTGAGCTCGGACGACGAGGCCCGCAAGGCCTGCTGCTGCACGGTGTTCAAGCTGGACCACTGGAAGGCTTGCCCGCCGCCGATGCCGCCGCTGGACGTGATGATCTGGCGGCCGGTGTCGCTGTTCACCTTCAGCTTGGCGTTCCACAGCGGATTGCTCAGGGACAGGCTGGTGCCGCTGATCAGAATCTTGCGCGCGCTCAAATCCCCGGACCAGTCCGCGCTGTTGACCGAGGCTTCATAGTAATAAGTATCGCCGCTGATGGTGGACTTGCTGCCCACGCCGGCCGAGCCCGAACCGTTCTGGTTGCTGATGTTCTGGAAGGCCTGGTCCAGCTGGGCATTCAGTTTGGACGGGTTGCTGACCAGCGAGTAGTTGTCAGGATTGCCGTCGCCGTCCGCGTCCCACTGCCAGACATTGCTCGGGTCGAAAGAATTGGGACTGCTGGGATTGGTCTTGTTGTCGGTAAAGCCGCCGTACTTGGCCATATACCACAGCGGGCTTTCAAACAAAGTGGTCGAGCCCTTGGTCGGGTCCAGCGTGAAGGTGGCGGTGAAGGTCAGCGGCAACACGCGGCAAGAACCGCTGCTGAGGCCGTAGTTGAGCGGGTTATAGCCGGTCTGGCCGCTGCTGGTGCCTATGCACTGGGTGGCGGTGTTCTGGGTGGTGTCGTTCTCACGCACCACCAGGTAGGCGCCGGCCTTGTTCTCGGTGGAGGCCCCCGCCAACGGTTGCACGCCGGAAATGATGAAACCGAGATGGTTCCAGTAGCCGCTGGCCGCATAGGTGGAATTGACCGTCACCTGCACCTGGTTGCTGCCCACCTTGGTGATCTGATAGGTGGCGATCGAGTCCAGGTCGTAGTCGCTGCCGAACTCGCTGTCGTCGAAGTTCGCCTGGAAGGAATAAGAACTGCCGTCGCTGGCCGCGCTGGTCAAAAAGAAGTTGGTGATGGTCATGGTGTTGCTTGCGCCGTTCACCACTTTGCCGAAGGGCACCAGCGTCACCGAACCGCCGGTCAAGGGCACGGTAATCTTGGGCAGGGGCGAGGACAGCCCCACCGCGAAAGTGCGCACCGGCGCCAAGGTGGCGCCGCTGGGCGGGCTGGTCGGCGTCACCAGGATATTGGTGCGCGCGTAATAGGCGGCCATCGCCGCGTAAAAACTGCCCTGCCGCGTCGGTTCCTCCGGCGACAGGCCGCGAACATCGAAGTTGGACGCGGATTTGCTGGTCGGCAAACCGTCGGCGGTGCCACCGGACACCTCGCCTATCATCACGTTCTGGCTGCCGCTGCCGAACTGGTATCCCCACAAGGTGTTGCCCAGCTGGCTGACGTTCATTCCGCTCAAATCATTGCTGTAGGAGAAGCCCCAGGGCGAACCCGGCATCTGGCTGTCGTAGGAGGTCAAGGCCTCGCTGATCACGGTGACAAAGGGCTTGGTGCACCAGGCCCTGCCGTTATAGGGGTTGGTCCAACTGGTGATCTTGGGCAAGCCCAAAGTACTGGTGTCGATCGAAGTGGTGCCGGTGATGAATTTGGGCCCGCTCTTGCCCGCCAGATAGCGCAAACCCTCGTAATACATGGTGGCCACCGGGTTGCCCCAGTTGCCGCTGCCGCTGGTAGAGGTGTCGTAGCTGGAGCTGGGCTTGTTGATCCTGAGGCGGTCGATGATGTCGGCAATCCCGCCGGCCTTGAAAGTGCCGTCGCTGTTCAACTCATTGCCGAACTTGCCGATGGCGTCGCGCAGCACCCCGCCCAGTTGCGGAGAATCGTAAGAGCCGGTCAGCAAGCCAAACTCCATATTGCTGCTGATGCCGTATTTGTGCAGCAGGCCGGTGGGCAGGTAATTGCTGCCGTACTGATTGCAATTGCTCTCCAGCAGACCCGCCACGCAAACCCGCACTTGCATGGTCAAGGCGGTGAAGTTCTGAGACAGCTTGCCGTTGCTCTCGGTGCTGACCCAGTCCGTCATCACGTTCTTGGTGGGATCCATCGCCGCGATCCGCAGCACCGGCGTGCCGGGATAAGTCCCGCTGTCCATGTTCACCATGACGATGTTGCGGCCCGCCGACAACATGCTGGCTATGGTGCTGGTGGTGGTGCCGGCGCCGCTTTCATACTTGGACACGCCCAACGTGGTGTCGATATAGGACGCCAAGGACACCGTGGGGCTGGTCGAAATGACACTGCCGAAGGACTTGCCCCACACATGGGCGTCCAGCGGGATGTTGGAGCGGATCAGGGTAGCCGGCGAAGCGCTGGCCCGCTTGCCGCCGTACAAGGATTTGCGCAGCACGTCGATGCGCGACATGGTGACGTAGTTGAGGAAGTCCCCGCTCCAGTGCGAGCCGTCGCAGGTTTTGTCGCTGGTCGCGGCGTAGGGAATGAAGGCGCTGCTGGACGAGCTATAGGTGTAACACTTGAAGGAATCGAAATAGCCGTAATAATCGATGGACTTGGGCTTGTAACCAATGTCCGGCATCCCGACGCCATCCAGATCGGTGTAGTCGTTGTAAGCCGCGACGAACAGATTATGGCTCTTGCCCATCACCAGCAGATTGATCGGGTTCACTTGCAAAGTGTTTTGCAATAGGGGTTGAGTCGGGATGGTCAGCGCCCAGGCCAGGCTTCCCTGGAACAAGGCCAAGATCAGACCCAAGCAACCCCGCATCATGATGCGCGCCATATCCCGTCTCCTTACTGCTCCACCCAGACGATGGATTCCAACTGCGTCTGAGTTGTGTTCAACAGAGTCTTGCGGCCGCCATAGCCCGTCGCCAGCAGGCGGTAGTAATCGCGCCCCCCGCTGGTGCTGACATAGCTGATGGTATAGGTGGCGGATGCGGCAGAATTGGACACCGCGACGGTGCCGCTCGCCGTGGTGCCGCTCGCAGGCAGATTGTCCGCCGTGGCGATATAGGTCTCCGCCTGACGCATCGCCACTTCCGCGGCCATGAAGGCTATGGCCCGCTCGCGGTTGTTGCCGCCCAGTTTTTCTTCCATCAGGGCTGAACGCACGGCGCCGAAACCGAGCATCGCCAACACGGTCAGGAAAATCAGGGCCACCAATAATGAAAACCCCTGTTGTTGCGCCTTGGCCGTCATGACAGATTGTTCCGCAAGAAGATGGACGTCCGGAAAGTGCGCGCCAGCTTGCCGTTATTGGACACCCCGGCCGCCGGATAAGCGCTGCCATTGCAATCGGTCACCGAATAGCCGCTGGGCGCGGTGTACTGGGTGTCCGACTCCACCAGGATGCAGACCCGCACCACATGCACTTTGGTCCAATCGGTGACGCTGGCCGCAGCGACATAACTCTCAGGGATATTATCCGGCGTCGTGCTGCTATCCACCCCGTATGACAGCACCAATTGCTTCACCCCGCTCAACACCGTGCTGGTGCTGCCCGCCGAAGTGCAGGTCATCACATCGCTGGCTGTACGGGCAATCGAAAAATTATAGGCAGTCGACGCGCTGGCCACCGGACTGCCCTGGCAATCGATGATCTGATTGTCGCCATTGCCGTAAAAACGGTAGTTCAAGGTTCCGCTCGCCTCCAGCAACACCGTTCCCGCGCTGGTGAACGTGGTGCCGCTGGCGGGGAAATTCACGGCCAGACCATTTGCCAACTTGGTCGTATCCACGTAGCCAGCCTGACGCACTTGTTCCGACACCCAACGGATGGCGAAACGCCCCTTCTCCTGCACCTCGGCCTGCGCCGCCTGACTGCGGAACACGGTCTTGTTGGAATAGAACACCTGGCCGACCACCAGCACCACCATCAAGCCCAGCGTCAACGCCACCATCAGCTCGATCAAGGTCATGCCGCGTTCATGGCGGCTGCGCATCGCCAAGGTTTTCATCGGAATCGGTACTCGAAGGTCTGGGTTTGCATGGGCGTGGTGCCGCTCGCCGCTTTTTCCTGCCAGCTGACGCTGACCGAAACCTGGCAGGCCGTGCCAGTGCCGGAAGCGCCGGCCAGGCTGTAACTGCAAGCGCTCAAGGTGCTGGCCGTCGTGCCGTCCGTTTTTTTCAACAGCACCTGCACGGAACCGGAGCCGAGCAAACTATTGGCAGTGCTTGAGAAATAAGAAGTGTCGGATGCGGCAATAGTCTGAGTGCCGGAGCTGTTGGCTGTGCACTCCGACGTCGCCACCCCGGAGGCGTAGCATCCCATCGCGCTATTCAAATCCATCTGGTTGCTGGCGGAATTCAAGGCGTAGACTTGGTCACCTGTCGCCGCCCGCACCCGCTCGGCCGCCTCCACCGCCAACTCCGAGGCCAGGCTGCGCATGTAAGCGTCGTGCGAATCGCGAATGGACTTCAGCTGCATGCCGGCCATGGCCAACAAGCCCAGCGCCACCACCAGCACCGAGATCAGCACCTCCAGCAAGGAGAAGCCCGCCTCCGCTTTTATCCCCGTACGCATATTCAATTCCCGCTGATCAAGCCGTACGGCGCCACCTGCACCGTACTGCTGGCCGTAGTGGTCTGACTTCGAAACTGAATCTGCAGCGTGGAGCTCAAGCGCGTGCCGCTGGCCGTCGCCCCTCTCGCCTCGCCGCTGGGCGCAAAACGAAAACCGGCCACCGTGCTCGAAGCGATGGCCGCGCCGCCGGGATTATGCACCGACAGGATTTCACTGCTCGAAGGCGCGCCGCTGCCGTCGAGATCGGCGTAGACCAACCAGCCCACCGACCAATTGCTGGCCGTATTGGAACAGCTGCTGCCATCGGTGGACGCGCACACGCCCACCGCCACGCCGCGGCGAATCGCCTCGGCGCGGGCATTGGTCATGTCCGCCACCAAGGCGCGCGACAATGCCTGGTAACGATTCGTGTCGATGAATTGGTTAAACGCCGGCACCGCCAATGCCAGGCCTATCCCCACCACCGCAATGGCCACCAATAGCTCAACCATGGTGAAGCCCCCCAACCTCGCTCGCCGGCCCATTCCATTCCCATTGCTTAAGCTGTTTTTTCAGGATTGTATAGAGAAGCGGATGCAGGCAAGCCTGGCTGGACAAGCGGCAACTAAAGCAAGACAGAAGGGTAAAACAGGGAGGCAAACGGGATTGAGCCGCCGTCCGGCGGCGCAATGCATAAAGCCCAGCTCGTATGAGCTGGGCTTCGCAATGGGGCGTCTGGCGGTGTCCTACTTTCACATGGCGAATGCCACACTATCATCGGCGCTAAGGCGTTTCACGGTCCTGTTCGGGATGGGAAGGCGTGGGACCACCTCGCTATGGCCACCAGACATAAACTTGTACAAACTAGAAGAAGCCTGAGTTGATGTTTCAT
>NZ_LDUR01000013.1:0-123169 GCF_001043705.1 Chromobacterium sp. LK11
GGCCGACCTGGTGGACGACGCTGAGCTGCTGGAACTGGTTGAAATGGAAGTTCGCGATCTGCTGTCTTCCTACGACTTCCCGGGCGACGACACCCCGGTGGTGATCGGCTCCGCTCGTCTGGCGCTGGAAGGCGACCAGTCCGAATACGGCGAACCGGCCATCTTCAAGCTGGCTGCTGCTCTGGATTCCTACATCCCGACTCCGGAACGCGCCATCGACAAGCCGTTCCTGCTGCCGATCGAAGACGTGTTCTCGATCTCCGGCCGCGGCACCGTGGTGACCGGTCGCGTTGAGCGCGGCATTGTTAAAGTCGGCGAAGAACTGGAAATCGTGGGCCTGAAGGCTACCGCGAAGACCACTTGCACCGGCGTGGAAATGTTCCGCAAGCTGCTGGACCAAGGTCAAGCCGGCGACAACGTGGGCGTGCTGCTGCGCGGCACCAAGCGTGAAGACGTTGAGCGTGGTCAGGTTCTGGCCAAGCCGGGTTCCATCACCCCGCACACCAAGTTCCAGGCTTCGGTATACGTGCTGAGCAAAGACGAAGGTGGCCGTCACACCCCGTTCTTCGCTAACTACCGTCCGCAGTTCTACTTCCGCACCACCGACGTAACGGGTGCCGTTACTCTGGCGGAAGGCGTGGAAATGGTAATGCCGGGCGACAACGTGGAGATCACGGTTGAGCTGATCGCTCCGATCGCCATGGAAGATGGTCTGCGTTTCGCCATCCGCGAAGGCGGTCGTACCGTCGGCGCCGGCGTTGTTGCCAAGATCATCGCTTAAGGATCGGAGAATCTAATGTCTAGCCAGAAAATCCGCATCCGCCTGAAAGCTTTCGATTACAACCTGATCGATCGCTCCGCTCAGGAAATCGTTGAAACCGCCAAGCGCACCGGCGCCGTTGTTAAAGGCCCGGTTCCGCTGCCGACCAAAATCGAGCGTTTCAACGTTCTGCGTTCCCCGCACGTGAACAAGACTTCCCGCGACCAGCTGGAAATCCGCACTCACCTGCGTCTGATGGACATCGTGGATCCGACCGACAAGACCGTCGACGCTCTGATGAAGCTCGACCTGCCGGCCGGTGTTGATGTGGAAATCAAGCTGCAGTAATCGCTTAAGTTCAAGGGTTTGCGAGCTAAGTTCTTGCGATTCTTGAATTTTCTGTGATACATTAGCGGACTCGCCATTTTGGCGAGTCCGTTTTTGTTTTTTCTGTCGTGTTTTTTATGCCGGTCAATCGTAATCGGCGCCTGAAAAAGGAAATAAACATGAGTTTAGGTCTTGTCGGTCGCAAAGTCGGCATGACCCGCATTTTTGCCGAAGATGGCGCAACCATCCCGGTAACTGTGCTGGACATGTCCGCTAACCGCGTCACGCAAATCAAAACTGCTGAAACCGACGGCTACAATGCCGTGCAGGTTACCTATGGCTCCAAAAAGGCCAGCCGTGTTGTTAAGGCTGCCGCGGGCCACTTCGCCAAGGCTGGCGTTGAAGCAGGTCTGGGTCTGGTCGAGTTTCCTCTGACCGCCTCCGCCAACTTCAAGCCGGGCGATGCCATCGCTGTTGAGATCTTCACCGTTGGTCAACTGGTTGATGTAACCGGCACCTCCAAAGGTAAAGGCTTCTCCGGCGTGATCAAGCGTCACAACTTCTCTTCCAACCGTGCTTCCCATGGTAACTCGCGTTCGCATAACACGCCGGGTTCCATCGGTCAGGCGCAAGATCCGGGCCGCGTTTTCCCGGGTAAGCGCATGGCGGGCCAATACGGTAACGTCAAGAGCACCGTGCAGTGCCTGGAAATCGTTCGTGTCGATGCCGAGCGTCAACTGATTCTGGTTAAAGGTGCTGTTCCTGGCGCCAAGAACGGTGACGTAGTCGTTCGTCCTAGCGTGAAGGCAGGTGCGTGATGGAATTGAATGTAATCAATACCCAAGGCAAGGCTGTTGGCAGCCTGCAAGTGTCCGACTCTTTGTTCGGCCGCGAGTACAACGAAGCCCTGGTGCACCAGGTCGTTACCGCATTCCTGGCGAATGCTCGTAGCGCCAACCGCGCCCAGCTGACCCGTGCTGAAGTGAAGCACTCGACCAAGAAGCCTTTCCGTCAGAAAGGTACTGGTAACGCTCGTGCCGGTATGACTTCCACCCCGAACCGTCGTGGTGGTGGCCGTGCCTTCCCGAACAAGCCGGACGAGAACTTCACCCAGAAAGTTAACCGCAAGATGTTCCGTGCAGGCATGGCCGCGATTCTGTCGCAGCTGGTCCGCGACGAGCGTCTGATCGTGGTTGACGAACTGAACGTTGAAAGCCCGAAGACCAAAGAATTCGTTGGCGCCGTTCAGCCCATGGGCCTGGAGCAAGCTTTGTTCATCACTAGCGAGCTGAGCGAAAACCTCTATCTCTCTTCGCGTAACCTGACGAACGTGCTGGTTATCGAAGCGGTTCAAGCTGACCCGTACAGCCTGTTGCGCTTCAAGAAGACCGTGATCACTCGCGACGCTGTGAAGCAACTTGAGGAGCAGTGGGCATGAATCAAGAACGTCTGTTGCAAGTAATTCTTGCTCCCATCGTTTCCGAAAAGAGCACCATGATTGCTGAGAAGAACCAGCAAATGGCGTTCCGCGTTGCCAAAGATGCGACCAAGCCGGAAATCAAGGCTGCTGTTGAAATGCTGTTCAATGTAAAAGTTGAAGGCGTTTCCACTGTCAATGTCAAGGGCAAGGTTAAGCGCTTTGGCCGTTCCATCGGTCGTCGCAGTGACTGGAAAAAGGCCTACGTTAGCCTGGTGGAAGGTCAAGAAATTGATCTGACCGCTACCCCGGCCGCAGCGGAGTAAGGAGATAGAGCATGCCTATCGTTAAGGTAAAACCGACTTCCGCGGGCCGCCGTGCCGTTGTCAAGGTAGTAAACCCTGACCTGCACAAAGGTGCTCCGCACGCCGCCCTGCTGGAAAAGAAATCTTCCACCGGTGGCCGTAACCACAATGGTCACATCACCACGCGTCATCGTGGCGGTGGCCATAAGAAGCACTACCGCATCATCGACTTCCGTCGCAACAAGGATGGCATCCCGGCGAAAGTGGAACGCATCGAATACGATCCGAACCGCACCGCCCACATCGCCCTCCTGTGCTACGCCGATGGCGAGCGTCGCTACATCATCGCCCCGCGCGGTGTGAAAGCCGGCGCCGAGCTGTTGTCCGGCGCGGAAGCTCCGATCAAGGCCGGTAACGCTCTGCCGATCCGCAATATCCCGGTGGGTACCACTATCCACTGCGTGGAAATGCAGCCTGGCAAGGGCGCCCAGATGGTTCGTTCCGCTGGCGCATCCGCGATGCTGCTGGCTCGCGAAGGCGCTTACGCTCAGCTGCGTCTGCGTTCGGGCGAAATTCGCCTGGTGCACGTTGATTGCCGAGCGACTGTTGGTGAAGTGGGTAATGAAGAGCACTCCCTGCGCAAGCTGGGCAAGGCTGGCGCTACTCGCTGGCGCGGTATCCGTCCGACCGTTCGTGGCGTTGCCATGAACCCGGTTGACCACCCGCACGGTGGTGGTGAAGGCCGTACTGGCGAAGGCCGCGTGCCGGTTAGCCCGTGGGGCACTCCGACTAAGGGCTTCCGTACCCGTCGCAACAAGCGTACCGACAATATGATCGTACGCCGTCGCTATTCCAAAAAAGGGTAATTGACAATGGCACGTTCGCAGAAAAAAGGCCCGTTCGTTGATCTGCATCTGCTGAAAAAAGTAGATGCGGTGCGGGCAACCAGCGACAAGCGTCCGATCAAGACTTGGTCCCGTCGTTCGACCATCCTGCCGGATTTCATTGGTCTGACCATCGCTGTGCACAACGGTCGCACCCATGTGCCTGTTTATGTTTCCGAAAACATGGTCGGCCATAAACTGGGCGAATTCTCGCTGACTCGTACCTTCAAAGGCCACGCGGCGGATAAGAAGGCGAAGAAGAGATAAGGTGAAGCGATGAGAGTATCTGCAAATCTGAAAAGCGTTCGCCTGTCGGCACAAAAATGCCGCCTGGTGGCCGATCTGATCCGCGGCAAATCCGTTGATCAGGCTCTGAATATCTTGGCCTTCTCCCCGAAGAAGGGCGCGGTAATCATCAAGAAAGTGCTGGAATCTGCCATCGCTAACGCCGAGCACAATGAAGGCGCCGACATCGACACCCTGCGTGTCACCGGCATCTTTGTTGACAAAGGCGCTAGTCTGAAGCGTTTCACCGCCCGTGCTAAGGGTCGTGGTAACCGCATCGAAAAGCAGACCTGCCACATCTCGTTGACCGTTGGCAATTAAGGGGTAAGAAATGGGTCAGAAGATTCATCCGACGGGATTCCGTCTTGCCGTTAACAAAAACTGGTCTTCCAAGTGGTTCGCGAATTCGCAGAACTTCCCGGAAATGCTGAAGCAGGATATCGAAGTTCGCGAATTCCTGAAAAAGCGTCTGGGTCACGCTTCGGTTGGCCGTGTGACCATCGAGCGCCCAGCTAAGTCCGCCCGCATCACCATCCACAGCGCCCGTCCGGGTGTTGTGATCGGTAAAAAAGGCGAAGACATCGAGCTGCTCAAGCAAGAACTGCAAAAGCGCCTGGGCGTTCCTGTGCATGTGAACATCGAAGAAGTTCGCAAGCCGGAACTGGACGCTCAAATCATCGCCGACGGCATCGCTTCCCAGCTGGAGAAGCGCGTGATGTTCCGTCGCGCCATGAAGCGCTCTATGCAAAACGCAATGCGCATGGGCGCTCAAGGTATCAAGATCATGAGCTCCGGCCGTCTGAACGGTATCGACATCGCTCGTAGCGAATGGTACCGCGAAGGCCGCGTGCCGCTGCATACCCTGCGCGCAGACGTAGACTACGCAACCTCCGAAGCCAAGACCACCTACGGGATCATCGGCATCAAGGTATGGGTATACAAGGGCGAGCTCAAGCCGGGTCAAGTTCAGCCGGCTCCGGTAGCGACCGAGAAGAAATCGAGAAAGGGTGCTCGAAATGCTGCAGCCAACTAGACTCAAGTACCGTAAACAGCATAAAGGCCGCAACACGGGTATCGCTACTCGTGGCAACAAAGTGAGCTTTGGTGATTTCGGTCTGAAGGCGGTTGGTCGTGGTCGTCTGACCGCGCGCCAGATCGAAGCTGCGCGTCGCGCGATGACCCGTCATATCAAACGTGGCGGCCGCATCTGGATCCGCATCTTCCCGGACAAGCCGATCACCTCCAAGCCTGCTGAAGTTCGTATGGGCGGGGGTAAGGGCTCTCCGGAGTACTACGTGGCCGAAATCCAGCCTGGCAAGATGCTGTATGAAATGGATGGTGTTTCCGAGGAACTCGCTCGTGAAGCTTTCCGTCTGGCCGCAGCCAAGTTGCCGATCGCCACTGTGTTTGTAACTAGACAGGTAGGTCAGTAATGAAAGCGTCCGAACTGAAAGCCAAAACTGTTGACGAGCTGAAGGCGGAACTGCTTAGCCTCTTGAAGGCCCAGTTTGCTCTGCGCATGCAGCACGCCACTCAGCAACTCGCCAAGACCTCTGAACTGAAGAAAGTACGTCGCGACATCGCTCGCGTGCGCACCGTTCTGAAAGAAAAGGCAGTTTAAGATGAGCGAAACCAAAGTGGTACGTACGCTGACCGGTACCGTAGTCAGCGACAAGATGGATAAGACCGTAACCGTACTGGTCGAGCGCAAAGTAAAGCACCCGATCTACGGCAAAATTATCCGTCGTTCTAAGAAGTTCCACGCGCACGACGAGAACAACGAGTTCAAGGCCGGCGATATCGTTGTTATCAGCGAGTCCCGTCCGCTCTCGAAGACCAAGACGTGGGTGGTAACTGCCCTGGTAGAGAAATCCCGCCAGGTGTAAAGACTTGCAGGGGGCGAAAGCTCCCTGTATAATGGCCATCTTCCTACTCCTATCGAGTAGGAGTTCCGCCCTTACGGGGTCCAAAACTGGCCGTTGGATACGCCACAGTTTCTGTGGCGTTTCGTCTGTTTGGTCTTGCTCTTATGCGAGAAACCGGCAGGTGAGAGTGACGGATAAAGTTGGATTAGAAAGGTAATCATCACATGATTCAAATGCAGACCATGCTTGAGGTCGCTGACAATACAGGTGCGCGTCACGTTATGTGCATCAAGGTATTGGGCGGTTCCAAGCGTCGCTATGCAAGCGTAGGCGACATCATCAAGGTGACCATCAAGGATGCTGCACCGCGTGGACGCGTCAAAAAAGGCGACGTTTACAACGCGGTTGTGGTTCGCACTGCCAAAGGCGTGCGTCGTCCTGATGGCTCGTTGATCAAGTTCGACGGCAATGCCGCCGTCCTGCTCAACAACAAGCTTGAGCCTATCGGCACTCGTATCTTCGGGCCTGTTACGCGTGAACTGCGTACCGAGCGCTTCATGAAGATCGTTTCGCTGGCTCCTGAAGTACTGTAAGGAGATCGCATGCGCAAAATTCGCAAGGGTGATGAAGTCGTAGTAATCACCGGCAAAGACAAAGGTAAGCGCGGCACCGTTCTGCGCGTTCTGGACGAGAAACTGGTTGTTGAAGGCGTGAATGTCGCCAAGAAACACCAGAAGCCGAATCCGGTGCGTGGCGTGGCCGGCGGCATCGTTGAAAAGACCATGCCTGTTGACGCATCGAACGTCGCCATTTTCAATCCGGCAAGCCAAAAGGCTGACCGCGTAGGCTTCAAGGTTCTTGAAGACGGCCGCAAGGTACGCGTGTTCAAGTCCAACGGCGAAGTCATTGGCGCGTAAGGAACAAAACATGGCACGTCTCTACGATTTCTACAAAGACACCGTAGTGCCTGAACTGATGAAACAGTTCGGCTACAAGTCGATCATGCAAGTCCCGCGCATTGAGAAGATCACTGTGAACATGGGTGTGGGCGAAGCTGTTGCCGATAAAAAGGTAATGGATTTCGCCGTGGGCGACCTGGAAAAGATCGCCGGCCAGAAGCCGGTTGTCACCACCGCTCGCAAATCCATCGCAGGCTTCAAGATTCGTGATCACTACCCGGTAGGCTGCAAGGTAACTCTGCGTCGCGAACGCATGTACGAGTTCCTGGACCGCCTGGTGACGATCGCGCTGCCGCGCGTTCGCGACTTCCGTGGTGTTTCCGCCAAGTCTTTCGACGGCCGCGGCAACTACAACATGGGCGTTAAAGAACAGATCATCTTCCCGGAAATCGAGTACGACAAGATCGATGCTCTGCGTGGTATGAACATTACTGTTACCACCACCGCGAAGACTGACGAAGAGGCCCGCGCTTTGCTGGCCGCGTTCAAGTTCCCGTTCAAGGGTTAAGCACATGGCAAAACTTGCACTGATTCAGCGCGAAGAGAAGCGTGTCAAGCTGGCTGCAAAATTTGCTGCCAAGCGCGAAGCCCTTATCGCGACTATCAACAATCAAAGCCTCTCGGAAGAAGAGCGCTTTGCAGCTCGCCTGCAACTGCAGCAGCTGCCGCGCAATGCTTCCCCGGTTCGCCAGCGTCGTCGCTGCGCCATTACCGGTCGTCCGCGTGGCGTATTCCGCAAATTCGGTCTGGGTCGTAACAAACTCCGTGAAATCGCTCTGAAGGGCGAGATTCCGGGGGTTGTGAAGGCCAGCTGGTAATAGGAGACACATAAATGAGCATGCACGATCCTATTTCCGATATGTTGACCCGCATCCGCAACGGCCAAATGGCTTCCAAGGTGGCTGTTTCCATGCCGTCTTCCAAGCTGAAAATTGCGCTGGCGCAGGTGTTGAAAGAAGAAGGCTACATCGAAGACTTCGCCGTTGCCGGCGAAGAGAAGAAGCCTGTTCTCGATATCCAGCTCAAGTACTATGCTGGCCGTCCGGTGATCGAGCGCATTGACCGCGTTTCCCGCCCTGGCCTGCGTGTGTACAAGGGCTCCACCGAAATCCCGAAAGTCATGAATGGCTTGGGCGTGGCTATCTTGTCCACCTCCAAAGGCGTTATGACTGATCGCAAAGCGCGCGCGGCCGGCATCGGCGGCGAGTTGCTGTGCGTCGTGGCTTAAGGGGGTCAAATGTCTCGCGTAGCTAAGAATCCCGTAGTCATCCCGGCTGGCGTCGAAGTGAAGTTCGGCGCTGCAGAAGTGACTGTTAAGGGCGCCCTGGGCTCCCTGAGCACCGCTCTGTGCGAAGAGGTAGATGTCAAGCTGGACAACGGCCAACTGACATTCGCCGCCAAGAACGACAGCAAATTCGCTCGTGCCATGTCCGGCACCCTGCGCGCGCTGCTGAACAATATGGTGACCGGCGTGTCCAAAGGCTTCGAGAAGAAGCTGCAGCTGGTAGGCGTGGGCTATCGTGCCCAGGCTCAAGGCGACACCCTGAACCTGTCTCTGGGTTTCTCCCACCCGGTGGCTCATCAAATGCCTGAAGGCGTTAAAGCTGAGACCCCGAGTCAGACCGAGATCCTGATCAAAGGCGCTGACAAACAGCGCGTTGGCCAGGTGGCTGCCGAAATCCGCGCTTACCGCGCTCCTGAGCCGTACAAAGGCAAGGGCGTTCGTTACGCTGATGAGGTTGTGGTTCTGAAAGAAACCAAGAAGAAGTAACTGAGGCACTGATATGGACAAGAAACAAGCTCGACTCCGCCGCGCACGTAAAACCCGTGCCCGGATCGCGGAGCTCAAGATGGTGCGTCTCACTGTGTATCGCACCAATAGCCACATTTATGCCCAGATCGTTGATGAGACCGGCAGCAAAGTACTGGCCAGCGCTTCTTCGCTGGAAGCCGACGTGCGCGCTGATCTCAAAAATGGCGGCAACGTGGCAACTGCAGCCGTGATCGGCAAGCGCATTGCTGAAAAAGCAAAAGCTGCTGGCATCGAGAAAGTTGCTTTCGACCGCTCTGGTTTCAAATACCACGGTCGTATGAAAGCGCTGGCTGACGCCGCTCGCGAACACGGTCTCGTATTCTAATTCGGAGTGAAGAATGGCTAAACACGAAACGGAAGATCGTGGCGACGGTCTGGTCGAGAAAATGATCAGCGTCAACCGCGTCACCAAAGTGGTTAAAGGCGGCCGTATCATGGCTTTCTCCGCCTTGACCGTGGTTGGTGATGGCGATGGCGGAATCGGCATGGGTAAGGGCCGTTCCAAGGAAGTTCCGGTTGCCGTACAAAAGGCAATGGAACAAGCTCGCCACAACATGGTTAAGGTTCCGTTGAAAAACGGCACTTTCCACCACACTGTGGTTGGCAAGCACGGCGCTACTACTGTATTCATCCAGCCCGCTAAAGAAGGTACCGGTGTGAAAGCCGGCGGCCCGATGCGCGCTATCTTTGATGCTATGGGTGTTCATAACGTCTCGGCAAAAATTCATGGTTCCACCAACCCGTACAACGTGGTGCGTGCAACTCTGGATGGTCTGAGCAACATCAACACCCCGGCGCAAATCGCCTCCAAGCGTGGCCTGAGCGTCGAGGACATCCTGGGGGTGAGCCATGAGTAACGCCAAGACTGTAAAGGTCACTCTGGTAAAGAGCCTGATCGGTCGCCTGGAGTCTCACAAGGCTTGCGCCCGTGGTCTGGGTCTGAAGAAGATTCGCCAGACTGTTGAAGTGCTCGATACCCCTGAAAACCGTGGCATGATCAACAAGATCAGCTACTTGTTGAAATTCGAGGGCTAAGAGATGCTGCTGAACACTGTACAGCCGGGTGCCGGCGCCAAGCATGCCAAGCGCCGTGTAGGCCGTGGCATCGGCAGCGGCCTGGGCAAGACTTGTGGCCGCGGTCACAAAGGTCAGAAGAGCCGTGCAGGTGGTTTCCACAAGGTTGGTTTCGAAGGCGGTCAAATGCCGCTGCAACGTCGTCTGCCGAAGCGCGGCTTCAAGTCGCTGAACGCAGGCAAGGTTGCCGAGATTCGCCTGTCCGAACTGAACCTGCTGCCGGTTGATGAAATCGACCTGCTCTCTCTCAAGCAAGCTGGTCTGGCTTCCATCCAGGTGACTTCCGCCAAGGTGGTGCTGTCCGGCAAGATTGAGCGCGCAGTAAAACTGCGCGGCGTTGGCGTAACCGCCGGCGCTCGCGCCGCCATCGAAGCTGCCGGCGGCAGCGTAGAATAAGGCAATAATCTGTGGCGAATACTTCTCTAGTGGCAAATGCCAATAAGTTTGGTGATCTCAAGCGTCGAATCTGGTTCCTGATTGGTGCCCTGATCGTTTATCGCATCGGTGCTCACATTCCGGTTCCGGGTATCAACCCTGCCGAGCTAGCGAAGTTGTTCCACTCATCGCAGACGGGCCTGCTCGACATGTTCAACATGTTCTCGGGCGGCGCCCTCTCGAGGTTTACGGTGTTTGCCATCGGCATCATGCCGTACATCTCGGCCTCCATCATTCTTCAGCTCGCCTCCGAGGTTCTTCCGAGCCTCAAGCAGCTGAAGAAGGAGGGCGATGCGGGACGTCGTAAGATAACCCAGTACACACGTTACGCCACCGTTTTGCTCGCGACTTTCCAAAGTTTCGGCATTGCGGTGATGCTGTACAAGCAGCCTAACCTGGTGGTGACTCCGCAGTGGGAGTTCTACCTGACGACAGTCGTATCGCTGGTAACCGGCACCATGTTCCTCATGTGGCTGGGCGAGCAGATCACCGAGCGCGGGATTGGCAACGGTATTTCGTTGATCATCTGCGCGGGTATCGCCGCTGGCGTTCCGGCTGCGATCGGCAAGACCTTGACTCTGACCAGTCAGGGTTCTTTGCCCATCCTGTTTGCCGTCGTGCTGTTTGTCGGAGTGATCGTAGTGACTTATGTGGTGGTGTACGCCGAGCGCGGCCAACGCAAAGTCCTGGTGAACTACGCCAAGCGTCAGGTCGGTAACCGCGTCATGCAGGGCCAGAGCACGCATCTGCCGCTCAAGCTCAACATGGCGGGGGTGATTCCGCCGATTTTCGCGTCCAGCATCATCCTGTTCCCGGCCACCGTTCTCGGCTGGTTCGGTCAGGGCGAGCACATGGGCTGGCTGAAGGGCATTGCAGACAAACTGCATCCCGGACAGCCGATCTACGTGCTGCTGTATGCGGCGGCCATCGTCTTCTTCTGCTATTTCTACACGGCGTTGGTGTTCAACCCGAAGGAAACGGCTGACAACCTGAAGAAGAGCGGTGCCTTCATCCCGGGTATTCGTCCAGGTGAGCAGACTTCCCGATACATCGAGAAGATCATTCTGCGGCTGACGCTGATTGGTGCGATCTATATCACACTGGTCTGCTTGCTGCCGGAATTCCTGATCTTGAAGTGGAACGTTCCGTTCTACTTCGGCGGCACTTCGCTGCTGATCATCGTGGTGGTAACCATGGATTTCATGGCGCAGGTACAGTCTTACGTGCTGTCGCATCAGTACGAGAGCTTGCTGAAGAAGGCCAACTTCAAAGGCAACGCGCTCACGCGCTGACAACTTGAGCTCACGCTGGGTTATTGGCTAAGGAAGACACCATCCAGATGCAGTGCGAAATTCCGAAGTTCGCTTCGGAGTTTTGCTTGTGAATGGACACGTGGTAACCGGGCACTTCAGGCGGGGTGCGATTGCGAAGGCATTCGCATCCAGTCTGACAGCCGCTTGGAGCGAGGGGCTTTCCCCTCGGTCCTGCTTGTCCCGGATAGTGTTCCGTGCGAAATAACGCACTTGCTCTTTTAGAGGATTGAAAGGAACTGACATGCGAGTACAGCCTTCGGTAAAGAAGATTTGCCGCAACTGCAAAATCATTCGTCGCAATCGCGTAGTTCGCGTGATTTGCACGGATCCGCGTCACAAGCAAAAACAAGGCTAACATTTGTTAGACCTCGATTTGCGTGTTACAATCGCAAACTTTTCAAGGTCTTAAGGCTTAAGGAAAGAGTATGGCCCGTATTGCAGGGGTAAACATCCCCAATCATGCGCATGCCGTTATCGGCCTGCAGGCAATTTTCGGCATCGGTCAGACTCGCGCCCAGCAGATTTGTGCTGCTGCCAGCGTGAACCCTTCCACGAAAGTGAAGGATCTGACTGACGCTGAAATGGAAACTCTGCGTGACGAAGTCGCCAAGTTCACCGTTGAAGGTGATCTGCGTCGTGAAGTCACCATGAGCATCAAGCGTCTGATGGACATGGGCTGCTATCGCGGCTTCCGCCATCGTCGTGGCCTGCCGTGCCGCGGTCAGCGCACTCGCACTAACGCTCGCACTCGTAAGGGTCCGCGTAAGGCGATCGCCGGCAAGAAGTAATTAATAGGAACAACAGATAATGGCTAAAGCAAACACAGCAGTTCGTGTACGCAAGAAAGTGCGCAAGTCTGTTAGCGAAGGCATCGTGCACGTGCACGCTTCGTTCAACAACACCATCATCACGATCACCGACCGTCAAGGCAATGCATTGTCTTGGGCTACCTCTGGCGGCGCTGGTTTTAAGGGCTCGCGCAAGAGTACACCCTTTGCCGCTCAGGTAGCTGCAGAGCACGCTGGTAAAGTTGCCCAAGAATACGGTGTGAAGAACCTCGAAGTTCGTATCAAGGGCCCGGGTCCGGGTCGTGAATCCGCTGTTCGCGCACTCAACGCGCTGGGTTTCAAGATCACCAGCATCTCCGACGTGACGCCGGTACCGCACAACGGTTGCCGTCCGCCCAAAAAACGTCGTATCTAATTCGGAGAGTGTGAGAACATGGCACGTTATATCGGCCCTAAGTGTAAGCTCGCTCGTCGTGAAGGCACTGACCTTTTCCTGAAGAGCGCGCGTCGTGCACTGGATTCCAAGTGCAAACTGGATAGCCCTCCGGGCCAGCATGGCGCTCGTAAGAGCCGCCTGTCTGACTACGGTGTGCAACTGCGTGAAAAGCAGAAGATCCGTCGTATTTACGGTGTACTCGAGCGCCAGTTCCGCAATTACTTTGCGGAAGCTGTGCGTCGCAAGGGCTCCACGGGTGAAAACCTGCTGAAGCTGCTCGAGGCCCGCCTGGACAACGTTGTATATCGCATGGGCTTTGGCTCCACTCGCGCCGAAGCGCGCCAGCTGGTTAGCCACAAGGCTATCGTTGTGAACGGCCAGGTTGTGAACATTCCGTCCTACCAGGTTAAAGCCGGTGACGTAGTGTCCGTCCGTGAAAAAGCCAAGAAGCAGGCCCGTATCGTAGAAGGTCTGGCTCTGGCCGAGCAGGGTGGTTTCCCGTCTTGGGTCCTGGTTGACTCCAAGAAAATGGAAGGCACTTTCAAATCCGCTCCGGAACGTTCCGAACTGTCTAGCGATATCAACGAACAACTCGTTGTGGAATTCTACTCCAAGTAATCGCTAGCTCTTAGGGAATGACTATGCAAAACAGCGCTTCGGAATTTCTGAAACCTCGTCTTATCGACGTTCAGCCGGTTTCCGCCACTCACGCTCGTGTGTCGATGGAGCCGTTCGAGCGCGGCTACGCTCATACTCTGGGTAACTCGCTGCGCCGGATTCTGCTGTCGTCGATGCCGGGCTATGCTCCGACCGAAGTGACTATCGCTGGCGTTTTGCATGAGTATTCCGCACTTGATGGCGTGCGCGAGGATGTCGTTGACATCCTCCTCAACCTCAAGGGCGTAGTGCTTAAGCTGCATGGTCGTGACAGTGTTGTGCTGTCCTTGAAAAAGGACGGCGAAGGCGCTGTCTTGGCTGGCGATATCGAACTGCCGCACGATGTGGAAGTGATCAATCCGGACCACGTGATTTGTCACATCTCCTCTGGCGGTAAGATCGACATGGAGATCAAGATCGAAAAAGGCCGCGGCTATCAGCCGGTGTCGGTTCGATCCAATCATGAAGACAACCGTTCCATCGGTACCATTCAACTGGACGCTTCCTTCTCGCCGGTTCGCCGCGTGAGCTTCGCTGTGGAAAGCGCCCGTGTTGAGCAGCGTACCGACCTCGACCGCCTGGTTCTCGACATCGAGACCAATGGCGTGATCGAGCCGGAACAGGCAGTGCGCAACGCTGCCCGTATTCTGATGGATCAACTGTCGATCTTTGCCGATCTCCAAGGCACAGCGGTTGAAGAAGTCGTTGAAAAGGCGCCGCCGATCGATCCGATCCTGCTGCGTCCGGTAGACGATCTTGAACTGACGGTTCGTTCGGCCAACTGCCTGAAAGCTGAGAACATTTATTACATCGGCGATCTGATCCAGCGTACTGAAACCGAGCTTCTGAAGACTCCGAACCTCGGCCGCAAGTCGCTGAACGAGATCAAGGAAGTTCTCGCTTCCAAAGGCCTGACTCTCGGAATGAAACTCGAGAACTGGCCGCCTGCTGGCCTCGAAAAGCCGTAAGGTTTGAGATAAAAGGACATTAACAATGCGTCATCGTTACAGTAATCGTAAACTGAACCGCACGACCAGCCATCGTCTGGCGATGCTGCGTAACATGGCCAACTCGCTGCTGAAGCACGAAGTGATCGTGACCACGCTGCCGAAAGCCAAGGAACTGCGTCGTGTGGCCGAGCCGTTGATCACGCTCGGCAAAAAGCCGTCTCTCGCCAACCGTCGTCTGGCGTTTGACCGCACTCGTGACCGCGATATCGTGGTTAAACTCTTCGACGTTCTCGGCCCGCGCTTCTCCGCCCGCAACGGCGGCTATGTGCGTATCCTGAAGTACGGTTTCCGCAAGGGCGACAACGCCCCGATGGCTCTGGTAGAGCTGGTGGACCGTCCGGAAGATGCCGTAGCGGTTGAAGACAACTCCGCCGAGTAATCGACGAAGTTGAGGAAAAAGCCAGGCGCAAGCCTGGCTTTTTTCATTGCCGGACAAGAAAAGACCCGCCTTGAGCGGGTTTTTTCCTGTCCGGCGGCCTGGCGGGAGAACGGCCTAAAAAATCGACAAGCCGGTGCGGGTGGTGAAGCGGTCCAGCGCCTCCAGGCCCAGCACCGAATTGCCCTTGCCGTCCAGTTCCGGGCTCCATACCGCGATGCTCATCTTGCCGGGAATGATGGCGAGCATGCCGCCGCCGACGCCGCTTTTCACCGGCAGGCCGACGCGGTAGGCGAACTCGCCGGCGGCGTCGTAAGTGCCGCAGGTCAGCATCACCGCGTTGATCTGCTTGGCCTGGCTGCGGCTCAGCGATTGCCGGCCGTCGCGGGTGATGCCGTGGTTGGCGAGGAACAGGCCGGCGTTGGCCAATTCCACGCAGTTCATCGTGATGCTGCAGCTGTTGAAATACTGTTGCAGCACCGTCTCCACCTCGTTGTCGAGGTTGTCGTAGCTTTTCATGAAATGGGCCAGCGCCGCGTTGCGGTGGCCGTGGGCGCGCTCGGATTCGGCGACGCGGGCGTTGCCGCACAGCGTGGCGTTGCCCGACTCCTGGCGCAGGCGGGCCAGCAGCGCGCCGTGGGCGTCTTCGAAATGGCTGACGGCGCGGTCGGTGACCACCAGGGCGCCTGCGTTGATGAAGGGATTGCGCGGCACGCCGTCCTCGTACTCCAGCTGCACCAGCGAGTTGAACGGATTGCCGGACGGCTCCTTGCCAACGTGGCGCCACAGTTCCTCGCCGTCGGCTTCCAGCGTCAGCGCCAGCATGAAGGCCTTGGAAATGCTCTGGATGGAGAAGGGCACGGCGGCGTCGCCGCAGCGGTAGTGTTGACCGTCCAGGGTGGTGATGGCCATGCCGAACTGGCGCGGGGGCACCTCGGCCAGCGCCGGGATGTAGTCGGCGACGCGGCCCTGGCCGTAATAGGCGGCGACTTCGCCGTGGATTTGATCGAGCAGTTCTTGCAAATTCATGAATCTATTCAGCATAAATCGGTAATAACGCCGGCGGACCGGCGTCGGAAAATCAGAATTCGTAGCGGGTTTCCAGCACGCTGAACTCGGCGCCCAACTCCAGCACGCCTTCATTGCGCGGCACCAGGTTGACGCCGAAACAGACCCCTTCCGGCAAAGTGCGGATGCTGACCAGGGTGCGCAGAGGCTGCTGTTCCGGCGATTTGATCCCGGTGTCCGGGTCCACCGTAGTCAGCACGCAGCGCGAGCAGGGTTTGGCGACGTCGAACACCACCTCGCCGATCTGCACCACCTTCCAATCGTCTTCTTCCCAGGCGTAATCGCCGCTGACCACCAGATTGGGGCGGAAATGGCGCAGCGACACCGGCTGGTCCAGCTCGTCGTTGAGGGCGTCCAGCGAGGCCTGGTTCACCAGCAGATAAGGATAGCCGTCGGCGAAGGACATCTCGTGGTCGCGGTCCTTCAAGCGGCGGTTGGAGCGCATGCCCAGCCACAGCAGCCGGCAGGGTTCGCCCAGCACTTCGCCGAACCAGTGATCGACGGCGGCGTCGCCGTGATAGGCGGCGAAGTTGTCCTTCCACACCGTGGCCGGCGCTTCTTGCTGGTATTGAGTGCTCATCGCCAGCACCGGCGCCTTGTCCGGGAACTTGAACAGCGCGCCGCCGGGTATCAGATCCACCTCCACGCGCACCAGCTGCGGGTGGGAGCGGGCGGTGAAGAAGCGGCCGTTGTCGCCGGCCAGCAGCCATTCGCGGTCATGCAGCAGGCCCTGCTTGCCGGCGAAGGCGCGGCTGTAGGACAGGCCGCGACAGGATTTCAACGGATGGACGAACATTTCGACAAGTTGCATGGAGGGCTCCGCTAAGCTGTGGTTACGGCATGTTATCACTGCGGCGGGCAACTCAGAAAATCCCACAGCCGACGATCCTGGCTGAAGGCGACGTTGAAGCGCAGCCAGTCCGAGGGCATGCCGTAGGCGCGGAACAGATGGCCCGGAGCGAGCAGGATCTTGTGCTGCTGCGCCTGTTCGGCCAACTGCCTGGCGTCCAGTTCCCCGGGCGGCCGCGCCAGCAGGAACAGGCCGTTGTCCGGCCGCGCGAACAACTGCCAGCCGTGTTCGAGGAAGAGCTGCTGGCATTGCGCCTGCGCTTCGGCCAGCCGCGCGCGCAGCCGCTCCAGCTGGCGGCGATAGCGGCCCTCGGACACCAGTTCCAGCGCCAGCCTCTCGTTCAGTTCCGGCGAGGTCAGCCCGGACATCATCTTGTAGTGGACGATGCGCTCGAGCAGCTCGGACTGGCCGCACAGATAGCCGACGCGCAGCCCCGGCGACAGCGATTTGGAGAAGCTGTCGATATAGAGCACGCGCTTGAGCCCGTCCAGCGCCGCCAGCGCGGGCTGGCGGCCGCCGGCGAAGTCCGCGGAAACATTGTCCTCCACGATCAGGAAATCGTGTTCCTCGGCCAGCCGCAGCACCTGGTGGGCGACGGACGGCGAGTAGCTGGCGCCGGTGGGGTTTTGCAGCCAGGGATTGGTGAAGAAGGCCCGCGGCCGGTGTTGGCGCAGCAGCGCGCGCAGCGCTTCGAGATCGGGCCCGTGTTCGGTCCACGGCACCGGCACCAGCTTGAACTCGCGAAAGGCCAGGCAGGACAGCAGATTGCAATAGCCGGGATCGTCCACCAGCACGGTGTCTCCGGCCTGCAGCAGCGCGCAGGCCGCCATGTCCAGCGCGCGGCTGGCGCCCTGGGTCAGCGCGATGTCGTCGGCGCGGGCCGGGATGCCGCGTTCGGCCAGCCGGTCGGCCAGATGCTCGCGCAAGGGCTGAAAGCCCTTGGGGTCGCCGTAGCCGGGCGCGGCGACGGCGTCGCGGGCCAGTTGCCGCAGCGCTTTTTGCTGGGCTTCGGCGTCGTACCAGTGCGAGGGAAGCCAGCCGCAGCCGGCGAACAGGGTATTGGCGTCCTGCTGGTAAATCTTGCGCAGCAGCCAGTATTCGTCCACCGGCCAGACGCGCGGCGCGGCGGGCAGTTCGGGCGGCCGGCTTTCCCGCCTCGCCTCCACGTAAAAGCCGGAGCCCGGCCGCGCCGCCAGATAGCCCAGGGTCACCAGCCTATCGTAGGCCTCGACCACGGTGAATGGGCTGACGCCCAGCTCCCCGGCCATTCTGCGAATAGATGGGATTTTTGCACCGTTGCGCCACTGGCCGCATTGGATGGCGGAAATAGCTGAATTAACGATGTTTTCCACCAATGTAATGCCATCCGCAGGCATAAGATTCAGGCTGGCCATTGCGCGTTATTTGAGCATCATTGATATTGGGCCTGTCCGTTGAGAACAGCTTGTGATAAATATCTCGTCATAAGCCGGATGGCATGTTGCAGCCGTCAATCTGTATGTTTTTTGTTGAGCTTTGCAGGCGAAACGGCTAAGACAAGAACAGAGCCTACCGGCATCGAGAATGATCATAACAGCGCTTTGTCGTGAATTGACAAGCAATCGCGGCAAGCCAAGTCGAATTGGGGATGGAGGACGGAAATGCGCTCTTTGCGTGTAAAGTTGATTGTATTCATTGCGGTGTTGCTGGTTTTGCTGGGCGCCATCATTACGACCTTGGTGTATACCCAGATGCGCAACGAGATTGTCCAGGGCGTGGATAACGAACTGTCCAGCACCTCGCGCGGCTACGCCAATCTGGTCAAGGATTGGTACGGCAGCAAGGTCAAGGTGGTGATCGCCGGCAATCCGGTGGTGGGCACGCCGGAACCGATGCCGATGCTGGCGCGCCTGAGCCAGGCCGGCGGCTACGACATGACCTATATCGGCACCGCCGACCACAAAATGATCCGTTCCGACTTCAAGCCGCAGCCGGCGGGCTACGATCCGGTGGCGCGTCCCTGGTATCAGCAGGCCCAGGCCAGCGGCAAGCCGGGCGTGTCCGATCCCTATGTCGATTTCGACACCAAGAAGCTGGTGGTGACCTTTGTTTCGCCGGTGTTCGACGGCTCCACGCTGAAGGCGGTGGTGGGCGGCGACATCTTCATCGACGATCTGGTCAAGACCGTACTGTCCGCCAAGCTGCGCGGCAACGGCTACGCCTTCCTGGTGGACAAGAGCGGCAAGGTGATCGCCCACCCCGACACCACCTTGACGTTGAAGCCGCTGGCGGAAAAAGTGCCGGCGCTGTCCGCCGAGAAGCTGGTGCAGTTGTCCACCAGCAGCGCGATGGAGGAGATCGAGGTCAACGGCGAAGCCAAGCTGGTGCAAGTGGACCCGGTGGAGGGCACCAACTGGCTGCTGGGCGTGATGATAGACAAGTCCGTGGTCAGCGAGCCGCTGGAAAAACTGTTGCTGACCGTAGTGGGCCTGGGCGCGCTGTGCGTGGTGGTGCTGATCCCGGTGGCCAGCGTGATGCTGAGCAAGATGTTGGCCGGCCTGGGCCGCTTGCGCAACGCGATGCTGGAGATTTCCAAGGGCGAGGGCGATTTGACCCGCCGCATCGAAGTGCAGGGCCAGGATGAGATCGCCGAGACCGCCACCGCGTTCAACAGCTTCATCCAGCGTCTGCAAAGCATGTTCGTGGCGGTGCGCACCGAGGCGGAAAACGTCACCAACGGCGTGCAGAGCGTGGCCACCACCGTGGACCAGGTGGCGCGCGATTCCCGGCAGATTTCCGACGTGTCCAGCTCCAACGCCGCGACGCTGGAAGAGATCACCGTCAGCATTTCCCACATCGCCGACGCCGCGCGCGAGGCGGACTCGCTGGTCAACCACACCGGCACCGTGTCCAGCGAAAGCGCGGACGAGATGCAGCGCATCTCCCGCGAGATGAACAGCACGGTGGAGGCGGTGAAGGGCTTGTCCGGCATGTTGGTGTCGCTGGATCAGCGTTCGCAACAGATCAGCGGCATCACCAATGTGATCAAGGACATCGCCGATCAGACCAATTTGCTGGCCTTGAACGCGGCGATCGAGGCGGCGCGCGCCGGCGAAATGGGCCGCGGCTTCGCGGTGGTGGCGGACGAAGTGCGCAAGCTGGCCGAGCGCACCGGCCAGGCCACGGTGGAGATTTCCAGCATGGTCAGCACCATCCGCGAGGAAACCAGCCAGGCGGTGACCAATATGCAGCGCACCGTCAGCTCGGTGGACGACGGCGTGGAGCTGACCGACAGCGCGGTGCAGCGCATCGAGCAGATCCAGCAAGCGATGCAGGAGGTGATGGCCAAGATGAACGAGATCACCTTGTCCACCAGCGAGCAGCACAAGGCCACCACCTTGATCGCGCAGAGCACCGAGCAGATCAACGGCCGCATCGTCGACAGCGACGGCGCCTTGCAGACCGTGCACGACACCTTGAACGACCTGTCGCAGGCGGCCAAGGACATGCGGCAGCTGTTCTCCAGCTTCCGCGTCTGAGAACCTGTTTATGATCTGCTGCGCGTCGGCGATACGGCGTTGAAACCGAGCTCAAAATGCTCATGTACCACGAGTACATTCCGCTTTTTCGCTCGTTTCCGCCTTGTCTCGCCTTAGCTCGCGAGATCGTAAACAGGCTCTGAGTCGATTAGCGCGACACCAAAAACCCGGCTGCGGCCGGGTTTTTTTCATGCTTGCGGACTGTACTGGCGATTTTGCCGATACGGGAATGGGCAAATCCGCGCAAACTGTACCTGTAATTGTATTGGTGGCCCGGCTAGATTAGTTGTCATCATTCGGCAGAGAGCCAGGGGAGACAACGATGAATCAGCCGCAGATGGACGCGTTCTGGATGCCGTTCACCGCCAACCGCCAGTTCAAGCGCGCGCCGCGCATGCTGGTGAGCGCCGACGGCATGTATTACACCGACGATCAGGGCCGCCAGATCCTGGACGGCAGCGCCGGCCTGTGGTGCGTGACCGCCGGCCACAACCGCAAGCCCATCGTCGAGGCGGTGCAGCGCCAGGTGGCGACGCTGGACTACGCGCCGCCGTTCCAGATGGCGCACCCGAAGGCTTTCGAGGCCGCCGACAAGCTGGTGGCGATGGCGCCCAAGGGCTTGAGCAAGGCTTTCTTCGTCGGCTCCGGCTCGGAGGCGGTGGACACCGCGCTGAAGATGGCGGTGGCTTACCACCGCGTGCGCGGCGACGCCGCCCGCGTCAAGCTGATCGGCCGCGAGCGCGGCTATCACGGCGTCAACTTCGGCGGCATTTCGGTGGGCGGCATGGCCGGCAACCGCAAGCACTTCCCGGTGTCCTTGCCGGCGGTGGACCATCTGCGCAGCACCCACGACCTGGCGCGCAACGCCTTCAGCCGCGGCGAACCGGAGCACGGCGCCGAGTTCGCCGACGAACTGGAAGCGCGGATCCTGACCCTGCACGACCCGTCCACCATCGCCGCCGTCATCGTCGAGCCGATGGCCGGCTCCACCGGTGTGCTGATTCCGCCCAAGGGCTATTTGCGGCGCCTGCGCGAAATCTGCGACCGCTACGGCATCCTGCTGATCTTCGACGAGGTGATCACCGGTTTCGGCCGCCTGGGCGCGGACTGGGCGGCGAACAAGTTCGGCGTGCTGCCGGACATCATCACCTGCGCCAAGGGCCTGACCAACGGCGTGGTGCCGATGGGCGCGCTGCTGGTGAAGCCGGAGATCCACGACGCCTTCATGGCCGCCGCCGGCGAGCGCATGATCGAGTTTCCGCACGGCTACACCTATTCCGCCCACCCGCTGGCCTGCGCCGCGGCGATCGCCTCGCTGGACCTGTACCGCGAGGAGCAGCTGTTCGAGCGCGCCGCCGGCCTGTCCGCTTATTTCGAGGAGCGCGCGCACGCCTTGCGCGGCCAGCCCTACGTCAAGGACATCCGCAACCTGGGCCTGGTGGCCGGCATCGAGCTGGACAGCCGCCCCGGCGCGGCCGGACAGCGTGGTTTCGACGCCTTCCTCAAATGCTGGGAACAAGGCGTGCTGGTGCGCTTCACCGGCGACATCCTGGCGGTTTCGCCGCCGCTGATCATTGAGAAACACGAGATCGACCGGCTGTTCGACACCATCGCCGCCGCCTTGCGCGCCTGCGAATAAACACGGCAGCGCGTTAACCCATTCAAATCGGAACCACCCATGCAAACCATTCCTCACTACATCGGCGGCGAACGCTGCGAAGGCCGCAGCGGCCGCTTTGGCGATGTCTACAACCCGGCGCTGGGCAGCGTCGCCGCCCGCGTGCCGCTGGCCAGCCCGGACGAGGTCCAGGCCGCGGTGGCGGCGGCGCGCAAGGCCTTCCCGGCCTGGGCGGAAACCTCGCCGCTGAAGCGCGCGCGGGTGATGTTCAAATTCAAGGAGCTGCTGGAGCAGAACCAGCAGCGGCTGGCGGCGCTGATTTCCAGCGAGCACGGCAAGGTGGTGTCGGACGCCATCGGCGAAGTCGCCCGCGGCCTGGAAGTGGTGGAGTTCGCCTGCGGCATCCCCCAGTTGCTGAAGGGCGAGTTCACCGAGCAAGTGGGCGGCGGCATCGACAGCCATTCCATGCGCCAGCCGCTGGGCGTGGTGGCCGGCATCACCCCGTTCAACTTCCCGGCCATGGTGCCGCTGTGGATGTTCCCGGTGGCGCTGGCCTGCGGCAACTGCTTCATCCTCAAGCCGTCCGAGCGCGACCCGTCCGCCGCTTTGTTGCTGGCCGAGCTGCTGCAGCAGGCCGGCCTGCCGGCCGGGGTGTTCAATGTGGTGCACGGCGACAAGCAGGCGGTGGACGCCTTGCTCGGCCACCCGGACATCGCCGCGCTCAGTTTCGTCGGCTCCACGCCCATCGCCCAGTACATCTACGAAACCGGCGCGCGCCACGGCAAGCGGGTGCAGGCGCTGGGCGGCGCCAAGAACCACCTGGTGGTGATGCCGGACGCGGACCTGGACGGCGCGGTGGAGGCGCTGATCGGCGCCGCCTACGGCTCGGCCGGCGAGCGCTGCATGGCGATCTCGGTGGTGCTGGCGGTGGGCGATATCGGCGACGCGCTGGTGGAGCGGCTGGCCGAACGGGCGCGTAATCTGAAGATAGGCGTGGGCGACGACGCGGCGGCGGAAATGGGGCCGCTGGTGACGCGCCAGCATTTGGACAAGGTGACGGGCTATGTAGCTCAGGGCGTGGCCGAAGGCGCGCAACTGCTGGTGGATGGCCGCGGCTATCGCCATCCGGGCCACGAGGACGGCTTTTTCCTCGGCGGCTGCCTGTTCGACCACGTGACGCCGGAGATGACCATCTACAAGGAGGAAATCTTCGGGCCGGTGCTGGCGGTGGTGCGGGTGCCGGACTTCGACAGCGCGGTCAGCCTGATCAACGCCCATCCCTTCGCCAACGGCACCAGCATCTTCACCCGTTCCGGCGGCGCCGCGCGCGAATTCAGCCACCGCATCCAGGTGGGCATGGTGGGCGTCAATGTGCCGATTCCGGTGCCGATGGCTTTCCACAGCTTCGGCGGCTGGAAGGCTTCGCTGTTCGGCGATCACCATATGCACGGCCCGGAGGGCGTGCGTTTCTATACCCGAATGAAGACGGTGACCAGCCGCTGGCCGGCCAAGATGACCGCCGAATTCGTGATGCCGACGATGAAGTGAGGCGGCGCGGACTGAATCCTAAGGAATGACGACCCTGAGCGCGGGGATGACCGCTCGCGTTCAGTTTGACCCGGAGCAATCCGGGTTTTTTTATGCTGTTGATATTTTCGGAAAAAATGTATCAAATTAGGATTAATCGCATAAAAAGAGCGATGGGCGCTGTCTAGAATAAGCTAACAAGGTGTGGGGAGATGGAGATGAACAAAACAACAATGAGCCTGCGCGGCCGCTTGCTGCTGCTCTTGGTGGCGATGGCGCTGCTGGTGACGGCGATAGGCGTGCTGTCGGTGATGCGCGAGCGCGACACCATGTTGCAGGACCGCAAGGACAAGACGCGCAATCTGGTGGAGTCGGCGGCGGCGCTGGTGAGCTCCTACGAGAAGATGGCGGCGGACGGCAAGATGAGCGAACCGCAGGCCAAGCAGCTGGCGGCGGCGGCGCTGAGCAGCATGCGCTACGACGAGCGCGAGTATTTCTTCGCCTTCGACAAGGGCCTGACCTATGTCGCCCACGGCGTGAAGCCGGCCTTGATCGGCAAGAACCTGCACGGAGTTAAAGAGGGCAGCGGCCAGGACATGGGCCAGCTGTTCGACCAGGCGCTGAGCGCAGGCGGCGGCAAGGGTTACGCCGGCTACGTCTGGGACAAGCCGGGCTTCGACGCGCCGCAGCCCAAGATCTCCTATTTGATGACCTCGCCCGGCTGGGGCTGGGTGCTGGGCACCGGCATCTATCTGGACGACGTGGCCGCCGCCTATCACAAATCGCTGTTCAATCTGGCGCTGGAGGTCGGCGTGATCCTGCTGCTGCTGGCCGGCCTGGGCGGCTACATCATGCGCAGCGTGCTGGGCCAGCTGGGCGGCGAGCCGGCGGTCACCGTGGACATCGTCAAGCGCATCGCCGCCGGCCAGCTGGATATGGAGGTGCCGGTGAAGAACGGCGACCGGGACAGCCTGCTGGCCAATGTGGCCGGCATGCAGGGGCAGTTGCGGCAGCTGGTGGGCGACATCGCCGCCGCCGCCAACCGGGTGTCGGAGATGAGCGCCGACGTCAGCAGCCATGCCAGCGAGGTGGCCAACGGCTCGGAGCAGCAGAGCGAGGCGGCCACCTCGATGGCGGCGTCGATAGAAGAGCTGACCGTCAGCATCAACCATATTTCCGACCGCGCCCAGGACGCCCGCAATCTGTCCGAACAGTCCGGCGAATCGTCGCAGCAGGGCAGCGAGGTGATTTCGCGCGCGGTGGCGGAGATGCGCCGCATCAATGAATCGGTGGAACTGGCCGCCGGCACCATCAACGAGCTGGTGGACAAGGCGCAGGTGATCTCCGGCATCATGCAGGTGATCAAGGACATCGCCGACCAGACCAATCTCTTGGCCTTGAACGCGGCGATCGAGGCGGCGCGCGCCGGCGAGCAGGGCCGCGGCTTCGCGGTGGTGGCGGACGAGGTGCGCAAGCTGTCCGAGCGCACCGCCCAGGCCACCGAGGAGATCGCCGGCATGATAGCCGAGATTCAGCAAAGCTCCACCCAGTCGCACGGCTCGATGGAAGAGGCGGTGCGGCGCGCCAAGAACGGCCTGGAACTGGCCGAGCAGGGCGGCGCGGCGGTGAGCGAGATCCGTCAGAGCGCCGGCGGGGTGCTGGGCGTGGTCAACGACATCTCCCACGCGCTGAAGGAACAGGGCACCGCCAGCCAGGACATCGCCCAATACGTCGAGCAGATCGCGATGAGTTCCAGCAAGAACGCGCAGGCGGCGTCCACCGCCTCGGCGGCGCTGGCGGACATGCGCCAGCTGGCCGGCAATCTGCGCGGGCTGGTGTCGCGCTTCCGCTGTTGAGCGCCGCCGCGCTAGGCCGCCTTAGAACCGGTTTTTAGAACGTGTTTACGATCTCGCGAGCAAGAGCGAGACAAGGCGAAAACCGCTGAGAAAGCGGAATGTACAAGTGGTACATGAGCATTTCGAAGCGGTACTCACCGTGTAACGCTCCACGCAGCGCAGCAGATCGTAAACAGGTTCTTAGCGGCCGATCTCGGTGCGCACGTCCAGCAGTTCCGGGAAGAAGGTCAGCTCCAGCGCCTGCTTGAGGAAGCGCACGCCGCTGGAGCCGCCGGTGCCCTGCTTGAAGCCGATCACCCGCTCCACCGTCTTCATGTGGCGGAAGCGCCACAGGTGGAAGTATTCCTCCACGTCCACCAGCTTTTCCGCCATCTCATAGGCTTCCCAGTGTTGTTGGGGCTGGTCGT
Source organism: Chromobacterium sp. LK11 (assembly GCF_001043705.1). Lineage (NCBI taxonomy): Bacteria > Pseudomonadati > Pseudomonadota > Betaproteobacteria > Neisseriales > Chromobacteriaceae > Chromobacterium > Chromobacterium sp. LK11. The sequence goes on from NZ_LDUR01000013.1 coordinate 25,549, forward strand.
AAATGGTCTTGAACAGCGGGATCAGTTCCGGATTGCGCTGATAGGGCTGCGACCAGTCGCGCTCCAGGCTGGAGGCCGGCACCGGCAGGCCGCGCCGCGCCAGGTGGCGCAGGAATTCGTCGTAGAGGCTGGGCGCGTCCAGAATGGCTTTCAGCGCCGCGTGCTTGTCCGGCTCATGGGCGAACACGTTCAGCATCGCCTGGTTCTTGTTGCCCAGCAGGAATTCGATGGAGCGGTATTGGTGCGACTGAAAACCGGAGGAGTTGCCCAGCACGTCGCGGAATTCCATGTACTCGGACGGCGTCAGCGTTTCCAGCACCGCCCATTGTTCGAACAGCAGGCGCTGGATCTGTTTGACCCGCGCCAGGCATTTGAAGCTGGGGCCCAGCGTGTCCTGCTGGACGAAGCGCACCGCGGCCTGCAACTCGTGCAGCATCAGCTTCATCCACAATTCCGACGTCTGATGCTGGATCACGAACAGCAACTCGTCGTGGTGCGGCGGGTTGGACAGCGGCTTCTGGCAGGCCAGCAATTCGTCCAGGCACAGATAGCCGCCGTAGCTCATGCGCTCGGAAAAGTTGGTGACGATCCCGGCTTCCAGTTTTCTCTCGTTCATGGTTTTTCCCTTGTAGAGGCGGCGCGTCTTTCTTGGTGTGGTTCCGGTGCGGGACCGGTTCGCGCCGCCGGCGAATGATGATCGGGAATCCGGGGCCGAATGTCAAAACGCGCGATGTTCCGGTGAGGAAACATCGCGCGTTTTCAAGGCGAAGGCGGCAAGGCTCAGGGCCGGTGCTTGCGGCCCAGCAGCATGGCCAGCAGCAGCAGCGCCGCGCAGCCGATCAAGACCGGCGCGTTGCCGTGGCGCATATAGGGGGTCAGCCCCTGGCGGCCCTGGGCGAAGCCCTGCAGCACCTGGCGGGTGTAGGGCGCCGCCACCGAGGCGATCTCGCCGTCCGGACGGATGATGGCGGTCATGCCGTTATTGGTGGCGCGCAGCATGTAGCGGCCGTTTTCCAGCGCGCGCGCCTGGGACAGCTGCAGATGCTGGCTCATCGCCACGCTCTTGCCGAACCAGGCCAGATTGCTGACGTTGGCCATGATGCTGGCCTGGGAGGCCGGGCCTATCAACTCCTCGCCGAAGCTGTCCTCGTAGCAGACGTTGAAGGCGATTTTCTCGCCGGCCAGCGCCAACGGCGGCTGATTGGCGCCGCCGCTGCTGAAGCCGGACATCGGCATATTCATGAACTGGTAGATCCAGCCTATCAGCCCCGGCACCGGGATGAATTCGCCAAAGGGCACCAGGTGGTCCTTGGCGAAATACGGACGGCCCGGCGTGGTCAGCGCCACCACCGCGTTCAAATAGCCGCGGCCGTCGTTGGTGCGGCGGGGCACGCCGGTGGCCAGCGCCATGCCGGCGCGCTGGGCCTGGCCTTCCATCATGCTCAGATAGCCGGAGGGCAGGTCGTCGAGGAAGAGCGGCAGCGCGGTTTCCGGCAGCAGCATCAGGTCGGCGCGGGCGGTGGCCACTTGCTGGTAATACACGCGCAGCGACTCTTCCAGGTTTTCCGGCGACCATTTCAGCTCCTGGGCGATATTGCCCTGGGCCAGCGCCACGCTGATCGGCTTGCCCTGCGGCTGAGTCCATTCGATGCTTTTCAGCCAGAAGCCGTTGCCCCACACCGCCAGCGCGGCGATCAGCAGGCCGGCGCGCATCTTCCAGCCGCTGTGGACCATCAGCGCCAGCGCGCCGGCGGACAGCGCCACCAGATAGCTGACCAGGTGGGAGCCGCCCAGCGGCGTGTAGCCGGCCAGCGGGCTTTCGGTGATCTGCGAATAGCCGGCGGCGGCCCAGGGGAAGCCGGTCAGCACCCAGCCGCGCAGCCATTCCCCCAGCTCCCACAGCGCCGGAAAGGCCAGCAGCCAGCGCTGCCACGGCTTGGCGGTGACGCGGGCGCTCAGCCACATCGCGAGGCCGGGGTAGAGCGCCAGATAGGCGGGCAGCAACAGCACCAGCGGCAAGGCGATCCAGACCGGCAGGCCGGCCACGTCGTGCAGGCTGTTGTAGATCCAGTTGAAGTTGCTGGTGTAGGCGGCCAGGCCCCAGACATAGCCGATCCAGAACGCGCGTTGCGGGTGGCGCTGGGTCAGATCCGCCAGCGCCGCCAGCGACAGCGGCATGATCCAGAACAGCCGGTAGGGGGCGAAGGCGAACAGTGTGAGGCTGCCAGCCAAGGCGGCTGCCAGCAGGACCAGTAAAGTGCGCATGGTAGGCATCAGGCGAAGCCGGCCGGCAAAAGCCGGCCGACGGATTGTCAAATGGCTGATATTCATCTTAGAAACGGGAGGCGCGGGCACCAAGTGCTATCCGGCCTCCGGCGCCCGCAGGCTGTTCTAGCGTTCATGGTTTCGTGAGCCGGAGCGAGGCAAGGCCTTGCGGCTGAGGACCAGGAATGGACATGCGGCGCATGCGCGTTCCGAAGTGACTCGCCGCGCGGCGCCTCGCGCCGGATCGTCAACCGCTTCAGACCTCGCTGGTCTCGCCGGCTTGTATCCGCTCCACCAGCAGGGTGTCGACGCGGCGGTTGTCGGCGCGCAACACGGTGAAGCGCAGGCCGGAGGCTTCCACCGCCTCGCCGCGCTTGGGCAGATGGCCGGTCAGCGAGATCACCAGGCCGCCGACGGTGTCGACGTCGTCGTCTTCGAAATCGGTTTCAAAGTAATGGTTGAAGTCCTCGATTTCGGTCAGCGCCTTGACCCGGTAGCGTTGATGGCCGCGCACCGGCAGGATGTCTTCCTCGTCGTCCTCGGTGTCGTATTCGTCCTCGATGTCGCCGACGATCTGCTCGATCACGTCCTCGATGGTCACCAGGCCGGACACGCCGCCGTATTCGTCCACCACCACCGCCATGTGGTTGTGGGTGGCGCGGAAATCGCGCAGCAGCACGTTCAGCGGCTTGGATTCCGGCACGAACACCGCCGGGCGCAGCACCGCCTTCAAGTCGAAGCTGGCCGGCGCGTGGAAATAGCGCAACAGTTCCTTGGCCAACAGAATGCCCAGCACGTCGTCCTTGCTGTCGCCTATCACCGGAAAGCGCGAGTGTCCGGAGTCGATCACCATAGGCAGGAAGCGGGTGATCGGGTCGTCGCAGCTGATCACGTTCATCTGGCTGCGCGGAATCATCACGTCGCGCACGGTCAGCTCGCTGACTTCCAGCACGCCCTCGATCATGCCGAGCGCTTCCGCGTCCAGCAGATTGCGCTCGAAGGCGTTGTGCAAGAGTTCGATCAACTCTTCGCGATCTTCCGGCTCGCGCAGCAACATGGTGGACAGGCGTTCCAGCCAAGTCGGCCGCGGTTTACTGGGGTCTTCCATTTCTTAGAACTGCTCCTCTCGATAAGGGTCGGGATATCCTAGCCTTTGCATGATGACGGTTTCAAGCGTCTCCATGGTTTCGGCTTCGTCGTCTTGCTCATGGTCAAAGCCCTGCAAGTGCAGCATGCCGTGCACCAGCAGGTGGGCGTAATGGGCTTGCAGCGGCTTGTTTTGCTCGGCCGCCTCTTTTTCCACCACCGGCGCGCACAGCACCAGGTCGCCGATCAGCGGCAGGCCGGGCACCGGCTCGCCCTCGTTGAGGGCGAAGCTCAGCACATTGGTGGCGTAGTCCTTGCCGCGGTAGTCGCGGTTCATCTGGCGGCCTTCGTCGGCGTCCACGATCAGGATGCTGACCTGGGCCTGTTTGACGCCGGCTTGCAGCGCCGCCTGGCTCCAGCGGCGCAGGTCGGCCGGCCGCGGCAGCGCCGCGGTTTGGCTGCGCACGTCCAGGCTCAGTTCCAGGCGCGCGGCCAGGCGCGCCAGCAGCGGGTTACGCTTGGCTCTTTTCATCTTGCTTGCTTTGGTATTGGTCGTAGGCGTCGACGATTTTCTGCACCAGCGGGTGGCGCACCACGTCGTCGCTCTGGAAATGGTGGAAATGGATGCCGCGCACCTTGTCCAGGATGCGCTCCACCTCGACCAGGCCGCTTTTCTGATGGCGGGCCAGGTCGATCTGGGTCACGTCGCCGGTGATCACCGCCCTGGAGCCGAAGCCGATGCGGGTCAGGAACATCTTCATCTGTTCCGGCGTAGTGTTCTGCGCCTCGTCCAGAATGATGAAGGCGTTGTTCAGCGTGCGGCCGCGCATATAGGCCAGCGGCGCGATTTCGATCAGGTTCTTCTCGAACAGCCGGGTCACGCGGTCGAAGCCCATCAGATCGTACAGCGCGTCGTACAGCGGCCGCAGATACGGGTCCACCTTCTGCGCCAGGTCGCCGGGCAGGAAACCCAGCTTCTCGCCGGCTTCCACCGCCGGGCGCACCAGCACGATGCGCTTGACCGTGTCGCGCTCCATCGCGTCCACCGCGCAGCCCACCGCCAGATAGGTCTTGCCGGTGCCGGCCGGGCCGATGCCGAAGGTGATGTCGTGTTGCTGGATGGCCTTGATGTAGCGGCTCTGGCGCGGCGTGCGGCCGCGCAGATCGCCGCGGCGGGTCACCAGCACCGGCGCGTCTTCGTCGTCGGCGGGCGCCGCGGCGCCGTTGGGCGCGTGGCGGCGCAGCTCCACCAGGCACAGTTGCACGTCGTCTATCGACAGCTCCTGTTTTTCCGCCAGCAGATAGAGCCGGGTCAGCGCCTCCACCGCGGTCTTGGCCTGTTCGCCTTGGACGCGGAAGCTTTCGCCGCGGCGCTGCACCGTCACGTCCAGGCCGGTTTCTATCTGTTTCAGATTTTCGTCCAGCGGGCCGCACAGGCGGGCCAGCCGTTCATTGTCGACAGGGTTGAAGCTCAGGGGTTCGGCGTGCGATGTAGTCATGCGGCTCGTAGTCTGGGTCGTTGTCGGCGGCCCGCGGCGGGGCGGGACGACCGATGGACAAGGGTTAAGGCTGCGGCGTTCATCAAATGTTCCGCAGACAATCCAGTTCCGGCGCGCTCATGCTGGCGTGGAACTCGGTGATCTCGTAGCGGGCGAGGCCGGCGACGGCGAACGGATCGCGCGCCAGCAGGGCTTCCAGCTCGGCGCGTTCGCCGCGCGCCAGGATCACGCCGCCGGTGCGCGGGCTTTTGCGGCCGGAGGCCAGCAGCAGGCCGGAGGCGTAGCCCTGCCGCAACCAGGCGACGTGCGCTTCCAGCTGCGCGTCGATGTCGGACAGCGGGGCGATATAGCTTAGCGAAACGATGAACATGGCGGCGTCAGCGTGAGTGCAAAGCGCCAAGCATACGCCCGCCCGCGGCGTCCGGCGCGAAAAAATGGCGGACGGGCCTCATGCTCAGACGGTTTCCGCGATCAGCGCCTCGCCCACCAGCGAGTGCGGGCGGGCTTCGGTGATGCGCACGTCCATCATCTGATTCAACAGCCGCGGGTGGCCGACGAAGTTGACCACGCGGTTGTTGGCGGTGCGCGCCGCCAGCATGGTGGCGTCTTTCTTGGACACGCTTTCCACCAGCACGCGCTGCACCGTGCCCACCATCTCCTGGTTGATGGCGAAGCCCTTGGCCTCGATCACCTCGTTCAGGGCTTCCAGCCGGCGCACTTTTTCCGAGTGCGGCGTGTCGTCCGGCAGGTTGGACGCCGGCGTGCCCGGACGCGGGCTGTAGATGAACACGAAGCTGAAATCGAACTCCATGTCCTTGACCAGCTTCAGCGTTTGCTCGAAGTCGGTCTCGGTCTCGCCGGGGAAGCCGACGATGAAGTCGGACGACAGGCACAGGTCCGGCCGCAGCGCGCGCAGCTTGCGGATGATGGACTTGTATTCCAGGCCGGTGTAGCCGCGTTTCATCGCGGTCAGCACGCGGTCGGCGCCGCTTTGCACCGGCAGGTGCAGATGCGACACCAGCTTGGGCAGCTTGCCGTAGCAGTCGATGATGCGCTGGCTGAATTCGCGCGGGTGGCTGGTGGTGAAGCGGATGCGCTCCACGCCCGGCACCTCGTGCACGTATTCCAGCAACAGCGCGAAGTCGGCGATTTCGCCGTCGGCCATCGCGCCGCGATAGGCGTTGACGTTCTGGCCCAGCAGGGTGATTTCCTTGACGCCTTGCGCGGCCAGGCCGGCGATTTCGGTCAGCACGTCGTCGAAGGGGCGGCTGACTTCCTCGCCGCGGGTGTAGGGCACCACGCAGAAGGAGCAATACTTGGAACAGCCTTCCATGATGGAGACGTAGGCCGCGCCGCCTTCCACCTTGGCCGGCGGGATGTGGTCGAACTTCTCGATCTCCGGGAAGGAGATGTCCACCTGCGAGCTGCCGCTGGACTGGCGCGACTTGATCAGCTCCGGCAGCCGGTGCAGCGTTTGCGGGCCGAACACCACGTCGACGTAGGGTGCGCGCTTGACGATGGTTTCGCCTTCCTGCGACGCCACGCAGCCGCCGACGCCGATGATCAGGTCGGGCTTGGCCTCTTTCAGCGGGCGGATGCGGCCCAGGTCCGAAAACACTTTCTCCTGCGCCTTTTCGCGCACGCTACAGGTGTTGAACAGGATGATGTCGGCCTCTTCCGGCTTGTCCGTTTTGACCATGCCTTCGGAGTCGGACAGCACGTCCGCCATCTTGTCCGAGTCGTACTCGTTCATTTGGCAGCCAAACGTCTTGATGTATACCTTTTTCATTGCGGCTAGATTCCAGCGTGTTTCTGTCAGTTCCCGCCGGGCCGGGCCCGGCAGGCGCCGCCGCGGGCGGCTGAGGTTATCGGGACGGTTGGGCGGCCGCTTCGGCTTCCCTTTGCTTCAGCAGCTCCACTTCCTCGGGGCGCAGCACCCAGATCCGGTTGATCTGGCCTTGCATATTGAAGGTGACGCCCACCGGCCGGCCTTCCAGGCCGTCCAGTTGGCCGCGCAGCAGGAAACGGTTGTTCTCGTCGAAGATGCGCAGGCCGGGCGCCAACGGGAACTGGCGTTCCGAGCGGATGAAGATGCCGAGCAGGCTTTCCAGCAGCGAGCGGTCTTTCTTGACGAACTCGATGGTGGCGTCGTCCGCGGCGCGGACCGTGCCGGCCTTCAGTTCCATCGGCAGCAAACGGCCGGCCAGGGCCGGGGCGGCGAGCCATGCCGCGCACAGGGCGACTATGAGTATTTTCATAAGGAATTGAATACGTTGCGCGCGATTCTATCATAGCTTGGCCTGGGGGCTGGCCAAATCTTCCTTGCAGCATAGGCGTTTTGGCGTGCCGGCGCGGCCCGCATTTAGAACCTGTTCTTAGAGCGGGCGTTGCATGCCGACCGCGCCTTCGCCATAAGTCCGGCGGGTGTAGTCGTCGCGCGCGCAGGCCTGGTAGCCGAAGCGGCGCCAGTAGCGCGCCGCGCCCTGCACCGCCACCAGCCGCGCCTGGCGCAAGCCGCGTCGGCGGCCCTGGCCCAGAACGGTTTGCACCAGGCGCGGTCCCAAGCCGTGGCCGCGCGCGTCCGGATGCAGCGCCAGATCGTGGATGAACAGGGTGTCGGCCGCGTCCGGCGACAGCCGGTGGCGCGAGGCCAGCGCGTCGCGGCTCTCGATCAGCGACGGCGGATAGCAGTGTTGCTGAACTTGCAGCACGGCGGGAAAATCTTGAACTTGCATCGGGCGCAGGACAATGGCGTCCTGCCGGCGACAGACTGCGGACATCGGGTGCGGCCAATCCATGAAAGACAAAAAGCAAAGCGCGCGGCCAAGGCCGCGCCGCGTCGAAGGCGGCGATTATAGCCGGGCGGGGAAGGCGGAGCCAGTCGGCGCCGCCGAGGATTGCATGGGCGCGGCCCTGCCGCCTATACCACAGCAAGACGCAATGCCAGACGAGTGTGTGGCGGGAGCATGATGCGATGACGATACCTGCGCCGGTGCGGCCGCTGGAACAAGATTTCGACGCTTATCTGATCGACGCTTTCCAATGGCGCAGCCTGGGTTTCCAGGGCGTGGGGGTGTTGGGCGCTTTGGGCTTTCTGCTGGTGCGCCGCCTGTACGGCGGCATGGTGCCGGGCTGGCTGTTCCTGGCGGTGGGCCTGGGCCTGGGCGGCTTGATCCTGTTGCAGATCGCGGCGCGGCGCGGCCGCTCCCTGCTGTTGTGGCAGGTGCTGTTCGCCATTGGCTATTGCCTGGCGATGAAACGCGCGCTGGACGCCGGCGGCTACGGCGAATACCTGCTGTTGCCGACGCTGGGCGTGTCGGCGCTGGTGATGTCGATCAGCATGTCCAGCGTATGGCACACGCTGAGCTTTTGGGGGCTGCTGCTGCTGGTGTTCGATCCCGCGCGGGTGTTTCTGCGCTGGGGCGGCGAGCAGGCGATTTACGGTTTCGGCTTTCTGGCCATCATCATCGGCGGCATGGTGCTGGTGCATCTGCAGGTGGTGCAGACGCTGCGCAGCAATCATCTGTTGTTGAACAAGCTGAGGCGGCAGGCTTTTTACGATTCGCTGAGCAGTCTGCCCAACCGGCGTTCCTTTCTGCAGCAGGCGGAGTACGCGCTTGGGCACGATGACATCGTTTTCTACCTGGCCATCATCGATATCGATCTGTTCAAGTGCATCAACGACACCCACGGCCACGCGGTGGGGGATCAGACGATACGCGAGGTCAGCGCCTTGCTGGCCGAAACCTTTCACGACCAGATCTACGGCCGCATCGGCGGCGAGGAATTCGGCGTGCTGCTGGCGGCGCGCAGCGACGCGGCGGGGCAGGCGCGGCTGGAGTGTTTCCGCCAGCAGGTGCGCGCCGCTCCCTTTCCCCATGGCCAGGTGACGGTCAGCGCAGGCGTTTGCCTGGTGGGGAACGGCGGGCTGCAGCAGGCTTTCCATCGGGCGGACCAGGCGCTGTACCAGGCCAAGGCCGGCGGCCGCGACCGGGTGATCGCCTGGCAAGCGGCTTGAGAAGCCGCTGGCGATCCGCGGCGCCGGCATTGAATTTCTGGCGGAAAAATGGTCTATTCCTCATCCGCCTTTTCATCGAGTCGTCCGCTATGTCGCATTGGCTGTCCCAGATCGATCCCGATTCCGTTCGCCGCACCCCGCTGGGCGCGCGCGGCCACAATCTGCTGCTGACGCCGCTGGCCGCGCCGCGGTCCTTGCCGCTGAGCGCGGAGGAACAGGACATGGTGCGCGGCTGGCTCAAGACGCGGCGCGACCGCGCGCGCTGGAGCACCTTGTTGGCGCCGGCGGACAGCCCGACCTTGGCGGAGAACCTGTTGCGCCGCCTGCTGGAGGCCGGCTGGTGCGAGGTGGAGCTGCACGCCGAAACCGGGCTGCGCTTCCAGCCCTTGCAGCCGTTCTGGGTGCAGTGGCTGGACATGTACGGCCTGCGCCACTTGCTGGGCATGGCCGACGCGCGGCCGCAGGCCGAGGTGGTGGAACTGTGGCGCGGCTGGCAGCCGCGCCATCCGCTGTTGTTGGGCTTGGCGGAAAGCCTGAGCCCGCATCTGCAATCCTCCACGCTGGAGCGCCGGCTGAAGCTGGCCCAGGCGCTGGATCAATGGCTGCTGGACGGTTGCTGGGGCACCGAGCGCCAGTTTTCGCAGCGCGCGCTGGGGCGCAGCAAGGCCTTCGGCGTCGCGGACCGGCAGTGGCTGGCGGAGTTCGGCGTCGACCTGGAGGCCTGCGGCGTCGCCGGCCACACCCCTCACGTTTTCCTGTCCGGGCCGCTGGGCCTGTGGGCCGGGCAGCAATGCCTGCTGTCCGCCGCCTTGTTGCAGCAGGGCGTGGCCTTGGGGCCGGAGGCCTTGATGAGCGTCAGCGCGGTGGAAGGCGCGATCCGCAGCGTGCGCATCGTGGAGAACCTCAGCGTGTTCCAGACGCTGAGCCAGCAGGCGTTGCCGGTGCTGACCATCTGGGTGCCGGGCCAGCCGCACCAGCGCTGGCGCGAGGCGGTGCGCCATTTATTGACTCTGCTGCGGGTGCCGGTGCAGATCGCCTGCGATCTGGCCCCGTCCGGCATCGCCGTCGCCATGGCCGCCGGCCAGGTGGCGGAGCAGGCCGGCCGACCGTGGTCGCCGTGGCGGATGCAGCCGGAGCAACTGACGCTGGCCAACGGCGCCCAGCCCTTGAGCGAGGCGGACCAGGCGCAACTGGCGCGGCTGATGGGCGGCGGCTTGCCGCCCTTGCTGCATGGACTGGCGATGGAGATGCAGGAGCGGCAGTGCAAGGTGGAGCAAGAAGCGCTGTTCATCGAGGACTGGGGAGACTGAGCGCCCCTTGTCCGGCGGCTTGAAAACCGCCGGGCAATCCGGCCGCGACGGCGGACGGCGAGCGGAAAATGGGGGCGGGCGGCGACGCGCCGGCAATGACATTCGGGCAAATTGGGCCGGGTGTGAAAAATCTGCCCGGCGATGGGTACACAGCGGGAAAAAGCTGCGTTATCATCGCCCCCCAAACCCTTGATGGCAAAGGCAAGATATCAGGGTTTTCAGGAATTGAGAGAGGCTGGCGGGGTGTCAGGCACCCCCGCCGGCCTCTTGCTTTTGGGCCGCCGTTTGGGCGCGTGAGCGCGCCGCCAGAAGAAGAGGAACATCCTTCCCATGTTGATTGGCTTCGTCGTCGTCTATCTGCTGCTGTCCGTGGGCATCGGCCTGTTCGCCGCCACCCGCGTGCGCAATGCCCGCGATTTCGCCGTGGCCGGCCGCAGCCTGCCGTTTCCCATCGTCACCGCCATGGTGTTCGCCACCTGGTTCGGCTCGGAGGCGGTGCTGGGCATTCCGGCCACCTTCATCGACAAGGGCTTCGCCGGCATCGTCGAAGACCCGTTCGGTTCGTCCATGTGTCTGGTGCTGGTGGGGCTGTTGTTTGCGCGGCCGCTGTACCGGCTCAATCTGCTGACCATAGGCGACTTCTACAAACAGCGTTTCGGCCGCAATGTGGAGCTGTTCGTGTCGCTGTGCATCATCGCCTCCTACCTGGGCTGGGTGGCGGCGCAGCTGACCGCGCTGGGCGTGGTGTTCAACGTGCTGTCCCAGGGCGCGATCAGCGCCAACGCCGGCATGCTGCTGGGCGCCGGCATCGTGCTGGTGTACACGCTGTTCGGCGGCATGTGGTCGGTGGCGCTGACCGATTTCTTCCAGATGACGGTGATCGTCGCCGGCCTGCTCTACCTGACCTGGCTGATAGGCGATATGGCCGGCGGCCCGGTCAAGGTGCTGCAGCACGCGGCGGCGCAGGACAAGTTCACCATGATTCCCAGCCTGTCGCCCAAGGACGTGGTCGGCTTCGTCGGCGCCTTGCTGACCATGATGCTGGGCTCGATTCCGCAGCAGGATATTTTCCAGCGGGTGATGTCGGCCAAGAACGAGAACGTCGCGGCGCGCGCGTCCATTGTCGGCGGCGGCCTGTACCTGACTTTCTGCATGCTGCCCATCTTCATCGGCTTCGCCGCCACCCTGATCGATCCGACCATGGTCAGCCGCTGGATGCAGCAGGACGCGCAGATGATTCTGCCCAGTCTGATCCTGGAGCGCACGCCGCTGTTCGCGCAGGTGATGTTCTTCGGCGCGCTGCTGTCCGCCATCATGTCCACCGCGTCCGGCACCTTGCTGGCGCCGTCGGTGACCTTCACCGAGAACGTGCTCAGCCGCTTCATCCCGGTGATGTCGGACCGCCAGTTCCTGCTGGCGATGCGGCTGACCGTGGTGGGCCTGGCCATCGTCACCACGGTGTTCGCGCTCTTGTCCGACGCCACCATCTACGAGATGGTGGGCAATGCCTACAAGGTGACGCTGGTGTCGGCGGTGGCGCCGCTGTTCGCCGGCCTGTTCTGGAAGCGTTCGACGCCGCAGGGCGCCTTGCTGGCCATCGCGCTGGGCCTGGGCAGCTGGCTGGCGCTGGATTACTTCGGCCCGGCGGACCCGTTCTGGCCGCCGCAGCTGGTGGGCCTGGGCTTCAGCGTCTTCGGCATGGTGGCCGGCAGCCTGCTGCCGCAGCGCTTGGGGCGCGGGGCGCTGGCGGGGATGGCTCGAGGCTGAGTCAGTGCCGGTTCACGATTTTTTCGGCTAAGGTCATTGCCCAATGCATTGAATCCGCTGCGCGGATGATGGTTTGCATTGCCGGGGCTGCCCGGCGAGCAGGGAGAGGATATTTGCTTGGCCAAATATCCTCTCCACTCCTAAAGGCCACCCTGCAAGCCTGGCCTACGGCTTCCCGCCGGTTCCCGTCAGTACCGAGGCGCGGCTGAACTCGCAGCGCGCTAACGTCGCGCTGCTCGAACAAGCAGCCGCTTAAGACCTCGGGCCTGCCACCCGATGGCAGGCTTGAAGGGACCCGGGGCGCGTCGAATACGCCGTTTCCTTTGTATTAACGATGTGGATACCCGTGGATAAAAAGATCATGAACAGCTTCTTGGAACTCAGATCGTAAACTGGTTCTCAGAAATTGGCCGGGGTGTTGGCGCTAATGATCTCGGCCTCGTCCGGCCCGATATTGCGGAATTTGTGCGGCAGGGTGCTGGGGAAGTAATAACCGTCGCCGGCGGAGAGAATGCTGATGTGGCCGTCCACGGTCAGCTCCACGGTGCCGCGCACTACCACGCCGCATTCCTCGCCTTCCGGGTGGGTGATCATTTCCTTGCCGGTGTCCGCGCCCGGAGAATACAGCTCGCGCAGCATGCGCATCTGACGGTTGGGGTTGGAGGCGCCGATGATCAGCAGCTTCAGGCCGTCGCGGCCCAGGTCCGGTTGCTGTTCGCGGCGGAAGGTGTAAGGGTCGCTGGGCGGCGGTTCGCCAAAGGTCAGGAATTCGGTCAGCGTCATCGGGAAGCCCTGAATCAGCTTCAACAGCGAGCTGATGGACGGGCTGACCCGGTTCTGTTCTATCAGCGAGATGGTGGCGTTGGCCATGCCGGCCCGTTTCGCCAGCTCGCGCTGCGACAGCGCGAAGTGCTCGCGCACTTGTTTGACGCGTAATCCAATATCCATGCCTGTAACCTCGGTGGCGTGCCTTTGTCGGCCTCTGCTTAGTATTTTCGACAATTTTTCGAAATAGCGTCACAGTATACTGATGTCGTCGCCGGCCATGCAGTGCAATTCGCGCTTTCTGGCCGACGACGGCGCATTTTCGACGCCCGGGGCCGCTCCGCCGCGTTCCGCCCGCCTTGTCTCCTCCCCGCAGCCGTTTCTTCCGCTCCGCAGCCTGCGTCTCTTGCCACAGCCTTTCCCGCTTTGCGTTTGATTTTTTAGACAGCGCCGCCGCGCTGCCACAGTATGGAGTCATGCGCGCCGTCCGGCGCGCCGGAGGGACGCATTGAAAGCCTTATTGTGGATGGCGGGACTGGCGGCGCTGTGGCTGGCGTCGCCAAGCTGGGCGCTGAGCTTGTCGGCGGAGGAGCGGGACTGGCTGCGCCGGCATCCGGTGCTGCGCGTGGGCGTGGTGCCGCAAGCGCCGTACGCGGCGCTGGACGCGCGGCGGCAGTCGCTGAGCGGCGCGCACGTGGAGCTGATGAACCGCCTGGCCGCCGAGCTTGGGCTCCAGCTGGCCTGGACCTTTTACCCGAACAAGACGCAATTGAGCGCGGCGGCGCGGGCGGGGCGAGTGGATGTCGCGCCCGGCCTGGAGCAGACCCCGGCCGGACTACGCTACTGGCTGTTTTCCGGCCCCTTCCTGCGCATCCCCTACAAGCTGGTCGGCCGCGGCGAGCCGGCGGCGGCGCTGGAGCTGGAGCAACTGCCCGGCAACGCGCTGGTGGCGGTGCTTGAGCCGGGCGCGGCGGCGGCCTTCCTGGCCGCCAATTACCCGGCCTTGCGGCGCTGGCCGGCCGCTTCGGATCGCTCCGCGCTGCAGCAGGTGCTGCGCCAGCGGGCGGATTACGCGGTGGTGGACGAGGCGCAGCTGAACCAGTTGCTGCGCGAGCCGGAGTTCTCGCCCCTGCGCGCGGTGGGCGACAGCGGAACTACCCGGCTGCTGCGGGTGGCGTCGCGGCAGGACTGGCCGCAGCTGGCGACGCTGCTGGACCGGGCCCTGAGCGCGCTGCCGGCCTCGCAACGCGGCCATCTTTACACGCGCTGGGTGCAGGCCGAGCCAACGCCGCTGGGCGACAGCCTGCCGTTCTGGCGGCGGCTGAGCCAGCTTGCGGGTCTGCTGATCCTGGCCTTGGTCGGCGCGCTGCTGTGGCAGGGCCGGCAGCAGCGACAATCGCGGCAGGCCTTGGCGGCGGCTCGGCAGTCGCTGGCGCAGCGGGAGGCCAGCGCCGAGGCTTTGCGGCTGACCCAGTTCTCGGTGGATCACAGCACGGTGGGCATTCTATGGCTGAACTGGGAAAGCCGGTTGCGCTACGCCAACCAGGCCGCGCTGGCGATGCTGGGCTGCGCGGAGACGCAGGCGGTGGGGCAGCCGCTGTCGCGCTTCCAGCCGGGTCTGGACATGGACGGCTGGCTGGACTTGTGGAGCCGGGCGCGGCGCCGCGGCCTGCTCCAGTTCGAGACCGACGGCCTGCGCGCCGACGGCAGCCGCCTGCCGGTGGACGTCTCGCTCAGCTTTCTGCGCTTCGGCGGCGCCGACTACCTGGTGGCCTTCATGCACGACGTCAGCGAGAAGCGGCAGGCACGCGCCGCCTTGCGGGAAAGCGAGGCGCGTTTCAAGGGGATGGCCGGCAATGTGCCGGGCCTGGTGTTCCGGCTGGAGCGCGGCGACGCGGCGGAAGACCCGCGGCTGGCCTTCGTCAGCGAGGCCAGCCTGGCGCTGACCGGTTATCCGGCCGCGGATTTGCTGGCGCGGCCGGACGGCTTGCAGGCGCTGGCGCATCCGGAGGACGCCGCCAGTCTGAGCGACAGCTGGCGGACGGCGTGGAGCGAGCAGCGCGACTGGGCGTGGCAGGGCCGGATTCTGACCCGCGACGGCGCGGAGCGCTGGGCCGATCTGCGCGCCAGCGCCCGCCGCCACGGCGAGACGGGCATGGTGTGGGATGGCATTCTGTGGGATATCAGCGCCGGCAAGCGCCATGAACTGGAACTGAGCGCGTCGCGCGCGATGCTGCGCGACCTGGCCGCCCACCTCGAGACGGTGCGCGAGGAGGAGAAAGCCCATATCGCGCGCGAGGTGCACGACGAACTGGGCCAGGTGCTGACCGTGCTCAAGCTGGAAACCTCGATGCTGGAACTGAGCCTGGGGCGGCCTGAGGGCGCGGCGGCGCAGCGGCTGGCCAGCATCAAGAAGCTGATCGCCCAGACTTTCGCCCTGGTCCGCGACGTGGCCACCGCGCTGCGGCCGCCCATCCTGGACGCGGGCCTGGCCTCGGCGGTGGAGTGGCAGGCGCGCCGCTTCGAAGCCCGCAGCGGCATACCCTGTCTGGTGTTGGTGCCGGACGCGCCGCTGCGGCTGGACGACGCCAAGGCGGTGGGCCTGTTCCGGGTATTGCAGGAGGCGCTGACCAATGTGCTGCGCCATGCCGAGGCCCACACGGTGACGCTGCATTTGCAGGCGCAGCCGGGCGAGCTGACACTGAGCATTGTCGACGACGGCAAGGGCTTCGAGCGGCGGCCGGGGGAGGCGGGCAGTTCCTACGGCCTGGTGGGCATGCGCGAGCGCCTGCTGATGTTCGGCGGCAGCCTGGAAATCGTCAGCGCGCCGGGGCAAGGCTGCAGTTTGACGGCCCGGCTGCCCTTGCGGCCGGACGAAGGGGAGGAGAAGACATGATTCGAGTGATTGTGGCGGAAGACCACACCATTGTGCGCGAAGGCATTAAACAGCTGATCGGCCTGGCCGAAGATTTGCAAGTGGTTGGCGAAGCCGCCAACGGCGGCGCGGTGTTCGACGCCTTGCGCGCCGCCGCCTGCGACGTGCTGTTGCTGGACATTTCGATGCCGGGCCTGAGCGGCCTGGACGTGATTCCGCGCTTGCGAGCGCTGGCGCGGCCGCCGGCCATCCTGGTGCTGTCCATGCACGACGAGGTGCAGATGGCGGCGCGCGCGCTCAAGGCCGGCGCCGCCGGCTACGCCACCAAGGACAGCGACCCGGCTCTGCTGCTGACCGCGATCCGCAAGGTGGCCGGCGGCGGCCGCTACATCGACCCGCAGCTGGCGGACCGGCTGGTGTTCGAAGTCAATCTCAGCGACGAACGGCCGCCGCATGCCCAGCTGTCCGAGCGCGAGTTCCAGGTGTTCCAGCGGCTGGCGCAGGGCGCCAACGTCAACGAGGTGGCGCAGCTGCTGGCGATCAGCGCCAAGACCGTCAGCACCCACAAGGTCAGGCTGATGCAGAAGCTGCGAGCGCAATCGCTGGCGGATCTGGTGCGTTATGCGATCGAGCATCAATTGTTTTAACGCCCGGCCTGCTGCGGCGCACTAAGAATTTCCCTACAGCGAGCGCCGTTTATCCCGACGGCAAAATCCGCCGCCCGCCGATGGCGGGCGCGCGCCGCGCTCCCTAGCATGGTTGGCGTACGCATTCACTTTCAGGTGCCGCCGCCATGTCCGCAGCCAGCGATGTGCTTGTCCGCTTCCTCGACGTCCAGAAAAGCTATGACGGCGAGAACCTCATCGTCAAAAACCTGAACCTGGACATCCGCCAGGGCGAATTCCTCACCCTGCTGGGGCCGTCCGGCTCCGGCAAGACCACCAGCCTGATGATGCTGGCCGGCTTCGAAACCCCCACCGGCGGCGAAATCCAGCTGGCCGGCCGTTCCATCAACCGGGTGCCGCCGCACAAGCGCAACATCGGCATGGTGTTCCAGAACTACGCCTTGTTCCCGCACATGACGGTGGCGGAAAACCTGGCTTTTCCGCTATCGGTGCGCGGCGTGTCCAAGACGGACATCCAGGACAAGGTCAAGCGGGCGCTGGCCATGGTGCAGCTGGACGCCTTCGCCGGCCGCTATCCGGGCCAGATGTCCGGCGGCCAGCAGCAGCGGGTGGCGCTGGCGCGCGCCTTGGTGTTCGAGCCGCAACTGGTGCTGATGGACGAGCCCTTGGGCGCGCTGGACAAGCAATTGCGCGAACACATGCAGATGGAGATCAAGCATCTGCACCAGCGCCTGGGCGTCACCGTGGTCTACGTCACCCATGACCAGGGCGAGGCGCTGACCATGTCGGACCGGGTGGCGGTGTTCCACCAGGGCGAAATCCAGCAGGTCGACGCGCCGGCCCAGCTTTACGAGCGGCCGGGCAACGCCTTCGTCGCCAACTTCATCGGCGAGAACAACCGGCTGCAAGGCACTTTGTTGAGCCAGGACGGCGAGCGCTGCCTGGTGGAGCTGGAACGCGGCGAGCGGGTGGCGGCGCTGGCGGTGAAGGTGGGCGAGACCGGCAGCCAGGTGTCCTTGTCGGTGCGGCCGGAGCGCGTGCACCTGAACGCGCGCAGCGAGGCCTGCGCCAACCGCTTCTCCGGCCGGGTGGCGGAATTCATTTATCTGGGCGATCACGTGCGGGTGCGGCTGGAGGCCTGCGGCCGCGCCGATTTCTACGTCAAGCAGCCCATCGCCGATCTCGACCCGCAACTGGCGGTGGGCGACGTGGTGCCGCTGGGTTGGCAGGTGGAGCACGCGCGGGCGCTGGACGCGCTGACGCTGCAGGAATAAGCCGGCCTTCCTCGTTGGTTCTTAGAACGTGTTTACGATCTCGCGAGCTACAGCGAGACAAGGCGAATACGGCTGAGAAAGCGGAATGTACAAACGGTACATGAGCATTTCGAAGCAGTTTTCAACGCCGTATCGCCGACGCGCAGCAGATCGTAATCAGGTTCTTATCGCGGCGGCTCCTCCGTTCCGCCGCCCTCGCGCAGGAGAGTGATGATGACACGCTGTAGTTACGCCTTGCCGGCCGCGGCCGTATTGATCGCCGGCCTGGCCGGCGCCGCTCAGGCCCGGGATTTGACCGTGATTTCCTTTGGCGGCGCCAGCAAGGTGGCGCAGGCCAAGGCCTATTACCAGCCGTTTCAGCAAGCCACCGGCATCAAGGTGCTAGCCGGCGAGTACAACGGCGAAATGGCCAAGCTCAAGGCGATGGTGGACACCAAGAGCGTGTCCTGGGACGTGCTGGAAGTGGAGTCGCCGGAACTGGCGCGCGGCTGCGACGAAGGGTTGTTCGAACGGCTGGATTACGCGCGCATCGGCAGCAAGGCCGATTTTCTGCCGGGCGCGGTCCAGGCCTGCGGCATCGGCACCCTGGTCTGGTCCACCGCCTTGGCCTACAACGCCGACAAGCTCAAGACCGCGCCGGCCGGCTGGAAGGATTTCTGGGACGTGAAGCGCTTCCCCGGTAAACGCGGCATGCGCAAAGGCGCCAAATACACGCTGGAAATCGCCTTGCTGGCCGACGGCGTTCCCGCCAAGGACGTGTATCGCGTGCTGGCCACGCCGGCCGGCGTCGAGCGCGCCTTCAGGAAGCTGGCCCAGCTCAAACCTCATATCCAGTGGTGGGAGGCCGGCGCGCAGCCGCCGCAATACCTGGCCTCCGGCGATGTGGTGATGAGCTCGGTTTACAGCGGCCGCATCGCCGCGGCGCGGAAAGAGGGCAAGAACCTGAAGATCGTCTGGGACGGCAGTCTGTACGACTTCGACTCCTGGGCCATTCCCAAAGGCTCGCCCAACAAGGACGCGGCTTACCGCTTCATCGCCTTCGCCAGCAAGCCGGAAAACCAGAAGGTCTATTCCCAGAACATGAGTTACGGCCCCAGCAACAAGAAAACGCTGTCGCTGCTGAACCAGGCGGAGCTGCAGGAGCTGCCCACCGCGCCGCAGAACATGAGGAACGCGATGAAGGTGGATCTGGAATTCTGGGCCGATCATGGCGAAAGCCTGGAGCAGCGCTTCACGGCCTGGGCGCTGCGCTGAGAGAGTGTTTGGCAAGCCACGCCGGCCAAGCCGGCGTCACGATGCAGTCAACAATGGAGAATGGGGATGGTGAAGAAACAAGGATGCATGCTGCTGGGCGCGGCGCTGGCTTTGGCCGGCGCGGCTTCGGCCAAGGATTTGACGGTGATTTCCTACGGCGGCGCCAATAAGGACGCCCAGGCCAAGGCCTATTACGCGCCATTCCAGAAGAGCGCCGGGCTCAAGCTGGTCAGCGGCGAGTACAACGGCGAAATGGCCAAGCTCAAGGCGATGGTGGACACCAAGAGCGTGTCCTGGGACGTGCTGGAAGTGGAATCGCCGGAACTGGTGCGGGGCTGCGACGAGGGCCTGCTGGAACGGCTGGACTACGCGCGCATCGGCAATAAGGCGGATTTCGTGCCCGGCGCGGCCCAGCCCTGCGGCATCGGCATCTTCGTCTGGTCCACCGCGCTGGCCTACAACGCCGACAAGCTGAAGACCGCGCCGGCGGGCTGGAAGGATTTCTGGGACGTGAAGAAATTCCCCGGCAAGCGCGGCCTGCGCAAGGGCGCCAAGGGCACGCTGGAGATCGCCTTGCTGGCCGACGGCGTGGCGGCCAAGGACGTTTACCCGGCGCTGGGCACCGCGGCCGGCGTGGACCGCGCCTTCAAGAAGCTGGATCAGATCAAGCCCTATCTGCAGTGGTGGGAGGCCGGCGCCCAGCCGCCGCAATACCTGGCTTCCGGCGATGTGGTGATGAGCTCCGCCTTCAACGGCCGCATCGCGGTGGCGCGCAAGGAGGGCAAGAATCTGAAAGTGGTGTGGAACGGCAACCTCTACGACTTCGATTACTGGTCGATTCCCAAGGGCACGCCCAAGCGCGATCAGGCCTACCAGTTCATCGCCTTCGCCAGCAAGCCGGAAAACCAGAAGGTCTATTCGCAGAACATCGCCTACGGTCCCAGCAATAAGCGGGCGATTCCGCTGCTGGACAAGAGCGAGCTGCCGGATCTGCCCACCGCGCCGCAGAACATCAAGGACGCGCTGAAGATCAATCTGGAATTCTGGGCCGACCACGCCGAGAGCTTGGAACAGCGTTTCAACGCCTGGGCGGCTAAGTAAGCGCTCGTCCTTCATTTAGCGGAGGCCGCCTTTCGGCGGCCATAACGGAGTAAGGTCATGACGGCTTCCACGGTATCCCATTCCCGCGCGTCCGCGCCGGACGAGCGGCCCCTGAAGGCGCGGCTGGCCCGGGCGGAGCGGCTGGGCAAGCTCAAGTCGCTGGCGCTGGTGGCGCCGCTGCTGTTGTTCCTGTTGCTGACCTTCATCGTGCCCATCGGCGCGCTGCTGCTGCGCAGCGTCGACAATCCCGAGGTGGCGGGCAACTTGCCGCGGACGGTGCGGGCGCTGGCGGTCTGGGACGGCAAATCGCTGCCGCCGGAAGCGGCCTACCGCGCGCTCGTCGACGACGTGAGCCTGGCCGGCGAGCGGCAGACGCTGGGCGACCTGGGCAAGCGGCTGAACATGGAAGTGCCCGGCTACCGCAGCCTGCTGGGCAAGACCGCGCGCGCCTTGCCGCTGGAGCCGGCGCCGGCCTCGTTCAAGCAGGCGCTGACCGAGCTGGACGAGCGCTGGGGCGATCCGGCCTACTGGCTGGCGATACGCCGCAACCAGTCCGCCTACACCCCTTACTATCTGCTGGCGTCGCTGGATCACCGCATCGACGACCTGGGCGAGCTCAGCCGCGCGATGCCGGATCAGGGCATTTACCTGAGCGTGTTCGCCCGCACCTTCTGGATGAGCCTGGTGGTGACCGCGCTGTGCCTGCTGCTGGCCTACCCGCTGGCTTATCTGCTGGCCAGCCTGCCCACGCGCCGCAGCAATCTGCTGATGATCATGGTGCTGCTGCCGTTCTGGACCTCGGTGCTGGTGCGGGTGGCCGCCTGGATCGTGCTGCTGCAGTCAGGCGGCCTGATCAACGCCGCCTTGATGAGCCTGGGCCTGATCGAGCAGCCGCTGCAGCTGGTGTTCAACCGCGTCGGCGTCTACATCGCCATGGTGCACATCCTGCTGCCCTTCATGATTCTGCCCATCTACAGCGTGATGAAGGGCATCTCGCCCAGCTATTTGCGCGCGGCGATCTCGCTGGGCTGCCATCCCTTCGCCAGCTTCTGGCGGGTGTACGCGCCGCAGACCGTGGCCGGCGTCGGCGCCGGCTGCCTGCTGGTGTTCATCCTGTCCATCGGCTACTACATCACCCCGGCCTTGCTGGGCAGCCCCAACGACCAGATGGTCAGCTATTTCGTCGCCTTCTACACCAACACCACCATCAACTGGGGCATGGCCACCGCGCTGGGCGGCTTGCTGCTGGCGGCCACCTTGCTGCTGTACGCGGTTTACCACCGCCTGGTGGGCAGCGAGCGGCTGCGGCTGGGCTGAAGCGCAGCCTGGATAGCCGCTTGGACCAAACCGATACTGGAGAGCCAAACCGATGCCAAGCCATCACACCTTGCCGGAAGAACGTTTGTGGTTTTACCTGCACCGCCTGCTGAGCGGCCTGACGCTGCTGTTCCTGGTGCTGCCGGTGCTGGTGATCATCCCGCTGTCCTTCAACGGCAGCGCCTTCCTGGTCTATCCGCTCAACGGCTTTTCCCTGCGCTGGTACCAGGAGTTCTTCTCCTCGGCGGAGTGGATGCGCGCCTTGCAGAACAGCCTGATCGTCGCGCCGCTGGCCACCGTGCTGGCGATGACGCTGGGCACGCTGGCCGCCATCGGCCTGACCCGCGCCGAGTTTCCCGGCAAGGGCCTGCTGATGGCGGTGCTGATCTCGCCGATGGTGGTGCCGGTGGTGATCGTCGGCGTGGCCGGCTATCTGTTCTTCGCGCCCTTGGGCATGGACAACAGCTATCTGACGCTGGTGTTGCTGCACGCGGCCTTGGGCGTGCCCTTCGTGGTGATCACCGTCAGCGCCACGCTGCAGGGCTTCAACCGCAATCTGGTGCGCGCCGCCGCCAGCCTGGGCGCGTCGCCGCTGCGGGTTTTCTTCAAGGTGACGCTGCCGCTGATCGCGCCGGGGGTGATCTCCGGCGCGCTGTTCGCCTTCGGCACCTCCTTCGACGAGGTGGTGGTGACGCTGTTCGTCGCCGGGCCGGGCCAGACGACGCTACCGCGGGCGATGTTCAGCGGCATCCGCGAAAACCTCAGCCCCGCCATCGCCGCGGCGGCCACGCTGTTGATTGGTTTCTCGGTGCTGATGCTGCTGACGCTGGAGTGGTTGCGCGGCCGTTCCGAGCGCTTGCGCAGCCGGCCGGCCGGCTGAGATGGGCTTGGCCCTACTTTGGGAGGGGTTGAAATTCGGCCAGTGTGCCGCACACTAGCGGAGTCACTCACCCCTGAACCCAAATAAGGAATTCCCACATGGCTACCGTTACTCTGCGCGGCAATCCGGTTGAAGTGGCCGGCGCGCTGCCGGCCAAGGGCCAGCAAGCTCCGGCGCTGACCCTGACCTCCGCCGACCTGGCCGAGGTCAAACTGGACAACTATGCCGGCAAGAACAAGGTGCTGAACATTTTCCCGAGCGTGGACACCCCCACCTGCGCGATGTCGGTGCGCAAGTTCAACGAACGCGCCGCCAAGCTGGCCGACACCGTGGTGCTGTGCGTATCCGCCGACCTGCCGTTCGCGCAGAAGCGCTTCTGCGGCGCCGAGGGCATCGACAATGTGGTGACCCTGTCCACCTTCCGCAACCCGCAGTTCGCCGCCGACTACGGCGTCAAGCTGGCCTCCGGTCCGCTGGCCGGCCTGACCGCCCGCGCGGTGGTGGTGCTGGACAAGGACAACAAGGTGCTGCACAGCGAGCTGGTGGCCGAGATCGGCGAAGAGCCGAACTACGACGCCGCGCTGGCCGCGCTGTAAGCTGCGTCCGCAAATCAAACCCGCCGGTATGAATCGGCGGGTTTTTTTGCGCCCGGCGCGGATGCCGAAGCCGGCCGGCGGGCGCGGGCTTGCCCCGCAAGGCAAGCCCTTCCAGGGCATGCGCAACTCAGCGGTTCGACGCGCCGCCGCCAGGGCAAAATAATCCTATAGTGGAGCCATCACCGCGGCTTTAAATTTATTTTTTCAAAAGATTCGACCTTGAGCCATACGACGCGGGCGCGGCTTAACGGCCCAAGCCGTTACGCCGCCGCATGCTCAAACCAGATCGCGCCCATGCTCGCGCGACGGAACCCGGCTGGAGGACATATGGCTAAGCGGCTACTCTTTTCCCTCATATTGCTGGGGTGCGCGCCGGGCTGCTTGGCGGAGCAGGCCCTGTCTTTGCAGTATCGAGACAAACCGCCCTACAGCTATAGCCAGAATGGAAAACCGGCAGGTTTTTTATTGGAGCGGACCATTGAAATCTTGCACCGCGCGGCGGTGTCGGCGGAGTTTGAGGAAGTGCCCGCCAAACGCATTCTCAACAATATCCAAGCCAATAAGAAACTGATTTGTTCCCCCGGCTGGTATAAAACGCCGGAGCGCGAGGCCTTTGCGCTGTTTTCCTCGGCCATTCACCAAGACAAGCCGCACCTGGTATTGGCCAATATCAAATCCGCAAAAAACATCCAAAAATTCAGCACGCTAAAAGCGCTGTTCGCCAGTCCTGAATTCAAGCTGGGCAAAGTGGCCGGCGTTTCCTATGGCCCTGAATTGGATGCGATGATTGAGCACGCCGCCGCCGCGGTGATGGATTCGACGGTGACGCCGGGCGAACTGGCGCAAATGATCGTTTCTCAGCGCGCCGACTATATGCTGATCGATGTCGAGGACTACAAATACTTGCTGCAGAAAAAAGAAATCGATGCGAAAAAACTGACGATCTTGTCTTTCAAAGACATTCCCGAAGGGCTCAAGCGCTACATCATGTGTAGCAAGCAGGCCAGCCCCGAACTGATGCAGCGCATTAATCAATCCATACTTCCTCTCCCCTGATTGGCCTGACGCCCGCGCGCGGCTATCCCGCGAATTACACGCCATGCTTATCTTCCCGCGGCTTGCGGCTCTCCCAATGCCTTGACGCCCCCTCCCAGCCTGTTTAGGCTTGGTCCCGCGTCGTGCTCAATCACGCGGCGCAGGGCTGGCAAGCCTATAACTAACTCTCCCGCAGACACGACAGTCCGCTTTGGCACCGTTACGTCTGCTGCCACGCCGTACCCATTCGGGGCGGGCCGTGGCAGGGAATCCGAAAGGATTGCCGGTTTTTGGTAGAGTTAGCCGGTCTTGCCACCTTGTCATGTGCCTGCCCTAGCCTCGCCTGGGCAGGTTTCCACAGATGACATGGAGACCGTGATGACCTTCTCTACCTTTCCCCCCGCCATGCCGCCTCCCGCCTGCCCCCATTGCGCAGGCCAAGCCGCCACACCCGCCGCTGCCCCGGTCATGGAGCAACTGCGCCTCTGCCTGCAACGCTTGCCCGTCGTTTCCTCCGACGAGGCGCTGCTGGGCGATCTGAGCTGGCAACTGAACCACTATTACATTGAGCTGGACTCCGCCCTGCTGCGCGCCGTGATGGACATGCGCGCCGCTCACACCGGGCTGCAGGCCTTGGTGACGCTGCTGGAGCGCCGCGACGAGCCGCTGCTGTTCAGCAGCGAGGAAGCGCTGGCCTTGCTGGAGCCGATACAGCAGCGCTTGAAACAAGGGCTGGAACACCTTAACGGCGTGCAGTGATGGCTATCAGAGAGAGCATTGCCATGATGAAGCTGCTGATCCAGCACCGCGACGTCCTCCAACGCGCCGCCAGTTTGATCTCCGCCTATGAAGAGCGCATCGGATCCATTGCGCTGACGGACGACCACCCGGACCATCCGGCGGACACCGCCGCCATCCATCTGGAGATCCGGCAGGCGCAGACGAGTTTTTACCTATGGGACAAATGGCGTGGCGAGCACGAACCAGCCCGCGTCGCCTTGTTGCGGATGTGGGCGTCCGGCAAGTGGACCAACCGCGACACCTGTGCGCGGGAATGCTATCGCCTGGCGGGCTTCAGCAATATAGTCACCGCCCGTCAGGCGCTGGTGGGCGCGCCGGCGCCGGAGCCTTTGGCCGTCCGAAGCCAGCCTGCGCTGTGGGTGAAACTGTAGGCGAACCCCGCCAACACGCGGCTGTTCGGCAGGTTTTGGGCGCCGAGGTCGTTTTCCGCGTGGGTATCGCTGCGCTCCTCCCACCCTACGGTTGGCGACGTTTGGGTAGGGTGGGTGGAGCCGTAAGGCGATACCCACCAACAGGCGGCTGTCCGGTCGGTTGATGGCGTCGCGTCCGCTTCCGCGTGGGTATCGCTGCGCTCCACCCTCCCTACGGTTGGGGGCGTTTGGGTAGGGTGGGTGGAGCCGTAAGGCGATACCCACCAATGCGCGGCTGCCCGGTCGGTTTATGGCGTCGTGTCCGTTTCCGCGTGGGTATCGCTGCGCTCCACCCACCCTACGGTTGGGGGCGTTTGGGTAGGGTGGGTGGAGCCGTAAGGCGATACCCACCAACAGGCGTCTATCCGGTAGGTTGATGGCGTCGAACCCGTTCCGCGTGGGTATCGCTACGCTCCTCCCACCCTACGGTTGGCGGCGTTTGGGTAGGGTGGGCGGAGCCGTAAGGCGATACCCACCAATGCGCGGCTGTCCGGTCGGTTTATGGCGTCGTGTCCGTTTCCGCGTGGGTATCGCTGCGCTCCACCCACCCTACGGTTGGGGGCTCTTGGGTAGGGTGGGTGGAGCCGTAGGCGATACCCACCAACGCACGGCTGCCCGGTAGGTTGATGGCGTCGTGTCCGTTTCCGCGTGGGCATCGCTTCGCTCCTCCCACCCTACGGTTGGCGGCGCGTGGGTAGGGTGGGTGGAGCCGTAGGCGATACCCACCAACAGGCGGCTATCCGGTAGGTTGATGGCGTCGTATTCGTTTCCGCGTGGGTATCGCTGCGCTCCTCCCTCCCTACGGTTGGGGGCTCTTGGGTAGGGTGTGCGGCACGTGGGTAGGGTGGGTGGAGCCGTAGGCGATACCCACCAACACGCGGCTGTCCGGCGGCCTGTGGCGTCGCACCCGTTTCCGCGTGGGCATCGCTGCGCGCCCCCACCCTACGGTTGGGGCCGCGTTGGGTTGGGGGAAGCCATCAGAACGTGTTCACGCCCTTGCGGGCGTGAAGGGTGCTTAATAGGGCTTATTGGGCAAGAACTTGCCGTCCAGGGTGATCACCGCGCGTTCGCCGCCGTCCGGGTCTTCCACTTTGCGGATGTCCAGCTTGAAGTTGATGGCGCTGATGATGCCGTCGCCAAATTTCTCGTGCACCAGCGCCTTCAGCGTGGTGCCGTAGATCTGGATCATTTCATAGAAGCGGTAGATGGTGGGGTCGGTGGGAATGCCGCCGGGTATGCTGCCGCGCAGCGGAATGGCTTGCAGTTGCAAGGCGTCGGCCGCGCTCAGGCCCAGCCGTTTGCAGACCAGCTCCGCGGCCGGCTTGGGCAGCGCGTGCTGGCCCAGCACGGCGGCGGTGACATAGGCCAGGCTGAGGCCGGTGTCGGCGGCCACTTGCTCCCAGCTCAGGTCTTTCAAGGCCTTGGCGGCGAGGGCGCGGGCAGTCAGTTCGACGCGGAGGTCCTGGCTGATGTTGGATTGTTGCATGGGATGGTCCTTTCTCTAGGGTTGGTGTCGGATGCGCCGGTTTCAGGCAGCGCGGGTCAGCGGAAAATCCGTCAGGGAAACGAAGCGCTGGCTGGCGTGGTCCAGGGCCAGGATGTCGCCGGTTTCGATGTCGTAGACCCAGCCGTGCAGGCGCAGCCGGCCTTGGCGCATCGCCAGCGCCACCGAGGGATGGGTCTTGAGGTTGGCCAGCTGGGCGACGACGTTTTCCCTGACCATGCCGTCCAGCCGCTGGCGGGCGCTGTCGTGGCTGCGCGCCGCGTTGACCACTTTGGCGGAGTCGGCGTGGCGCAGCCAGCCGGCCACCGCTGGCAGATGGTCCAGGCAGTGGCCGTTGGCGATCGCCGTCATCGCGCCGCAGTCGGAGTGGCCGCAGACCACGATGTCGGCGACGCCCAGCGCGGCCACCGCGTACTCCACCGAGGCGGTGACGCCGCCCGGCTCCGGCCCGTAGCAGGGCACGATGTTGCCGGCGTTGCGGATCACGAACAGCTCGCCGGGTTCTTGCTGAGTCAGCAGTTCCGGCACCACGCGGCTGTCCGAGCAGGTGATGAACAGCGCGCCGGGCGCCTGCTTGTCGGCCAGCTCGCGGAACAGCGCCGAACGCTGGGGAAAGGCTTCCTGTTGGAATTTCAGAAAACCGTCGATGAGGGTTTGCATGGCTTGCTCCTTGGCGGGGAAGGGATGCGCCAAGGATGAGGCTTTTTTTCTATAGGGTCCAAGACCGATATAAAATGATTTCCATAATTATTTCCTATAGTTTGGGCGCATGATTCTCCGACACATCCGTTATCTGCAGGCCGTGGCCGAGCACGGCAACTTCACCCGGGCGGCCGAGGCGCTGCATGTCTCGCAGCCCACGCTGTCGCAGCAGATCAAGCAACTGGAAGAGGCGGTGGGCGCGCAGCTGCTGGACCGCGGCGGGCGCACGGTGCGGCCCACCGACGCCGGCGTCGCCTATCTGGAATACGCGCGCCGCGCGTTGCGCGAACTGGAGGCGGCGCAGCGGGCCACCCGCGATGTCGGCGATCTGTCGCGCGGCAGCCTGCGGCTGGCGATGACGCCGACTTTCGCCAGCTATCTGCTGGGGCCGCTGGCGGCGCGGCTGCGCCGTCTCTACCCCGGCATCGAGCTCTGCGTGCGCGAGGCGACGCTGGACGCGATCGAGCTGGCCTTGCTGGAGGACGAGATCGACGCGGGGATCGCCTTCGATCAGGCGCGCTCGGCGGAGATCGACGCGCGGCCGCTGTTCAGCGAAACCCTGGCCGTGGTGGTGGGCGACAGCCACCTGTGGCGGCGGCAGACGGAGGCGGTCGGCGCGGAAGCGCTGGCGCGGACGCCCTGGGCGCTGTTGAGCGCGGACTTCGCCACCCGCGGCCACATCGATCGTTATTTCCGGGAGCTGGGCCTGAAACCGCGGATCGCGGCGCAAGCCAACAGCATCGGCGCGGTGATGGAAATCGTCCGTCACAGCGATTGCGCCACCATTCTGCCGCGGGCGATCACGCGCCAGCACCCGGAGCTGGGCGCGGTGGGCTTGCGAACGCCGTTGCCGGCGCGCAGCGCGGCGGTGCTGACGCGCAAGGCCGCCTATCGCAGCGCCGCTTTGCGCGCGGCATTGCCGGTGTTGGAAGCTTTGGGAGAGGAGTTGGGCGCCGAGGGCGTGGAGCGGGGGGAAGGCTGAGAGAGGCGCGGGCGGCGCGGGGCCGCCCGCGACGGAGGCCGGCTGAGCGGCCTCCGGGAGGGGCTTAAGCTTGCTGGCCGGCCAGCTTGCCGCGCGGCGCGTTCTCGGCGGCCGCCATGTCGGCGACGGCGCGGGCGTCGTGCTCGGCGTCCAGATAACGGGTGCGCCAGCCGCTGTTGACGCCCCAGTAGTAGAAGGCCAGCGACACCACCGCCACCACCGCCATGTCGGGGCCGTAAGGCAAGAGGCCGATGCCGCCGAAGTCCCGGCTGCCGATGTAGGACAGCAGCGCCATCGTCGGCAGGTAGAGCACCATCCACAGCGCGCCCTTCAGTTCACGGCCGAATTCCGGCCAGCCGGCGCGGGCCTGATACCAGAAGTAGACCGGCAGCGCGGCCACGATCAGGAAGATGATCTCGCCGGTCAGCGGCCAGCGCGCCCAGTACAGCACCAGGGACGCGCAGACGAAGGCGAAGGGCGCGATCACGCCGAGGCCGGCCAGGCGCAACGGGCGCGGCAGGTCGTCGGCGCAGCGGCGCAGCGCGGCCACGCTGATCGGGCCGGTCAGGTAGGAAATCACGGTGGCCACCGAGATCACCGCCGCCAGCGTGCCCCAGCCGCGGAAGAAGAACAGGAACACGAAGGAGATCGCCAGGTTGAACCACATCGCCGGACGCGGGATCTGGTACAGCGGGTGGATGCGGCCGAAGATCTCCGGCATGGTGCCGTTGCGCTGCATGCCGTAAATCATCCGCGAGGTGGTGGCCATATAGGTGGCGCCGGTGCCGCTGGGGCTGACGAAGGCGTCGAAATACAGCAGCAGCATCAGCCAGTTCAGACCCAGCGCCATCGCCAGTTGGGCGAAGGGCGAGCTGAAGTTCAGGCCTTGCCAGCCGTGGGCCAGGTCAGACGGCGACAGCGCGCCGATGAAGGCCACTTGCAGCGCTACGTAGATCACCGCCGCCAGCAGGATGGAGCCGACCACGCCGAAGGGCACGCTCTTGCCCGGGTTGCGGGCTTCGCCGGCCAGGTTGATCGGGCTCTGGAAGCCGTTGAAGCTGAACACGATGCCGCTGGTGGCCACCGCCGTCATCACGCTGGCCCAGCCAAACGGCGCGAAGCCGCCGGGGGTGTCGCCGCCGAGGTTGCCGGGGTGGAAGCCGCTGTAGATCAGCGCGCCCACGGTCAGCGCCGGCACGATCACCTTGAAGATGGTGATGGCGCTATTGGCCTTGGCGAACAGGCGCACGCCCCAGTAATTGAGCATGAAGTAGACGATGACCAGCAGCGCGGACAGCATCAGGCCGGGCGGGGTCAGTTCGCCGTTGGAAAACAGTTGCTGGGCCCAGGGGTAGGGCCAGGAGCTCATGTATTGCACCGAGGCTTCGGCCTCGATCGGAATCACCGAGACGATGGCGATCCAGTTGGCCCAGCCGGCGATGAAGCCGAGCAGGGAGCCGTGGGAGTAGCGGGCGTAGCGCACCATGCCGCCGCTTTCCGGGAACATGGCGCCCAGTTCCGCGTAGCTGAGGGCGATGGAAAGAATGATCACCATGCCGACTATCCAGGCGACGATGGCGGCCGGGCCGGCGATCTGGGCGGCGTGGGCGGCGCCGAACAGCCAGCCGGAACCGATGATGGAGCCCAGGCCGGTCAGCATCAGGGCGACGGGGCCGATATGGCGGGAGTGTTGCTGCGTCAAAGGTATCTCCTGTCTAAAGAACCTGTTTGCGATCTCGCGAGCATAGAGCGAGGCAAGACGAAAACAGCTTCTAAAAACCCGACGGCCCGGTGGAGTCAGCTCCGGACGCGGCGGGCAAGCGATGGGGACAAGTTCCGGCCACGACGCGCCCGCCCGGCCGTCCGCGGCGGAAGGCATGGCATGGTGAATGGCGGCGTGCTGGAGGCGCCGGCGCGGAGAGCGTCGGCGAGCTTGTCCCGGGTGCCGGGTGGACCCGGTCTGATGTGCTCTTTTATAAGAGGGGGCTAATCTACCTTTGCTTTTCATTACGGTATGTAACGAAATGTACTCGCTAGCTTATTTCAAACATGACAAAAGATTGAAAATGGCGAGCTAAAGGGCGATCTATTGCGCGTTTAGGCGAATGGCAAGCGTTTGGATGGAATAAATGCTCTATGTGAAGCCCGGCGGCAATTTACTGCCTAATTGCCGCCGGCGCGGCGCCTCAGGCCGGCTGCTGTCGCAAGGTCCAGCCCGGCGCGCCGTCGGCGGCGGCGTGGGCGGCGTCCGGCGCGTCGATGCGGAACCAGCTCAGGGTCTGGTTCAAATCCTGGGCCGCGTCGGCCAGGTGCTGCATCACCGGCGCGGCTTGCTGCATTTGCTGATCGATGGCGGCGGCCAGATGGGCCACTTCGTGGCCGTGCTGGCGGATGTCGCCGCCGGCGCGCGCCTGGGCGGCGCTGTGCTCGCGGATATCGGCCATCAGCCGGTTCAGGCGTTCCAGCCCGGCGTCCACTTGCAGCAGCGCCTGGTCCAGCGCCTGTTGCGAATCCAGCTTGTCGGCGCAGGCGTCGCCGGCCTGCTCCAGCGCGGCGTGCAGCGAGCCGGTGGCTCCCTCCACCCGGCCCAGCGCGTCGAAGATGCTGCCGGTAGCGGCGCGGGTGCGCTCCGACAATTTGCGCACCTCGTCGGCCACCACGGCGAAGCCGCGGCCGCTTTCGCCGGCGCGCGCGGCTTCGATCGCGGCGTTGAGCGCCAGCAGATTGGTTTGTTCGGCCACGTCGCGGATCAGGCCGCTGACGCCGGCGATGTCGTCCAGGCTGTGCTGGAGCTGGCGCATTTCCGTCTGCGCGCAGCCCATATTGTCGGCCAGCGTCCGCATCGCCTCGGCGTTGCGCCGGCCCAGTTCGCGCGCGCGTCCGGTGTCGTCCGCCGCTTGCCGGGTGTGGGCGTCCGCCTGCAGCAGATGGCCGGCCACGGTCTGGGCGCTGTCGGCCACCGCGTGGGCGGCCTCGTTGCTCAGCTTGGCCTTGGCGCTTTGCTGGCGGCTGGCGTCGGCCACCTGCAAGGTCAGCAATTGCAGGCGCTGGCAGTCGCCGCCGCTGCGGCGGGCGTCGGCCTCCACTCGGCGCAGCAAGTCGCTCAGCTTGTTCAGGAACTGATTCAGGCGGGCGGCGGTGGCGGCCAGCTCGTCGCGGCCCTGGGCCGGCAGCCGCATCGCCAGATTGCCTTCCCCCAGCGCGTCGGCGGACGCCGCCATCGCCTGCAGTTGCCGCTTCAGCCGCCGCGCCAGCGCCAGCTGCATCGCCGCCACCACCAGGCTGGCCAGCGCCAGCGGCCCCAGGGTCAGCCAGGCCAGGCCTTGCAGCGTGTCCTGCAATTGCGCGGTCTCCTCGGCCAGCCGCCGCTGTTCCTGCGTCTGCTGGCGGTCCAAGAGCGCCGCCAGCGGCTGCAGGCTTTGCTGCCAGGCTTGTTCCGGAATGGACAGCGCGTCCTGCGGCGCGGTCTCGGCGATGGCCAGCGCGCTGCTCAGATTGCGCTCGTAATCCTGCCACAGCCGGCCCACCGCCTGACGGAAGGCGGCGGCTTCATTGGCGGGCAGGCCGGCGGCGATGTCGCCGGTCAGCCGCGCCACGGTCAGGCTGGTTTCCCGCAGCCGCGCCGGGCTGTCCGGCAGCAGCGGGTCCAGCCGCGACAGCTGCAGCACGCCGGCCTTGAGCTGGTACAGGCTGGCGCTCAATTGCTGACGCGCGCTGTGGCGGTCCACCGCGCGGGTCAGGCCGCTCAGCTGCTGCCCGGTGAGGAGGAGAGCCAGCGCCAGGCTGGCGAGAGTGAAGAAGATGGTCAGCCACAGGCGTTTGGCCAAAGTCATGATGATGTCGTGCGTTGCGATGCGGGAGAGCCGCAGTCTAGGCGCGCCGGATGACGGCAGGATGACATGAAGATGAATTGTCCCGGCGCGAAGCGTTTCGC
Source organism: Chromobacterium sp. LK11 (assembly GCF_001043705.1). Lineage (NCBI taxonomy): Bacteria > Pseudomonadati > Pseudomonadota > Betaproteobacteria > Neisseriales > Chromobacteriaceae > Chromobacterium > Chromobacterium sp. LK11. The sequence goes on from NZ_LDUR01000013.1 coordinate 57,550, forward strand.
CGCGACCATTCTTTGCCGACGCTGAGCGGCGATGCGGCTAAAATAGCCGGGTTTGTCATTTAACTTGGTTGTTGGCTTATGACTTTGCTATCCCCGGACCAGTTGGAACACGCGCTGTGGGCGTCCACGGAGCTGCTGCGCGAGCAAGTGGACCTGTACGACTACAAGAACCATGTGTTCGGCCTGTTTGTGCTCAAGCGCCTCCACGATGTGTTCGCGGAGCGGGTGCAGGCGCGGGTGGCGGCCGAGGGCATGAGCCGCAAGCGCGCCGACGGCGTGGTGCAGGAGCAATACGGCGTCTATCCGCAGCACGCGCGCTGGCCCGGCCTGCAGGAGCGAAAGAAAGGCATAGGCGAGGCGCTGGACAAGGCGGTGGCCGCCATCGAGGAACATCATCCGGCGCTGGCCGGCGTGCTCAGCGTGGCGCAGTACCAGGGCCACAAGCGCTTGAGCGACGAGGTGCTGCATCCCTTGATGAACCATATCGGCGCGCTGAAGCTGGGCGACGCCGATCTGGAGGACCCGTCCCGGCTGGGCGAGGTCTGCGAAGGGCTGGTGCGCCGCTACGCGGCGGAGTCCGGCAAGCGCGGCGGCGCTTTTTCCACGCCGGGGCCGGTCAGCCAGTTGCTGCTGCGGCTGGCGGAGCCGCAGCCGGGCCAGAGCCTGTACGACCCCAGTTGCGGCGCGGCCGGCACCTTGCTGGATGCCTGGCGCATGCTGGGCGCGCGGCCGGGCGGGCGCCTGCCGGACGGCCGCGTCGCGCTGGAGTTGTTCGGCCAGGAAAAACTGCCGGCCACCTGGGCGATGGCCAAGCTGTGCGCGTATTTCCACGGCGTGGACATGAGCCTGGAACTGGGCGACACCCTGGTGGAGCCCAGGCATCTGACCGCGGAGGGCTGGCTGCCGCGTTTCGACCGCATCGTGGCGCAGCTGCCGTTCACGGTGAAGAACTGGTGGACGCCGCTTGAGGCCGAGGCGGCGGAACCGCCGCCGACCGACGGCAAGAAGCGCCGGCGCAAGCGCCCTCCCGCCGAGCCCAATTACAAGAAGCTGGTCGATGAGCACAAGCGCTTCGGCTACGGCGTTCCGCCGCGCAGCTTCGGCGATTACGCCTTCGTCCAGCACGTGCTGGCCACCTTGAAGGAGGACGGCCGCGCCGCGCTGGTGATGCCGCACGACGTGCTGTTCCGCGACGGCGACGAGGGCCGCATCCGCAACGGCCTGCTGTTCGGCAGCCAGGGCCAGTCCGGCGACCGCATCGAGGCGGTGATCGCCTTGCCGCCGGCGCTGTTCTACGGCTCCGGCATGCCCACCTGCGTGGTGGTGTTGAACAAGAACAAGCCGGCGGGCCTGCGCAACAAGGTGATCATCGTCGACGCCAGCAAGGAGTTCGGCCGCGGCCGGGTGCAGAACACGCTGCGGCAGGAGGACATCGAACACATCCTGCGCGCTTATCGCGCCGCGGTGGAGCAGGAGGCGGAGGAGCCGGACTATCTGCGCCTGGTGGGGCTGCGCGAGATCAAGCAAGGCCACCGCGGCAATCTGAACGTGCAGCGCTACTTCGCCCAGGACGAGGCGGCCGAGGTGGTGGACGCCGAGGCGCTGGCCACCGAGCTGGCCGCCTTGCAGGAGCAGGAACAGGCGCTGGACGCGCGGCTGGCGGCCTTCTTCTCCGAAGAAGGGGGCTGGCAGGCGGAGGCGGGCGAGCTGGAGGGCTGCCTGGCCTTGACGGACGAAAAACTGGACTTGCTGTCCAGCCAGTACGCGGCCAAGCGCAAGCTGCGCCCCAGCGGCATCCAGACCTTGCTCAACCGCGGCTACGGCACGCGGCGCATGGGCAAATGGAGCCCGCATCAATCGTTCAAGCCCAGCCCGCTGGGGGTGATTCCCGGCAACTGGGAGGTGTGCAAGCTGGGCGAGCTGGCGGCGCCGCTGGCGGCCACCGCCGAGGGCGAATTGCTGGAGGCCACCGAGGACGGCGGCTGGCGCCGGGCCGGCGCGGGCGTGGGCACGACGCTGCCGCCCAACGCTTTCGCCTTCGATCCGGCGCGCCTGTATCAGGGCGCGCTGGCGCGCCACGCCGGCGACGCTCCGGCGCTGGCGACGGCGGAGCAGCGGGCTTTCGCGCTGGACGAGGCGCGGATCACGCCGGCTTTCCTGGAGTGCTACCGCCAGTCCGAAGGGTGGCGCTTCTGCCTGGAGCGGCTGGGCGCGGCGGTGGAGGGCGTCGAGTTCGGCTTCGAGGCGCTGGCGGAAATGCCGTTGCCGGTGCCGCCTCTCAGCGAGCAGCGCAAGCTGGTGGAGGAACTGGCGCGCCAGGACGAGGCCTTGCTCGTCCTGCAACAGCGGCTGCTGCAATGGCAGGCGCGGCGCGACGCGCTGTTGGCGGCCTTCCCGGCGGAAGACTGAGGGCCGGCCGCCGTCGCGACGGCGGCTTATTTCTGCCAGTAGGTCTTGACGTTGACGAACTCGTACAGGCCGAACTCGGACAGCTCGCGGCCGTAGCCTGAGGATTTGACGCCGCCGAAAGGCAGGCGCAGGTCCGAGCTGGTGTGGCGGTTGATGAACACGCTGCCGGCTTCGATCTGGCGCGCCAGCGACCAGGCGCGTTCCTTGTCCGCGCTGTAAATGCTGGCGCCCAGGCCGAACGGGGTGTCGTTGGCCAGCCGCAGCGCGTCGGCCTCGTCGCTCGCGCGCAGGATGCTGGCCACCGGGCCGAACACTTCTTCGTGATAGACGCGGCAGTCCGGATTGACGCGGTCCAGCACCGTGGCCGGATAGAAGAAGCCGGGCGTGGCCGGCATCTGTCCGCCCAGCCGCAGCTCGGCGCCGTGGGCGACCGCGTCCAGCACCTGGGCGTGCAGCGCTTCGCGCAGATCGGCGCGGGTCAGCGGCGATAAGGTGGTGGCCGGGTGGCGCGGGTCGCCGGCGCGCAGTTTGGCGGCTTCGGCGCAGAAGGCCTCGATGAAGGCTTCGGCGATCTCCGGCACCACGATCATGCGCTTGGCGGCGTTGCAGCTCTGGCCCGCGTCGCGGAAGCGGGAGTTGGCCGCGTCCTGGGCCGCGGCGGCGACGTCAGCGTCGGCCAGCACGATGAAGGGATTGCTGCCGCCCAGCTCCAGCACGGTTTTCTTCAGATGGCGGCCGGCCAGCGCCGCGATGGCGCGCCCGGTCTGGGTGGAGCCGGTGAAGGCCACCGCGTCGCACTGGCGGACGGCTTCTTCCACTTGATCATGATCTATCCAGGCCACGTCCAGCACCGCCAGGCCGGCGGCGCGCGCCAGCTCCAGCAGGCGCAGGGTGGATTGCGGGACCGACGGCGCCGGCTTCACCAGGCAGGCGTTGCCGGCCATCAGCGCCGGCACCGCGAAGCGCAGCACCTGCCAGATCGGATAATTCCACGGCATCACCGCCAGCACCGTGCCCAGCGGTTCGAAAGCCACGCCGCTGCGGCTGGCCTGGGTGGGGATTTCCAGCGAGGCCAGCAACTCCGGCGCCAGCTGGGCGTAGTAGCGGATCAGCTGGGCGGACTTGTCGATTTCGGCCAGGCATTCCGCGGTGCGCTTGCCCACCTCCAGCGTGACCAGGCCGGCCAGTTCTTCGCGATGGGTTTGCAACTGGTCGGCCAGGCGCAGCAATTGGCCGGCGCGTTCGGCCACGCTCAGCTCGCGCCAGTGGCGCTGCGCTTCCCGCAGTTGGGCGAGGGCGGCGGACAGTTGGGCTTCCGGCCAGGCGGCGCGGGTGTAGACGACTTCTCCTGTGGCGGGGTTGCAGCTGGTAAAGGCGGTCATGACATGCGGTATCGATTTCAAGCAAAGACACAATGTAGCAAAAATCCCCGGGGGCGGGGGTGAGCGACGTCAATTCCGCGGCGCTTTGCCATTTATATTTCTAATTTGAATAAATGATTAAATTTATAGTTCTTTAGGTTTTATGTGACTTGCTTATAGACTGGTTCGCAATCGCCAGGCAGTGGCGTTGACGGATGGCGGGATTCAGAGGCAAGGCATGATTGAAATAGAGAACTTATACAAGCATTACCGGGTGGACGGCCGCGACGTGCCGGCGCTGGACAATGTCAGCCTGCGGGTGGCCAAGGGCGAGGTGTTCGGCATCATCGGCCGCTCTGGCGCCGGCAAGAGCACGCTGGTGCGTTGCCTGAATCTGCTGGAGCGTCCGGACCGCGGCGCGGTGAGACTGGGCGACACCGATCTGACCGCTTTGGACGGCCGGCAATTGCAGCTGCGCCGCCAGCGCATCGGCATGGTGTTTCAGCACTTCAATCTGCTGAAGTCGCGCACCGTGGCCGCCAATGTGCGTTTTCCGCTGGAACTGGCCGGCGGCGTGTCCGCGGCCGATATGGACGCCCGCGTCGAGGAGTTGCTGGCCCTGGTGGGCCTGTCCGGCCACCGCGACAAATATCCGGCGCAGTTGTCCGGCGGCCAGAAGCAGCGCGTCGGCATCGCCCGCGCGCTGGCCAATCATCCGGAACTGTTGCTGTGCGACGAGGCGACCTCGGCGCTGGACCCGGAAACCACGGACGCCATCCTGGCCTTGCTGGCCGACATCAACCGCCAGCTGGGCCTGACCATTGTGCTGATCACCCACGAGATGCGCGTGATCCGCCAGCTATGCGATCAGGTGGCGGTGCTGGACCACGGCCGCGTGGTGGAGCAGGGGCCGGTGCTGGACGTGTTCCTGCATCCGCAGCACGAGGTGACCCGCGGCCTGCTGGCGGAAACCGGGCTGTATCAGGAAGAGGCGCGCCAGACCTGGCAGCAGCGCGTGGGCGCGCCGTTGATCAAGCTGACCTTCGTCGGCGATCCCACCTTGCAGCCGGTGCTGGACGTGGTGGGCAAGGAGGCGGGCGCCCGCTTCAATCTGGTCAGCGGCACGCTGTCCGAGATCAAGGGCACGCCATTCGGCCAATTGGTGGCCGGCGTGATCGAGTCGGAGGCCCCGCTGGAGAGCCTGCCGGAATTATTCGCCCGTCAGGGCGTGCGTTGCGAGGTGCTGTGATGGAAGGTTTCGACTGGGCCCAATTACTGAGCATGGACTGGCTGGAAATCGGCCAGGCCACGCTGGACACCTTGACCATGCTGGGCGCTTCGCTGCTGTTCACCGTGCTGTTCGGCCTGCCGCTGGGCGTGGTGCTGTACGTCAGCTCGCCGGGCCAGTTGCTGGCGCGGCCGCGGCTGTACGCGACGCTGTCCTTCCTGGTCAATGTGTTCCGTTCCTTGCCCTTCGTGATTTTGCTGATCGTGATGATTCCGCTGACGCTGAAGCTGGTGGGCACTTCTATAGGCGTGGCCGGCGCGATTCCGCCGCTGGTGGCCGGCGCCTCGCCCTTTTTCGCCCGCTTGGTGGAAAACGTGCTGCGCGAGGTGGACCGCGGGGTGATAGAAGCCAGCCAGTCCATGGGCGCCAGCCTGAGTCAGATCGTGCGCCACGTGTTGCTGCCGGAAGCCTTGCCCGGCCTGGTGGGCGCGGCGACGGTGACTACGGTGGCGCTGGTGTCCTACACCGCGATGTCCGGCGTTATCGGCGGCGGCGGCCTGGGGGATCTGGCGGTGCGTTACGGCTACCAGCGTTTCCAGACCGAGGTGATGGTGGTGACCGTGGTGTTGCTGCTGTTGCTGGTGCAATTGATCCAGAGTTTCGGCGACCGGCTGGTGCTGCGCTGTCAACGCGGCTGAGCGCAGCGCGCATCGGCCGCCATCGGAAACTCGAACAGATTTGAATCCAAAACCTGTGTTGAATAGAGGAAAACGCATCATGAAAAAGAATATCGCTCGCTTCGCCTTTACCGCCGTGACCGCGCTGTGGGGCGCGCAGGCGCTGGCCGCCGATCCGGTGACCGTCACCGTGGCCGCGTCCCCGGTGCCGCACGCCGAGATACTGGAAGCCTTGAAGCCGACCCTGGCCAAGCAAGGGGTCAAGCTGGAGGTGAAGGTGTTCAACGACTATGTGCAGCCCAATCTGCAAGTGTCGGAGAAGCGCCTGGACGCCAACTTCTTCCAGCACATCCCCTATCTGGACAAGTTCAACAAGGACCGCGGCACCAAGCTGGTGGTGGCCAGCAAGCCGGTGCACATCGAGCCGTTCGGCGCTTATTCCAGCAAGTTCAAGAAAGTGGCCGACCTGCCCAAGGGCGCGACCGTGGCCATTCCCAACGACCCGACCAACGCCGGCCGCGCCTTGCTGCTGCTGGATCAGGGCGGCGTGATCAAGCTGAAGGACCGCCACAATCTGTATCCGACGGTGAAGGACATCGCGGCCAACGCCAAACAGGTGAAGATCAAGGAACTGGAAGCCGCCACCCTGCCGCGCGTGCTGCCGCAGGTGGACCTGGCGCTGATCAACGCCAACTACGCGCTGGAAGCCAAGCTCAATCCCAAGCGCGACGCGCTGTTCATCGAAACCACCTCGCCGTACGCCAATCTGCTGGTGGCGCGCGCCGACAACAAGGACAGCGCCGGCGTGAAGAAGCTGGCTGCCGCGCTGGCCAGCCCGGAAGCGCGCAAGTTCATCGAGAGCAAGTATCAGGGCGCGGTGATCCCGGCGTTCTGAGCCTCTTGTTGAGCCGCCCGGCATCTCTGGGTTTGAACGACAAAGCCCCGCTCCGCGGGGCTTTGTCTTGTCGGCGTCTTCAGCGCCGGTTCATGTCGCGGCGAGATCGGCCGGCCTCTCTCCGGTCAGGAAGTAGCGGATGGTTTCGCTGACGCTGCGCATCGCGTCGCCGAAGGGCAGCGGATCGGCGCCGCGGAAGAACAGGCCCTTGCCCACTTCGCCGCGGAAGGCGGCTGCCAGTTTGAGGTCGATGCAGAACTGGCCCATCTTGGCCACGCCGTCGCGCAAGCCGCAGGCGCTCAGGCAATTGAGGCTTTGGGTGCAGCGCGCCGGATCGGGCTTGGCGTTGGCCTGCAAGATGGCTTCGCGCTTCAGATAGCTTTTCAGGAAGGGCGTCAGCACCCCGCGCGCCGGCAGGCCGGCCACGCTCATGAATTCGGCGATGTCTTCCGGCTTGGCCTCGGCCAGCGTGCGCTTGAAGTTGTCGTGGGCGTCGCCTTCGCGGGTGACGGCGAAGGCGGTGCCTATCTGCACCGCAGACGCGCCGAAGTCCTGGATGCAGGCCTTCATCTTCTCGAAGCTGTTGACGCCGCCGGCGACGATCAGCGGGATGCGCTCGCCCTCCAGCTGCAGGCTTTTGAACAGCTGGCGGCTGTCTTCCAGCACTTTCTGGAAGCTGAAGCGTTCGGCGTCCAACTCGGCGAGGCTGGCCGCGCCCAAATGGCCGCCGGCGTGCTTGGGATGCTCGATGACGATGGCGTCCGGCAAGCGGCCTTTCTTCATCCAGCGCTTGAGCACGATGCCGATGCCGCGCGCCTCGGACAGGATGGGAATCAAGGCCACCTTGGGAAAGTCCGCGGTCATGTCCGGCAGGTCCAGCGGCAGGCCGGCGCCCATCACCACCGCTTCGGCGCCGGATTCGCAAGCCTGGCGCACATAGTCCGGGTAGGAGGCCACGGCCTTCATCACATTGACCGCCACCATGCCGCGGCCCTGGGCGTAGGTCAGCGCGCCCTTCACTTCGCGATCCAGCGCGATCAGGTTGAGGCGGTCCAGCTCGGCCTGGCCGCGCGCGTATCGCGACTGCTCGACCAGGTCGGCGTGCAGATGGCGCAGATCGACGCTGGCCACGGTGCCCAGCGCGCCCTCGCGCGCGACGTGGCCGGCCAGGCTTTTGGCGGAGACGCCTATGCCCATGCCGCCCTGCACGATGGGCAGCAGGGCGCGTTGTCCTATTTGCAGGGGAGCGTAGAGCGGAATGTTTGTGGTCATTTAGCAACGATGCCGGTACGGATGAATAACTAGGCGATCTTAGGCGCGGCGGGATTGAGAGTCTTTGCTCTAGAGCAAAAAACTAAGGATGGCTCGCTTTTTAACGCGGGAAAAAGATCGATGCTTCAATGACTTGTGCGGTTGTCGTGGGCGGAGTCGGCACGCAAACTTTTGATTTTAGTAAGGATATTTTTAGTTAAGTCATTGTGGTGCGCCTGAATATTCACTTGGAATTAATTGGCGGGAAGGGATGGCGCGGCGGAAGTCTTGCCCCGCCCAGGGCAAGGACCTTCTGCTTTTCCCCGCCTTAGCACATTCTCAAAAATCGACTCCTGTCCATTTGGTCAGATTTCCCGGTTCAGTCCTGCTCTTACAGTGCCCGTGCCGGTAACGTGATGATTGGAGAAAATAAAATGGCGCATTTCTTTCCACTGGAGTTGGGCGGTTTGCTGATGGAGAAGGTCAACGCGACGCCTCATGAAATCGATTTGCTGAAGTTTCGTCATCAAGTGTTCCGCGAGCAGCTGCAGTGGGTGCCGCTGCGGCCGGACGGACTGGATCTGGATGATTATGACGCGTTCTCAGACAATCTTGCGGTGATCGCTCAGAACCAAGTGGTGGGGTCGGCTCGTTTCACGCTCGGCGATCGGCCGTTCATGATCGAGAAGGAGTTTGCCCGTTTGCTGGCCCCGGGAGAGCGCATCCGCAAAGGCGCGGGGTGCGGCGAAATCACTCGCTTCGCGGTGGGCAAGTCGATTTCCGGCAGCGAGACGAGAGCGATTGCGCGCTTATTGTATCTGAGCTTATGGGAGTGGTCGCGCGCCAACGAGGTGCGTTGGTTGTATTTCGTGGTGGAGCCGTCTTTTTATCGGCATCTGTCCAGGATGGGCTTCCCGATACTGCCGGTGGGCGTACCGAGGCCGCTTGACGGCGGGGTGATGTCGGTTGCGGGCTGCTTTGACTGGGAGCAGGCTGATCCGGAGTTCGTCAAGTCGCTGCGACGGGAAGTCGCGGCGCCAAGAGAATGCGTCCGTTCCTGGATGGAATACGACCGTGCGCATGCTCCCGCGTGGGCTTAATCCTCAGCTAATCGCTGACCTGCAGTCCGGGCGGCGGCAACAAGTGCATGCCAAGCACGATGGCGTGGGTGCGGTTGTTGGCGTTCAACTTGCGGATGACGTTGGCGACGTGGAACTTCACCGTGCGTTCGCTGATGTCCAGAATGGTGGCGATTTCCCAATTGGTCTTGCCGCGGCTCATCCAGTGGAAAATATCGTATTCACGCTGCGATAGCGGCATGGAGCTGGGCGTGGCCGGGGCCAGATTGGCGATGCGCACCGCGGCTTGGTGCAAGTGGGGCGTCAGACATTCCAGCATGGCGACCAGATTGGGGTCGGAGCTGGCGTCCTTGCCGCTGACGGAGAAAATGCAACCCAGATTATTGCGTTTGGAGGCGGCGCTGAAGGTGACGCCGCTTTCCAGTCCGACGGTGGCTGCCTCGGCGATGAATTTGCGTTCTTCCTTGCCCTTGGCGCGGCTGAATCGTTCCTGCCATTGCACCGGGCCGCTGCCCAGATGGATCTTCAGGATGGGATCGTGCTGGGCGTAGTTTTCCTCCATGTAATGCTTCAGCCATTCCGTGGGATAGCTGACATTCAAGACCCGCTCCAGCCGCTGAATCTGTTGGTGCTGGTTGATGCGTCCCAGCGCCAGGACCATATGCTCGGAGGGCGCCTGGCTGAGCAACATGTCCAGAAACGCCCTGAGCTCGGCTTCGGTTTCGATTTGTCCGGCAAGGTGAATCCATTCCAGCAACGTCCATTGCTGACTCGCGGACAAGCCGCTGGGCAGCGGCCGTGCTATCGCGGAATTTGAGATGACCATGAGCAAATCTTTCTTGATCTTGTGGTTTTACGCTGCTGGATAGTAGCCCACATGCAAAAGGCATGGGAAGCGCTAACTCCTTGTTCTGGTGCCAAGAACAGCGACTGTTGCATTCGTCGCCGACATTATAACAAATTGCCTGTCCAAAAATCCGTAAGTAGAAATAATTATATTGATCAATGACTTAATTGGTGCTATTTGACGGGGGGCAAACTAGGGGGGAAGTCGGGGCGTCATAAGGGAGACGCTTGGACAAGCCGGGAAAACTGGACCTTCTGTCAGTGTTCCCGATAACTGAAGCGCTGGAACAAAGGCGCGATCTCTTCTATCAGCTTCGGCGCCGGCCAGCCGGCGGGAGCCGGGAGCAAGGCGGCGGACGGCGGAGGGCGCAGCCGCTGCCAGTGGTAGTCGGCGACGCCCAGCGCGGCCAGCCGCCGCGCCAGCGCGGCCAGCTGCGCTTCGCTGTGCCAATGCGGATGTATGCTGCTGCGACATTCAAAATTGCTGTTGTTTTGCAACAGACAGTGCAGCGCCGCCTCGGCCTGCTCGCCGCTGCGGGGCAAGCCGGTCAGCGCCGGATAGGCGCAAAAATCGGTCTTGATGTCCAGGCCGACCCAATCCAGCAACGGCAGAACCCGCCGCAAGCGCTGCGGGTACGCGCCGCCGGTATGCAGGCCGGTGGCGAAGCCCAGCGCCCGGGTCTGTACCAGCAGCGCCGGCAGCGCCGGCTCCTGCAACGGTTCGCCGCCGGAGAACACCACGCCGTCCAGCAGGCCGACCCGGCTTCGCAGCCAGTTTAGAATCTCCGGCCAGCGGGTCTCGCCGTCTTTGCGTTGCAGCAGGTGCGGGTTGTGGCAATAAGCGCAGCGCCAGGGGCAGCCGGCAAGGAAGACCACCGCGCACAGCTTGCCCGGCCAGTCGCAGTTGGAGAACGGCGTCAGCCCGCCGATGCGGGCTGCTGCGGGCTCAGCTGCCTGCGCGTTCACTGAAGCAGACCCGTTCGTCGAATTCGCCGCGCTTGCCGATATTGAAGGACTGCACCGGGCGGTGATAGCCCATCACGCGGGTCCAGACTTCGCAGCGGGTGCGCTGTTCGTCCTGGAGCGGAGCGGCGTCTTGGCCGGGGATGCGGGTGGGGGGAGTCATGAGCTTTCCTTTCTTGAGGGCTTATGAAGGCTGGCGCGCCAGCAGTTCCGCGTCGCAGCGCGGGCAGAATTCGTGGTGGCCGGACAGATAACCGTGTTTGGGGCAGATCGAGAAGGTGGGCGTCACCGTGATGTAGGGCAGGCGGAAACGGGACAGCGCGCGCCGCACCAGTTCGCGGCAGGCGTCGGCGCTGCTGACTGCTTCGGTCATATAGAGATGCAGCACGGTGCCGCCGGTGTATTTGCGTTGCAGCAGTTCCTGGCGTTGCAAGGCCTCGAAGGGGTCGTCGGTGAAGCCCACCGGCAGCTGGCTGGAATTGGTGTAGTAAGGATGGGCGTCGCTGCCGGCTTGCAGGATGCCGGGGTAGCGTTTGCGGTCTTCCTTGGCGAAGCGGTAGGTGGTGCCTTCCGCCGGCGTCGCTTCCAGGTTGTACAGGTGGCCGGTGCTTTCCTGGAATTCGACCATGCGCTGGCGGATGTGGTCCAGGTAGTCGCAGGCCAGTTGGTGGCCTTCGTCGCTGGTGATGTCGATGCGGTCGGCGCTGTAATTGCGGATCATTTCATTGATGCCGTTGACGCCTATGGTGCTGAAGTGATTGCGCAGCGAGCCGAGGAAATGACGGGTGTAGGGATAAAGGCCGTCGTCTATCCGCGCCTGCACTTCGCTGCGTTTCTTCTCTAGCGCGTCGCGGGACAGTTCCAGCAGGCGGTCGGTTTCGGCCAGCAGCCCGGCGTAGTCGCCGGCGAAGCGGTGGCCCAGGCGCGCGCAGTTGACGGTGATGACGCCTACGGAGCCGGTTTGCTCGGCGCTGCCGAACAGGCCGTTGCCGCGCTTGAGCAGTTCCCGCAAGTCCAGTTGCAGCCGGCAGCACATACTGCGCACCATTTGCGGCTCCAGGTCGGAGTTCACGAAGTTCTGGAAGTAGGGCAGGCCGTATTTGGCGGTCATTTCGAACAAGAGGTCGGTGTTTTCGCCGTGCCAGTCGAAGTCGCGGGTGATGTTGTAGGTGGGGATGGGAAAGGTGAAGGAGCGGCCTTTGGCGTCGCCGGCCAGCATCACTTCGATATAGGCGCGGTTGATCATGGCCATTTCGCGCGCGCAGTCGCCGTAGCGGAACGGCATTTCCTCGCCGCCTATCACCGGGATCTGCTCGGCGACGTCGTCCGGGCAGGTCCAGTCGAAGGTCAGATTGGTGAACGGCGTCTGGGTGCCCCAGCGGCTGGGCACGTTGAGGTTGTAGATCAGTTCCTGAACGCACTGGCGCACCGCGGCGTAATCGAGTCCGTCTTTTTTGACGAAGGGCGCCAGGTAGGTGTCGAAGGAGCTGAAGGCCTGGGCGCCGGCCCACTCGTTTTGCAGGGTGCCGAGGAAGTTGACGATCTGGCCGCAGGCGGAGGACAGGTGGCGCGGCGGCGCGGATTCCACCTTGCCGGGGATGCCGTTGAAGCCATTTTGCAACAGGGTGCGCAGCGACCAGCCGGCGCAATAGCCGGACAGCATGTCCAGGTCGTGGATGTGCAGGTCGCCCTGGCGGTGGGCGAGCGCCGCTTCCGGCGCCAGCACCCGCTCCAGCCAGTAATTGGCGGTGAGTTTGCCGGCGATGTTGAGAATCAGGCCGCCCAGGCTGTAGCCCTGATTGGCGTTGGCGTTGACCCGCCAGTCGGCCCGGTCCAGATATTCGTCGATCGCGGAGATGGCATCCACCATGGCGGTGGGCGCGGAGGCTGTGCTCATTTCTATATCTAGTGAAGTTATCGAATGATCGCCACTATAAATTGTGTTTTATCGCTTGTGTGCCTGAGGTGGCGATAACTTGACGCGGATCAAGCGCGGCGCTTTTGGCGATGGCGGGGGCTGGGTTTTAAGGCGAAAACCTGGCCATTGGGAGCGCAATGTCGTGTTGTTTGCGACAGCGCATGACTTATGCTGGATTGGGGCCGGTGGCGGCGCTCAAGGGCGGCCTTGGCGCAGCGGCGGCATATTGTTGCCAACTTGATGCTGTTTCATTGAGTCTGTTGCAACAAACTCATGGCATTCAGACTGAATCAGGTGCATACTTGGATTGCATAGAAAATAGGGCAATGTATTTTCAACTAAGCTGTAAAACTATATGACAAAGTGCGCTCCGCGAGCGGTGCAGTGGGGAAGCTGCGGTCGGTTCTGTTCCTGGCGTGGATTTGTCCATGAAGATGCATTCACAACAATTTGCAAGTTCTTCTTTAATCATCAAAGGGTATGGTGTACCCTTTTTTAAAGAGATACTACTTAATAATGTTATCAGCATTGTCAAATCCAGGTCGTCCGTCCGGGCGTGAAGGGTAGGCGATGCCGAGCCTGGAACATCCCTGATTATGGACACCTTAAAAGCATTGATGGTCTTCATGACCACGGCGGAAAATGGCAGTTTCTCCGACGCCGCGCGCAAGCTGGGCGTATCGCCGGCCGCCATCAGCCAGAGCATCGCCCGGCTGGAGCAGGAACTGGAGGTTCGCCTGTTCAACCGCACCACGCGCCAATTGACGCTGACCGAGGACGGGCGCCGTTTCTACGCCCAGTGCCGCGGGCCGGTGAACAATCTGGATTCGGCGATCAATCAGCTGAAGGCCAGCCGCGACGAGCCGGCCGGCCATCTGCGGGTCAGCATGCCCAACTCCTTTGGCCGGCGCTTCATCCTGCCCATCATGGGCGAGTTCTGCGAGCGCTATCCCAAGGTGCGGGTCTTCTTCGGCCTGGACGATCATTTCAGCGATCTGATCGAGGACGGCTACGATGTGGGCGTGCGTTCCGGCATGATGCCGGACAGCCGCATGGTGGCGCGCAATCTGGCGCAGATGCCGTTGTACGTGGTGGCCTCGCCCGGCTATTGGGACTTGCACGGCCGCCCGAGCGCGCCGGAGGAGTTGAGCAACCACGATTGCATCAATTTCCAGTTCCCCACGTCCGGCCGCCTGTTCAAATGGGAGTTCGACCGCAAGGGCGAGCGCATCCCGCTGGAGGTCAACGGCACCTACACGCTGAACGAGATGGAGGCGGTGGCCGAACTGGCGCGGCTGGGCATGGGCGTGGCCCAGTTGCCGGGCCATGAGGTGGTGCATCTGATCCGCTCCGGCGAGCTGGAGCCGGTGCTGACCGATATGGTGTCGCTGGAGCGCTCGATCTACATCTGTTTCCCGCATCGCGATCACATCGCGCCGCGCACCCGGGTCTTCGTCGACTTCGTGGTGGAGAAATTGGCCGATCACCCGGACATCATGGCGGATCTGCCGGGGCTGGACCTGAGCGCCAAGCGCAAGGCGGCCCAGAAAAACGCCATCTGATCCCCGTTTCCGCCTGATCCCGAAGCCAGCCTCCGCGCTGGCTTTTTTCTTGTCCGTTCGCCGCCGCCAGCCATCCTTTCTCCCAGGTGTTGTTAAATATAATGAGCGCGTGTATTGTATTTTTATACCAATCATGAACGGACGCGCCGCGTTCGCTTCGCCTAGGAGACAGCCATGAACGCGCCGGCCAGACTGGAACATACGAGCTCTTACTACGCCGCATCGGCCCATCCGGCGCCGGAGCGCCCGCCCTTGCAAGGCGCTTTGCAGGTCGATGTCTGCGTGATCGGCGCCGGCTATACCGGCGTGTCCGCGGCGCTGCACCTGGCGGAGCGCGGTTATCAGGTGGCGGTGCTGGAGGCGGCGCGGGTGGGCTGGGGCGCGTCGGGCCGCAACGGCGGCCAGATCGTCAACAGCTACAGCCGCGACATGGACGTGATCGAGAGCCGGCACGGCAAGGCGGCGGCCGCGGCGCTGGGCGCGATGGCTTTCGAAGGCGGCCGCATCATCCGGGAGCGCATCGAGCAGTACGGCATCCAGTGCGATCTGAAAACCGGCAATGTGTTCGCCGCCTTCACTCAGAAGCAGCTGGACGAACTGGCGGCCAAGAAGCGCTTATGGGAGCGCTACGGCCATACCGGCCTGCACCTGGTGGACCGCGAGGGCATGCGCGGCATCGTGGCGTCGGATCAGTACGCCGGCGCCTTGCTGGACAATTGGGGCGGGCATATCCACCCCTTGAACCTGGCGCTGGGCGAGGCGGCGGCGCTGGAGTCGCTGGGCGGCCGGATTTTCGAGCAGACGGCGGCCTTGAAGATTCATCCGGGCGGCCGGGTGCGGGTGGAAACCGCTGGCGGCGAGGTCAGCTGCCGCTTTCTGGTGGTGGCCGGCAACGCTTATCTGGGGGAACTGCTGCCGGCGCTGGCGGAGAAGAGCCTGCCTTGCGGCACCCAGGTGGTGACCACCGAGCGTTTGCCGGAGGCCTTGGCCAAGAGCCTGTTGCCGGGCGATCACTGCGTCGAGGATTGCAATTTCCTGCTGGATTACTATCGGCTGACCGCCGACAACCGGCTGCTCTACGGCGGCGGCACCGTCTACGGCGCGCGCGATCCGGGCGAGGTGGAGCGGCTGATCCGTCCCAAGATGTTGAAAACCTTCCCGCAGCTGGAAGACTACAAGATCGAGTTCGGTTGGACCGGCAATTTCTCGCTGACCCTGTCGCGGCTGCCGCAGGCCGGGCGCATCGGCGACAATGTCTATTATTCGCAGGGCTGCAGCGGCCACGGCGTCACTTACACCCATCTGGCCGGGCGCTTGCTGGCGGAGGCCATCCACGGCGACAGCCGGCGCTTCGACCATTTCGCCAGCCTGCCGCATTATCCCTTCCCCGGCGGCCGCGCGTTCCGCGTGCCGATGCTGACCATGGGGGCGTGGTGGTACGGGCTGCGGGACCGGCTGGGCTGGTGAGTTATTCGTCGGGGGCGAGGCGGCGTTCGCGGTTGGCGCTGCCGGCTTCGCCCACCGCCCGGTTGCGCCCGGCGTTCTTGGCCGCGTACAGATACATGTCGGCGCGGTGCAACAGGGTTTCCGGCATGTCGTCCAGTGTCTGGGTGGCCACGCCTATGCTGGTGGTCAGGCGTTTCACCACCGGCAGTTCGGTCTGCGCCAGCCGCTGGCGGATGTCGTCGGCCAGCGCCAGCGCGCCGCTCTGCTCGGTTTCCGGGCAAATCACCAGGAATTCGTCGCCGCCCCAGCGCGCCACCGTGTCCAGTTGGCGCGCGCGCTTTTGCAGCAACTGGCTGAAGGCGGCCAGCACCTGATCGCCGGCCAGGTGGCCGTAGTTGTCGTTGACGTCCTTGAAGTGGTCGATGTCCAGCAGCAGCACCGAAAACGGCCGCCGGGTGCGGTAGGAGCGCTCGGTTTCGCGTTCGAGTATGGTGTTGGCCTGGCGGCGGTTGGCCAGGCCAGTGACCGCGTCCTGGCCGGCGATGGTGTTGAGCTCTTGCAGCATGGCGTGGGATTCGCGGGCGCGGCGGTAGGCGAACAAGGCCAGCGACACGGCCAGGTTGACGCAGAGCAGCAGCGCCAGCGCCATGGTTTGCGCGTTGCCGTCGTCGGGGCCTGTTCCCAGCGCGGAGAGCAGCTGGTAGCGCTGGGCCAGCCAGAGCAGCAGCAGATTGGCCAGGAGCAGGATGGCCAAGTCGAGCAAGATCTGCCGCAGGCTGAACAGGCGTGGCTTCATGGGGCTTGGGCCGTTTCCGATGAGTGCAGGCCGCCGGGAGGCGGTTCGATTGCGTTTATTCTTTTCGGATTAGCCCAAACTCGGCTCGGCCACAAGGAGCGAGCGCCGGCGAGGCGCTCCAAAAGTCCGTCGAAGGCCAGCCGGGCTTCGGCTTGACCAGCGGTTTTCGCCTTGTCCCGCCCGGCTCGCGGGCGCTTGAAGCGGCGTTTAAACGGCCATGAAGCGCGCCAGCGGCGTGGCGCTCCAGTCCACGCTGTCCAGCAGGTTTTTGACGATGAGCCCCAGCTCGGTGTCGCCTTCTATCAGCAGCTTGCGGTGGAAAAACAGCGTGTCCGGGTCTTCCTCGCGCAGCATCATGCGGGCGAAGTCGGCCAGCGTGGCGGAGAGCTGCAAATCGGGCGCGGCGGCGTCCGGGTCGCGGCGGAAGCCTTGTTCATCGGCGCGGAAGCGCAGCGTCAGGCCGGCGTCCAGCACGCGGATGGCGAAGCGGCGGCCGCTCAGCAGCGCCATGTCCGCCGGCAGCACGCCGCGCCGCGCCAGTTGATTGAGGCTGGCGACCAGCAGCCAGGCCGGCGGCGCGGCCGGCAGCCGGGACAGCAGCGCGGCGGCGGCGGCGGGCAGGGCGAGATCAGGAATGCGCATGGGAAACTCCTAGGGCTTGGTTGCCGGCCTGGCCGCGCCAATAGCCGTCCACCAGTTCGGCGTCGGCGAGGCGGCCGCTGGCGGCTTGCAGCGTGCCCGGGTCGGCGCCGTCCAGCGCCTGGCGGAACAGGGCGACCACGTCGCCGGTGGCGCGCGACTGCGGGCTGACGCGCACGGCGTCGACGCCGACGGCGGCCAGGCCGCGCAGATGCGGCAGCAGGCTGTGGCAGCCGGCGGACAGGGTCTGGATGCCGTTGAGGGTGAGGAAGTCCTGCTGGTCCTGGGTGCGCATGTTCAAGCCGTCCGGGTGCTCCAGGCAGCGGAACTGGCAGTCGTCCTTGCTCAGATTGTAATGGCGGGCGGTGAAGCAGCGCGCGGACAGCGCCAGCGGCAGCTTGCCCCAGGCGAACAGCTCGGTGGCGATCGGCGCGCCGATCTCGGCGTAGCGGGCCAGCAGTTCGGCCAGCGTGGCGCGGTCCATTTCCACCGGCGGCACCCAGCGTTCGGCGCCCCAGTCGCGGATCAGTTTCAGGGTGTCGGCGTTGTAGATGTTCAGATGCGGGCCGGCGACGAAGGGCAGGCCGTGTTCGCGCGCCAGCTTGATCGCGCCCAGGTCGTTGGCTTCCAGCGCGATGTCGCCGTTGGCGGCCAGCTGGCGCGCGCGGCGCAGATCGGACTCGCTCTCCAGCAGCGCCTGGCAGCTGAGGGTGACGCGTTTGCCGGCGGAGGCCAGGTCGCGCGCCAGCGAGATCCAGTCCTGCGGCCGCATTTGCTGGCGGCGCGAGCACACCACCTCGCCCAGATAGATCCGGTCCAGCGGCCAGTCGGCGGCGGCGGCGTAGAAGTCCAGCAGGGTGTCGCGCGGCCAGAAGAACAGCACCGGTCCCAGCGTCAATTGCAGATTAAGGCTTGTCATTGGCGGTTTTCCATCGGGACGGCGCTCATTTCCACGGCCGGTTGTAGGCGCCCAGCGTCTGCTGCTGCCCCTCCGACACCTTGTTCAGCGCCTGGTGCCAGGCGGGGCGCGGCTGGAAGCGCGCGCCGTCGCGGCCGGCGGCGTCCAGCGCTTCGCGCAGCGCGCGCGTCACCTGGGCCACGTAGGCCGGGCTGCGCTGGCGGCCTTCCACCTTGATCGCGGCCACGCCGCTGGCGATGATTTGCGGCAGCATGTCCAGCACATTGAGGCTGGTGGGTTCTTCCAGCGCGTAATAGGTTTCGTCGCGCACCTGGAAGCGGCCCTTGCACAGCGTCGGGTAGCCGGCGGGTTCGTCGTCGCGGTAGCTGTCGATCAGGATGTCGTTGAGGCGGGCGTTCATGCGCCGCTCGCCCGGCTCCCAGCGCACGAATTTGGCCGGCGAGCACACGCCGTGGGTGTTGGGCGATTCGCCGGTGGCGTAGCTGGACAGTTGGCAGCGGCCTTCCACCATCACGCACAGGCTGCCGAAGCCGAAGACTTCGATCTCGACGTCGGTGTGCTCGATCACGTGGCGCACCTGGTCCAGGGTCAGCACCCGCGGCAGCACCGCGCGGCGGATGCCGAACATGTCGCGCGCCAGGTTGATGGCTTCGTAATTGGTGGCCGAGCTTTGCACCGACATGTGCAGGCGCAGCTGCGGGTGGCGTTCGGCGGCGTAGGCCATCAAGCCCAGGTCGGCCAGGATCAGCGCGTCGGCGCCCAGCGCCGCGCCCTGGTCCACCGCCGCGCGCCAGCGGGAGGCGTCGCCGCCCTGGGCGAAGGTGTTGATCGCCAGCAGCACTTTGCGGCCGTGGCGGTGCGCGTAGGCGATGCCTTCGCGCGCGCTGGCGTCGTCGAAATTCAGCCCGGCGAAATTGCGGGCGTTGGTCTGGTTTTTCAGGCCCAGGTAAACGGTGTCGGCGCCGTTGTCCACCGCGGCCTTGAGCGCCGGCAGGCTGCCGGCGGGGCAGACCAGCTCGGGCAGGGATGTGTGCAGAGCCATCTTGGTCGGTCCGGTTCAAAACCCGCCGACGATAACAAGCCCCGCGTTGCGGGGCCTTGTTCTGGGTCAAGCGTAGGCGGAGGGCTTAGAAGAAAGGGAAGACCAGCTTGGTCTTGGCCACCAGCACGATGTAGAACACCGCCGCCAGCGCGCAGAGGAAGGCGATCAAGCGGGTTTGCGGAGTTTTGCCGCGGCGCAGAGCGATGGTGCCCAGCGCCACGTAGAGCACCAGGCCGACGATTTTGGCCAGCAGCCAGGGACTTTGCAGCACGGGCCAGCCGCCCATGATCACCAGCGCGATGGCACAGCCCAGCAGCAGGGTGTCGATGACGTGGGGCAGGATGCGCACCGGCTTCAGCGCCAGGATGTTCTGCTTGCCGCCCAGCATCAGGCCGCCGCGCACGGCGAACAGCAGAATCGACAGATAGGCGAAGCCCATGTGGGCGTGTTTGACGATCAGATAAGGATACATAGGCGTCCAAAGTTGAGGAGTTAGAACGGGTTTACGCTCTCGCAAGGCATGCTGGATCGTAAACAGGTTCTTAGAGCCTGTTCAAAGTCTCGTGAGCAAGGGCGAGACAAGGCGAAAACTAGCGAAAAAGCGGAATGTACACGTGGTACATGAGCATTTTGAGCTAGTTTTCAACGCCGTATCGCTGAAGCGCGGTAGACGTTGAGCAGGTTCTTAGACGGCGCTTAACGATAGCGCGCCCATAATACCCGCGCCGCGCCCGTTTGCGGGTTCGGCGTGCCGCCGCCGCCTTCGCCCGGCAAACCGTTCTGACCGCTGATGTCGATCACGGTTTCCGCGCCCAGGCTGTTCAGCGGCCGGGAGGGCGGCGGCGCGCCGGGCGGGCGGCTTTGCAGCCCCGCGCTGACCGGGCCGAAGATATGGGTGCTGCCGGCGGTGTCCAGAGTATCGCCGGCCAGCACCGCGCCGTGGATGCGGTTGCTGGCGCCCAGCCGGATCTTGCCGCCGCCGAAGGCCTGGGCCGCGTCGTAGCCGCCGGCCAGCAGCGCAATGCCGAGCAGCGGGGATTCGCGCAGCGCGTTCCGGTCCGCGGCGCAATGGTTCAGCGGATAGACGTCAGGGAAGTCCGGGCTGCGGCAGACGCGCGCCGCGCCGGCCTGGCGCAGGCTCCACAGTTCCACATTGCTGCTGGTCTCGATGTGGCCGGTGGCGAGAATGGCGTTGTCCAGCCGGCCGTACAGCGACAGATTGCCCTCGAACAGAACCACGCCGGGCAGCATGCCCTGAGGCGGCTTGAGGCGCAGCAGCCATTGCTGCGCGGCGCTGCCGGACAGGCAGCTTTCGGCGTCGCTCTCGCACAGCCGCAAGGCCGGCTGGCCGGCCACCGGCGCGCAGCGCCTGCCGTCGGCCTGCAAGGCCGGGCACAGATCGTTGCGTTGCCAGTCGTCGGCGCGCTGCCGGCCCAGCCGGTAGACCGCGCCGTCCGGCACGCCGGCCACATGTCGCAGCCGGACGCGGATGCGCTGCAGCGCGTCGGCGGAACGGTCCGCCGCATCCCAGTAGACGATGAGGTTGGCGGCGTCGCGGTAGTCGTTGGCGTTGACGCGGGTCGCGCCCAGGCGGAACTCCGGCACCGGCTCCAGCGGCACTTTCAGCCCGGCCTGGTGGCGCACCCGCACGGTGTTCGGCGGCGGCTGGCGCGCTTGGCCGGCGGCGTCGAAGATTTGCGCGCCGTTGTGGCTGAAGGCGCCGCCGATGAGGCCGTCGTCGATGTTGGCGTTGCCGCGGCTGTCCAGCAGGCCCTGGGCGCGCAAGGCGTTCAGCCGGTTGCTGCTGCTGGTGCGCACATCGCCCTGGCTCAGCAATTGCGCGGAAACGGCGACGTTGCCGGCCAGGGTCACGTCGCCGATGGCGGACAGCCGGCCGACTCGTTCGCCGCTGCTGCCGACCGAGCCGTTGGCGGCGGCGGTTTCCACGTCGCTGCCGCTGCCCATGACGATGTTGCCGCGCGCTTTCAGGGTCAGGAACTGGCCGCTGTTGACGCGGATGTCGCCGTTGCTCCACAGGCTGAGCGGAGTCTGGCCTTCGCCGCGCTCCGGATTGCCCTGGAACAGGATGTCGCCGGTGGCCTGGATCGCGCTGACGCCGCTCAGGCTGCCGCTGGTGTCCACCGCGCCTTCCACTTGCAAGAGCGCGTCCTTGGCGCCGGTGACCACAATATTGCCGCTGGTGGACAGGCCGCCGCGGATCTGCGCGGCGGCGTTGACGCTGGTCGGCGGCGGCGCGCCGTTCAATTGGTAGACCACTTCCAGCGTCACCGTGGCGTCGCCGCTGGCGGCGGTGATCCAGGCTGCCGCCTTGTCGTCGTCGACCACGACGCCGCCGGCGCGCGGCGCCGGCAACAGTTTGATCCGGAGGGCGTCGGCCAGCCCCTGGCTTTCCGGCGGCAGGCTAGCGCGGTCCAGGCTCAGCGCCGCGCCGTCCAGTTCCAGCGCCTTGAGTTGCGCCGGCGTCAGCGCCGACAGGTATTGCCGCACCAGCTCCGCGCCGGTCCAGGCGCGCCATTGCGCCTCGCTGTTGCCGCGCAGCGAGCGGGTCAGCTCTTGCTGGCCGCGCAGATGGTGCATGCCGCCCAGCGCCAGCGCGGTCAGGGCCATGCCGGTGAGCAGCACCATCAGCACCGCGGCGACGCCGCGCTGGCGGCGCGGCGGGGAGGGCGGGCGGCGGCGGGCTCTCATGCGGGGGCAGCCAGATTGGTCAGGCAGCTGGCGAAGCTGCGGGCTTCGCCTTGCTGCGCGTTGTCGTAGTTGAGCAGCAGCTGCGGGAAGGTCTGGCTCGCCGCCGTCGCCGCGGCGTAGGGCCAGCAGGGCTGTTCCAGCCGCAAGGCCATGCTGAGTTGATGCCGCGGCGGCAGCGGGCCGGTCAGCGCGCGGGCGCGCCATAGCGAGGGCTGGGTCAGCGCGTCGGCGATGGCGGCGCAGTCGTCGGCCTGCAGCTGGTACAGCACGCTGTTCTGGCCGGCTTCGCCCAAGCGGGCCACGCCGCGGCAGGCGTAAGCGCCGGCGTCCAGCTGCGGGCGATAGCGCCACACCGCCGCGTTGGCGCTGCCGGAAGCCGCCGGCGCGGCGCTGAGCGCGCTGACGGCGCCGTCGGCGTCCAGGCGCAAATCGCTGACCGACAGCAGCTGCAGGTTCTGTTCGCGGCCGCCGGCGGCGCCGAAGCCGGCTTCCTGCGCCTGTTGCTGCACGCTGAGCAGGGCCGCCATCAATTGGCCGTCCCGCTGCGACAGGCTGGCGCTGCCCTGGTCCGGATCGAACACGCTGCGCGCGGTCTGGCGATACAGCGTCAGCATCGCCAGCGTGGTGATCAGGGCCAGCAGCATGCCGATCAGCAGTTCCAGCAGAGTGAAGCCGGCGGCGCGCTTATTCATGATTGCTCAGGGAGAGGGTGGCGGAGGCCGCGTCCCGCAGTTGCAGGGTCTGGCCGCGCAGCTGGGCGTTGGCGGCGATTTCGGCGCCGCCGTTCCGCGGTTGTCCGCGCAGCGTCACCGCGGGCGCGGAGCGGCAGGCCAGCCGCGCGGTGGCGCTGACGCCGCTGGCCAGCGGCCAGTCGTCGGCGCTGTCGCAGAGCAGCCCGCCTTGTTGCAGCTGCTCCCGCGCCTTGCTCAGGACCAGCGCGTGTTGTTGCAGCTGTTGCTGGCTGCCCAGGCTGCGCGCGTTGACGAAGACGACGCCGAGGCCGGTCAGCATCAGCAGCAGCATGGCGATCAGGCTTTCCAGCAGGCTGACGCCGCTTTGCGCCTTATAGGTCACCGCGTAGCTCCTGTTGCGCGCCGCGGATGCAGTAGGCCGGCCGGGTGCCGCAGGCGACGCCGGCCGCCTGCGCCGCCAGCGGCTGGCCCTGGTTGTTCAAGGCCAGGCATTGCGCGGCGGGCGTTTGCAGGCAGCTTGTTCCCAGGGAGACCGGGCGCGGCGCGGCGGCGCGCCATAGCGCCGCGCCTTGGCAGCGCTCGCCCTGAGTGCCGCTGGCCGGCGCGCCGGCGAATACGCACAGCTGGCCTTCGGCGCTGGACATCAGCACCGCGGCGGCCTGGTCCGGCGCCGCCGCCTGCGGGTTGCTCAAGGCCGCGGCCTGGGTCTGGGCGTAGGCCCGCGCCAGCTGGCTGCGCGCCAGCGTCAGCTTGTGGGCGTCGCTCCAGCCCTGCGCCAGCGGCACGCTGAGCAGCGCCAACAGGCCGATCAGCGCCAGCGTCGCGCACAATTCCATCAGGCTCAGGCCGCGCTGGCGGCGGAACGCGTTCACCATTGGGTCTGGCACGCCGAGGTGCTGGTGTTGGCGCTATGGTCGGCGCCGCTGAGTTTCAGCACGCAGCCGGACAGTTGCGGGCTGACGCCGCTGGCGGTGAGCAGGAAGCTGCCGCCCTGCGGCTGGTAGCCGTAGTTGAATTCCGCTTGCGCCGGCTGCCAGCTGCTGTTGCCCAGCGCGGCGCGGATGGCGCTGGCGCTGTCCGCGCTGGCGGCGGGATAGGCCAGGTGCAGCAGCTTGTGGTTTTCCAGGGCCAGGCTCAGGGCCATCAGGTCGCTCTTGGCGGTATTGGCCTTGGCCGCCTGCACATGGCGCTGGTAGGACGGCACCGCCACCAGCAGCAGAATGCCGACGATGGCGGCCACCACCATCATCTCGATCAGGGTGAAGCCGGAATGGCCTTGCGGCCGGACGGATGCGCTCACGACATCGCCTAGTTAAATAAACGTCATATTTTAGCTTTATTGGACTCATATTGGTATTGATTGACATCAATATGCCTTGTAAATATCCTGCCGGAAAGCAAGCCGCCGCCTGCGCGCCGCCGCGCGGCATTATCTGCCGCGCGCGGCGCATGCGGCCGATCCGGGCCGCGGATGCTACACTTGGCCTGATTTCACCTACCGCCTATTCCCGCATGCTGCTTCTTTACCAGTCCAACCGCTTGGAGCAATTGGGCCAGCTGTTTTGCGGCATGAGCCAGAGCCTGCCGCTGTCCGATCCCTTCGCGCCGGAAACCGTGATCGTGCAGAGCCGCGGCATGGGCCGCTGGATCACGCTGGACCTGGCGCGCAGCAACGGCGTGGCCGCCAATCTGGACTTCGTGCTGCCGGCCGCCTTCGCCTGGCGGCTGATGCAGCAGGTGATGCCGGAGCTGCCGCGCAAGTCCTCGTTCACGCCGGAAGTGCTGAGCTGGCGGCTGATGGAGCTGCTGCCCACGCTGGAGGGCGAGCCTTTTCTCGCCCTGTCGCGCTATCTGGAGGGCGGCGAGGCCGCCTGTTTCGAGCTGGCCGGCAAGGTGGCGGACATCTTCGACCAATACCTGGTGTTCCGGCCGGACTGGATACGCGGCTGGGAGGCCGGCCAGTTGCTGGGCCTGGGCGAGGACGAAGCCTGGCAGGCCGCGCTGTGGCGGAGGCTGGCGGACAGCGATCCCGGCCGCCACCGCGTGCGCATGCTGGACGAGTTTTTCGCCGAGCTCAAGGCCGAGCATCTGCCGGAGCGGGTGACGCTGTTCGGCATCGCCAGCCTGGCGCCGATGTATCTGGCCCTGGTCAAGCGCCTGTCCCAGCTCACCGACGTCTGCCTGTTCACCCTCAATCCCTGCGAGGCGTATTGGGGCGACATCGTCGACGCCCGCCGCAAGCTCAAGCTGCAGCAGAAGGGGGATTTGTTCGCCACCGAGGGTCATCCTCTGCTGGCGTCCCTGGGCAAGCAGGGGCGGGACTTCTTCGAGCTGATCGCCGAGGACAGCGAGCTGGACGCGCGCCCCTTGTTCGACGTCCCCGGCGGCGACGCGCTGCTGGCGCGGCTGCAGCGCGACATCCTGCAGTTGAACGAGCCCAAGGACGCGCCGCGGCCGCTGGCGGCGGACGACGATTCGGTGCAGATCCACGCCGCCCACGGACCTATGCGCGAACTGGAGGTGCTGAAGGACCGCTTGCTGGCGATGTTCCGCGAGGATCCCGGGCTCAACCCCGCCGACGTGGCGGTGCTGACTCCGGACATCAACAGTTACGCGCCCTATATCGACGCGGTGTTCGGCGCCCGTCCGCAGGAGGACGCCGCGCCGGACATCCCCTACAGCATCGCCGATCGCCGCATCGCGCGCGAAGAACCGTTGCTGGCCAGCTACGCCGCCTTGCTGGATCTGGCTGATTCCCGCTTCGCCGCCGATCAGGTGCTGGCCTTGCTGGACGCGCCGGCGCTATTGCGCCGCTTCGGACTGGACGACGCCGACGTGCCCTTTGTGCGGCAATGGGCGCGCGAAGCCGGCATCCGCTGGGGGCGGGACGCCGCGCACAAGGCGGCGCTGGGCTTGCCGGCGGACCCGCTGTTCACCTGGCGTTGGGGCCTGGACCGGCTGCTGCTGGGCGCGGTGTTGCCGCCGGCCCTGGCCGGGGACGACAGCGGCCTCTACGCCGGCCTGTTGCCGCACAGCAGCGCCCAGGGCCAGTTGGCGGAAGCGCTGGGGCGCTTCGCCGCCTGCTACCGCGAACTGGAGCGGACGGCGGAAGAATGGGCGCGGCCGGCCAGTCCGGCGGAGTGGGCTGAGCGGCTGCAGCAGGCTTGCGAGTCTTTGTTCGACGCCGACGCCGACGACGAGAAAGCGCTGGAGGTCTTGCGCGGCGCGCTGGCGGAATTGGCCGAGGACGCGGCGCTGGCCGGTTTCGAGCAGGCGGTGGGCCTGCCGGTGGTGCGGGACTGGCTCAAGCGCAAGCTGACGCTGGCCTCGCCGCTGGGCTTTCTTTCCGGCGGGGTGACTTTCTGCGCGATGGTGCCGATGCGCTCCATCCCCTTCCGCGTGTTGTGTCTGATAGGCATGAACGACGGCGCCTACCCGCGCGACGAGCGCCCGGTCAGCTTCGATCTGGTGGCGCGCCATCCGCGTCGCGGCGACCGCTCGCGCCGCTTCGACGACCGCTATCTGTTCCTGGAGGCCATCCTCTCCGCGCGCGAAAAGCTGTATCTGTCCTATGTGGGGCAATCCGCCCGCAGCGGCGAAACCCTGCCGCCGTCGCCGCTGATCGCCGAGCTGCTGGACTGCTTCTCCGCCATGTGCGGCCAGGATCTCGGCCGGACGCTGATGGTGCGCCATCCGCTGCAGCCGTTTTCGCCCGCCGCCTACGACGGCGCGGACCCGCGGCTGGCTAGTTTCGAACCCACCTTCGCCGCGGCCTTGTCGCAGCCGGAGGCCGCGCCGCGGCCCTTCGTCGGCGCGCTGCCGGCGGCGGCGCTCAGCGGCGTGGTCAATCTGCACGACTTCATCCGTTTCTGGCGCAATCCGGTACGCGCTTGGCTGGCGGACCGGCTCGCCATCCGCCTGTTCGGCGGCGACGAGGAGTTGCCGGTGCGCGAGCCCTTCACCGTGGACGGCGACGCCAGCCAGGCGGTGCGCAGGCAGTTGGTGGAGGCCATGCTGCACCGTCGTCCGCAAGCGCCGGTGCGCGAGCGCGTCGCCGCCGCCGGCCTGTTGCCGCCGGCCGCGCTGGGCCGGGCCTGGCTGGTGGAGGAGGCGCGCTCCAGCGTCAAGCTGGCGGCGCGGCTGCCGGCCGCGCTGAGCCGGGAAGTCTTGCCGCCGCAGCCGGTCCATTTGCAGGCGGCCGGCCTCACCCTGGTGGGCGAGCTCACCGGCCTGCGGCCCGAAGGCCAGCTGAGCTTCGTCGTCGGCAAGATCAACGCCGCCCAGCGCGTGGCCTTGTGGCTGGGTCATCTGATCCTGTGCGCGGCGCGGCCGCCGGGCGTGGCCTGCCGCAGCGCTTGCTACGACGACGCCGGCGGCCTGTTGCTGGAGGACGAGCCGGAGGCCTTGGCCTTGCTGGAGCCGTGGCTGGCGCGCTGGCGTCAGGGCCAGGATCAGCCCTTGCCCTGCTTCGGCCGCACCAGCTGGGCTTACGCCGAGGCCTTGGCCGCGGAGCCGGAGCGGCGCGACAAGGCCTTGCAGAAAGCGCTGGAAAAGTGGGATCCGAGCTTTGTCCGCGAAGGCGGCGTCGCGCAAAAGGACGAGGCGGCGATAGCGCTGGCCTTCCGCAATCAGCAGCCGCTGGACGACCCTCTGTTCGCCCAGCTGGCGGAAACTCTGTTGCTGCCGCTGGCGGAGCGACTGCAGGGCGGCGGCGAGGATTGAGGCGGCCGCCGCGCCGGCTCAGTCCTCCGGATACGGCGCTTCGAAGTACTGCTGATACAGCGCGTGGATCGATCCGTCGCGCCGCATGCTGGTCAGGGCCTGCTGGAAGGCGTCCACCACCGGTTGCGGCACGCTGCTTTTGCTGAAGATGAAATAAGAGCCTCCGATATTCCACACCGGCGCGAGCGGCACGATCTCCGCTTCCGCCGGCTGGGCCTGCAGCGCCGCGCGCATGGTGACGCTACTGGCCAGCAGCAGGTCCAGCCGTCTGGCCCTCAGTTTTTGGATATTGATGTCCTGCGTCGGCCCGCTGTCCACGCTGACGCTTGGCGGCGGGAATTTCAGCCAGGCGTCGATAATGGCTCCGTAGCTGTCGCCGCGGGTGACGCCGAGCACCAGCTTGCCGTGCTTGTCCAGATCGGCCAGGCGGTGTATCGGCCAGCGCGCGGCGTTGCTGCTAAGGCTCCAGATCCGCACCGTGGAGGGATTGTCGGCCCAGACAAAGTGGGCGAACTGCTCGCGCTCCGGGGTTTTCAGCGCGTTCATCGCCATGTCCACCTGCCCGTTTTTTACGTTGAGCAAGTTGCGCGCCCAAGGCATTTGCAGGTAGTTCAGCTGACAGCCGGCGCGGCGCGCGGCCTCGTTGAGCACGGCGACGGAATAGCCGTCCAGCTGTTGGCGCGCGGACAGATAATGGTAAGGGGGCCTGGTGTCCCAGCCTACGCTCAATTCCCGGCCGCAGGCGCCGACGGCCGGCGGAGACGAGGCCTGGCCCAAGCCGGCGCATAGCGCGGCGGCGCAGAGCAGCCCCTGGACGGCGGCGCAGAGGATTCCAGCTTGCAGGAGGCGCATGGCGAGGCTCCGGTGAGGGATGCTTCACTATAGTTGGACGACGACTGGGGATAACTTGGCGTTCTCGCTCCCGCCTGTGGATAAGCGGCGAGGGCGGGCCGGGAGGCGGCGGGAATGCGAAAAGGGTCAGCTTGCGCTGACCCTTTTCATTTTGGTGGCGAATCAGGGACTCGAACCCCGGACCTGCGGATTATGATTCCGTCGCTCTAACCGACTGAGCTAATTCGCCGTGAAGACTTGTCGAAAACAACTCTTCGCAAACTGTGGTGGCGAATCAGGGACTCGAACCCCGGACCTGCGGATTATGATTCCGTCGCTCTAACCGACTGAGCTAATTCGCCACGTTTTTCGATGCACGAGTGCACCGAGACGCGAAATATACGCAGCCGAAAGCCGGCTGTCAACAAGATTCTCGCGACCGTCGCCTTACAAGGTGTAGCAACGGTCGCCGCGCAGGAAACCGCTCCAGTCTATGCTTACGCCCTTGCCGAAGCCTATGGCCTTGAACAACTCGCCCATTTCCGACGGCGACAGCAGCTTCTGCACCGCGGCGGCCTGCGGCAGATAAGCGGCGGCGTCGGCCGGATCCAGCCGCTCCAGCAATTGGGTGATGCCGGCGTTGATCAGGAATTGAGCCTGGGTGGTGTAGCCGATCAGGTCCAGGCCGGCGTCTAGGCCGGCCTGGGCCACCGCGCTGAAATCGACGTGGCAGGTCAGGTCCATCAGGCCGGGCAGGTAGAAGGGATCGTCCACGGTATGGTGGCGGTAATGGCCTATCAGCGTGCCCATATGGCGCTGCGGGTGGTAGTACTCGGCGGCGGGGAAGCCGTAGTCCAGCAACAGCACGGCGCCGCGATCCAGCTTTTGCGCCAGGGTGTGGAGGAAGCCGATATTGGCCGGGCTGATTTCGGAAACATAGTCGTCGTGCCGCGGCTGGATGGCCTGGGCCTGTTGCAGCAGTTGCGGGTCCTGGATGGGGCGGTCCGCCCAGGCGAAGCGCTCGCCGTCCAGCGCCACGCCGCGTTGCAGCGGCTCCGGGGTCCAGTGGATCAACTCGCAGGGCATGGCGTCCAGCACTTCGTTGCCGATGAGCACGCCGTCCAGCCGCTCCGGCAACTGGCTCAGCCACTGCACGCGATCGGCCAGCTGCGGCAGCGCCTGGCGGATATTGTGTCGCTGACGCTCGATCAGGTCCGGCGACAGGTCGACGATGCAATAGCGCTCCGGCAGCGCGTCCAGCGCTTGCAGTTCGCTGAGAATATCGATGGCGAGCTTGCCGGTGCCGGCGCCGAACTCATAGACCGCATTGGCGGTTTGCGGCAGCAGCTCCGCCAGCTGGCGCGCCAGCGCGCGGCCGAACAGCGCGCTCATTTCCGGCGCGGTGGTGAAATCGCCGGCCGCGCCCAGTTTGCGGCTGCCGGCGGCGTAGTAGCCGAGGCCGGGCGCGTACAGCGCCAGCTCCATGTAGCGGGAGAACGGGATCCAGCCGCCGCATTGGCGGATTTCCGCCTGGATGGCGTGAACGAGGCTTTGGCTGATGGCCAGCGCGTCGGGGCTGGAGGCGGGTAAGGTGGTCATGGCGGTCATCCTGCTACAATGTGCCGCGATTGTGGTGGAAACTGGCGGACAGGAGAAGAGGGTGAAGCGATTTTACCGTTGGATGGCCGGCTGCGCGGGCGGCCTGTTGCTGGGACCGGCGCTGGCGGCGCCGCAATGGACGGTGAGCAAGCCGTTGCCGGACAACCCTTTGCAGGTGGCCAGCCTGGACGGCGAGGCGATGGTGGGGCGCAGCCGCTTCCCTGCGCGGCTGGAGCTGGCCTGCCGCGCCGACAGCCCGCCGTTGCGGCTATCGCTGCATGTGTCGGATCAATTGGGCGGCTGGGACGTGCGCCCGTTCGAGGGGCCGGGCGGTCTGGGCGAGCGACGCAAGCTCAGGCTGGGCATGGCCGGTTTGCGCCGCGGCGCGGACAGCCATTTCGCCGGCTGGTACGAGGAGGGCGACCGCTTCGTGTTCGCCTGGCCGTCGCAGGGCGAGTTCTTCGCTTGGCAGTCCGATACGCACAAGGAGCTGCTGGTGACGATAGACGGCGCCAGCCGCAAGCACGGCAAGCTGACGGCGCGCTTCGCGCTGCCGCCGTCCAGTCAGGCGGCCTTGGCGGTGGCCCGGCCGTGCATGGGCAAGAAATAGGCGTCGCGGCCGGCGTCATCGCGGCGCAACGCATGTGTGGGAGCCTGCGGCGGCGGGCAAGGATTCAGAGGAGCGGGAATGGCGGATAAGGGGACGGCAGGGGAGCAGCGGGTGGCGCTGATCAGCGGCGCGGCGCGGCGCGTGGGCGCGGGCATCGCCCGGCATTTGCACGCGCGCGGCCTGCGGGTGGTGCTGCACTACCGCGGTTCGCGCGGCGAGGCGGAGGCCTTGGCGGCGGAGTTGAACGCGGCGCGGCCGGATTCGGCGCGGCTGCTGCAGGGGGATTTGCTGGACACGGCGGCCTTGCCGGCGCTGGCGGCGCAGGCGGTGGCGGCGTTCGGCCGGCTGGACGGCCTGGTCAACAACGCGTCCAGCTTCTTCCCCACCGAGGTGGGCCGGATCGACGAGGCGGCCTGGCACGATCTGATGGGCAGCAATCTGAAGGCGCCGCTGTTTCTGTCGCAGGCGCTGGCGCCCGAGTTGGCCAAGCGTCGCGGCGCCATCGTCGGCATCGCCGACATCCACGTGGAGCGGCCGATGGCCCGTCACGTGGTCTACAACCTGGCCAAGGCCGGCCACGCTCAACTGATCCGCAGCCTGGCGATCGAGCTGGCGCCGGCGGTGCGGGTCAACGGCGTCTCGCCCGGAGTGAATCTGTGGCCGGAGGACGACGCGTCCTTCGACGCGGCGGAGCGCGCGGCAATAGAGGCCAGCATTCCGCTGCGCCGCACCGGAGTGCCGGAGGACATCGCCCAGGCGGTGGCCTTCCTGCTGCTGGACGCCGGCTACGTCACCGGCCAGATTCTGGCGGTGGACGGCGGCCGCAGCGTGGTGTTGTAGGCGCGGGGCGCGCGGCATTGTTCGCCGGCGTGGATTTCGCCGCGGAAAAAAAGTAAAATCGCCTGTTTTTCAATTTCTTAGCCGTACTCCATGTCCGAAGCAAGCAGCGTCCTCGACGACAAGGCCAAAAAGGCCGTGTTTGAAGGCAATAAACTGGCCAAGCGCCTGCGCCACCATGTGGGTGACGCCATCAATGACTTCAATATGATAGAAGAGGGCGACCGCGTGATGGTCTGCCTGTCCGGCGGCAAGGACAGCTACACCTTGCTGGACATTCTGCGCGGCCTGCAGAAATCCGCGCCTATCGACTTCTCCATCGTGGCGGTCAATCTGGACCAGAAGCAGCCGGGCTTCCCCGAGCACGTGCTGCCGGAATACCTGGACTCCATCGGCGTCGAGTACCGCATCGTCGAAGAAGACACCTATTCCATCGTCAAGCGGTTGGTGCCGGAAGGCAAGACCACGTGCAGCCTGTGTTCGCGGCTGCGCCGCGGCATTCTCTACCGCGTGGCCGACGAGCTGGGCGCGACCAAGATCGCGCTGGGCCATCACCGCGACGACATCCTGCACACCCTGTTCCTGAACATGTTCTACGGCGGCAAGCTGAAGTCCATGCCGCCCAAGCTGGTGTCCGACGACGGCCGCCACATGGTGATCCGCCCGCTGGCCTATTGCCGCGAGAAGGACATCGAGCGCTACGCCGCGCTGCGCGAATTCCCCATCATTCCGTGTAATCTGTGCGGCTCGCAGCCCAATCTGCAGCGCCAGGTGGTCAAGGAAATGGTCAACGACTGGGACCGCCGCTTCCCCGGCCGGCTGGAGAGCATGTTCCGCGCCTTGCAGAACGTGGTGCCGTCCCATCTGGCCGACACCGGCCTGTTCGATTTCGCCGGCCTGAAGACCGGCGACGCGCCGTTCGACGGCGGCGACACCGCTTTCGACAAGGAAGAATTCCGCGATCCGCCGCCGCCGCAGGACGACGAGGCCGAAGCGGCGCCGAAGAAGCGCACCATCAGCATTCTGGATTCCCGTAAACCTTTGTCCGGAGAGCACGACTGTGGCGCGTAGGGCCTTGCATCCGTTCCGCCGCCGCGTGCGCGCCGCGGTGGATGAAATGCCGGAGGTGGAGATTTCGGAGGCCGGCAATATCCGCTCGCTGCATCTGGGTTCGGAAACCATCCAGAGTTCGATGGACCTGGACGATCCGGCCGAGCTGGTGTTGTCGTATAGCCGGGCGATGATGGGTTTTCTGTTGTGGAACGACGAGCCGCAGCACATTTTGCAGATTGGGCTGGGCGGCGGTTCCTTCGCCCGCTTTATCGACGAATACCTGCCGGACGCGGTCAGCGTGGCGGTGGACATCAACCCGCAGGTGATCGCGGTGGCGCGCGCTTTTTTCCAGCTGCCGGAGGAAGGCGATTTTTTCGAGATCATCGAGGCCGACGGCGCCGATTACGTGAAGATCTTCCGCGGCTCCACCGACGCCATCCTGGTGGACGGCTTCGACGGCCTGCAGATTGTCGACGCGCTGACCACCGATGACTTCTTTGAGGACTGCAAGCGCGCCTTGAGTCCCAAGGGCGTGTTCGTCACCAATTGGTGGAGCGGCGACAAGCGTTATCAGAGTTTTGTCGAGCGCTTGTTGAATGTGTTCGAGGGCAGGGTGCTGGAGCTGCCTTCCGCCAGCCACGGCAATGTGGCGGTGATGGCTTTCCGTCAGAGCCCGACGCTGACCCAATGGGATGCCTTGAAGGAGCGGGCGGACCGGATGGAGTGCCGTTTTGGCTTGGAGTTCGGCGAGTTTGTCAATCGCCTGAAGTTGACCAATCAGCACACGGCGGGGCATTTACTGGTCTGAAGCGGCGCGTCGGCGTACATTTGCTTACCCAATGACGCGCGGCAAGAGGCGTATAATGCCGGCATTACGGCCGCGCCGGCTTGAGGCGGGTGGCGAGCTGCGCGAAACGAGTTCGAATACAGAGAGCTCTGAGGCAGATCAGTACGAGCGGCAACGGAAGGCGGCAAGCTGGCTTGCCGTTGAATGAACTTTATGGCGGTGGATCGGACAGTTTAGGGCAGGCGCGGCGCGGGCGGTTTCGCTTCCGCGCCGTTTGCCGTGAATGTTCGGTCCGCCGCTATCGTATTTACATACTGTTGGGACTTACACCGTGATCAAGCAGCAACTGCTCAATCGGATTGCAGACAAATCCGCCGTCATCGGCATCGTGGGCCTGGGCTATGTCGGCCTGCCGCTGATGCTGCGCTTCGCCGAAGTCGGCTACAAAGTGCTGGGCTTCGACATCGACCAGTCCAAAGTGGACGCCTTGATGGCCGGTCAAAGCTATATCGAGCATATTTCCGCCGACAGCATCGCCACCGCGCTGAGCCGCGGCTTCGAGGCCACCACCGACTTCAGCCGCGTGCCGGAAGCCGACACCCTGATCCTGTGCGTGCCGACGCCGCTGAACAAATACCGCGAGCCGGACCTCAGCTTCGTGCTGGACACCATGGACAGCCTGGTGCCCCATCTGCGCGAAGGCCAGCTGGTGTCGCTGGAGTCCACCACCTATCCGGGCACCACCGACGAAGAACTGCTGCCGCGGATGGAGTCGCGCGGCCTGAAAGTGGGCGAAAACGCCTTCCTGGTGTTCTCGCCGGAGCGCGAAGACCCGGGCAATCCGAACTTCACCACCCGCACCATTCCCAAGGTGTGCGGCGGCGTGACCCCGGCCTGCCAGGAAATCGGCGTGGCGCTGTACGGCGCGGTGATCGACAAGGTGGTGCCGGTGTCCTCCACCCGCGCCGCGGAGATGACCAAGCTCTTGGAAAACATCCACCGCGCGGTGAATATCGGCCTGGTCAACGAGATGAAGATCGTCGCCGACAAGATGGGCATCGACATCCACGAAGTGATCCGCGCCGCGGCCACCAAGCCGTTCGGCTTCGTGCCCTACTATCCGGGCCCGGGCCTGGGCGGCCACTGCATTCCGATCGACCCGTTCTACCTGACCTGGAAAGCGCGCGAATACGGCGTCAACACCCGTTTCATCGAGCTGGCCGGCGAAGTGAACAGCAATATGCCGGACTACGTGGTGTCCAAAGTGGCCGCCGCGCTGAACCTGCGCAAGAAGGCGATCAACGGCAGCCGCGTGCTGGTGCTGGGCATCGCCTACAAGAAGAACGTCGATGACATGCGTGAAAGCCCGTCGGTGTTCCTGATGGAGAAACTGCGCGATCTGGGCGCGGAAGTGGCCTACAGCGACCCGCACGTGCCGGTGTTCCCCAAGATGCGCGAGCATCATTTCGAGCTGTCCAGCGTGGCTTTGAGCGCTGAGAACCTGGCTGGCTACGATTGCGTGCTGCTGGCCACCGACCACGACAAGTTCGACTACGCGCAGATCAAGGCGCACGCGCAACTGGTGGTGGACAGCCGCGGCAAGTATCTGGAGCCGGCGGACCATATCGTCAAGGCCTGATTGTTTTTAGCCATGGAAGCACACGGAAAGACGCGGACAAAGCTGGAGCCTGCAGATCACGATGACTTGAGGGCTTGGATATTTGGAGGTTTCCGTGTTGTTCCGTGTGCTTCCGTGGCTCACTGAATTTAGGGTTTAAACTCATGCAAACTCTGCACCTTCCCCCGATTACCGACCGCAAGATCCGCTTCGCGCTGGTGGGCTGCGGCCGCATCGCCCAGAACCACTTCGGCGCGCTGGAGCAGCACGCCGACCGCGCCGAGCTGGTCGACGTCTGCGACATCGACCCGGCCGCCTTGAAGGCGGCGGTGGCGCGCACCGGCGCGCGCGGCCACGCCAGTCTGGCCGACATGCTGGCCAAGTCCGACGCCG
Source organism: Chromobacterium sp. LK11 (assembly GCF_001043705.1). Lineage (NCBI taxonomy): Bacteria > Pseudomonadati > Pseudomonadota > Betaproteobacteria > Neisseriales > Chromobacteriaceae > Chromobacterium > Chromobacterium sp. LK11. The sequence goes on from NZ_LDUR01000013.1 coordinate 92,432, forward strand.
ACATCGTGATCCTGACCTCTCCGTCCGGTCTGCACCCGAGCCAAAGCATCGCCTGCTCGGAAGCCGGCTTCCACGTGATGACGGAAAAGCCGATGGCCACCCGCTGGGAGGACGGCCTGGAAATGGTCAAGGCCGCCGACCGCGCCAACAAGCACCTGTTCGTGGTCAAGCAAAACCGCCGCAATGCCACCTTGCAGCTCTTGAAGCGGGCGATGCAGGAGAAGCGTTTCGGCCGCGTCTACATGGTCAACGTCAATGTGTTCTGGACCCGGCCGCAGGAGTATTACGACGCGGCCGGCTGGCGCGGCACCTGGGAGTTCGACGGCGGCGCTTTCATGAACCAGGCCAGCCACTACGTGGACCTGCTGGACTGGCTGATCGGCCCGGTGGAAAGCGTGCAGGCCTATACCGCGACGCTGGCGCGCAATATCGAGGTGGAAGACACCGGCACCGTCAGCGTCAAATGGCGCAGCGGCGCGCTGGGCAGCATGAACGTGACCATGCTGACCTATCCGAAGAACCTGGAGGGCAGCATCACCATCCTGGGCGAGAAGGGCTCGGTGCGCGTGGGCGGCATGGCGGTCAACGAAATCCAGCACTGGGAGTTTGCCGAGCCGCACGCGATGGATGAGGACATCAAGCAGGCCAGCTACGCCACCACCAGCGTCTACGGCTTCGGCCATCCGTTGTACTACGACAATGTGATCAAGACCATGCGCGGAGAAGCCGAGCCGGAGACCGACGGCCGCGAGGGGCTGAAGTCGCTGGAACTGTTGATCGCGATGTATCTGTCGGCGCGCGACGGCCGCCGCGTCAGCCTGCCTTTGGACTATTGAGGCCAAGGCATGATGCGAAAGATTCTGGACGGCGTCTTGTGGGGCCTGGGTTTCTGGCTGGTCGGCGGCGGCTTGATGCTGATGTTTTCGGCATTCAACAGCTATCAGCAGGCAGGACGCGAGTCTGCCGCCCGCGCGGCCCAATCCGGCAGCGTGGAAGATCAATGGTCGCGTAGCGAGAAATTATTGGCTCGCCAGGAGCAGTCCATGGTGCGCTCCGAGCAACAATTAACCCGCCTGGATAAGATTTTGGATAAATGGGAGCGGCAGAAATGAGCCAGGTTCACATCCACCCCACCGCCATCGTCGACGACGGCGCGCAGATCGGCGAGAACACCCGCGTCTGGCACTGGGTCCATATTTGCGGCGGCGCGCAGATCGGCGCCGGCTGTTCCTTCGGCCAGAACGTGTTCGTCGGCAACGACGTGCTGATCGGCGACAACGTCAAGGTGCAGAACAATGTGTCCATCTACGACGCGGTGACGCTGGAGGACGACGTGTTCTGCGGCCCGTCCATGGTGTTCACCAACGTCAACAATCCGCGCAGCCATGTGGCGCGCAAGCATGAATACCGCCGCACCCTGGTGAAACGGGGCGCGTCCATCGGCGCCAACGCCACCGTGGTGTGCGGCCACACCATAGGCGAGTACGCCTTCATCGGCGCCGGCGCGGTGGTGACCCGCGACGTGCCGGCCTACGCGCTGATGGTGGGCACGCCGGCCAAGCGCATAGGCTGGATGTGTTCCTGCGGCGAGCGGCTGGCCAACGACATCGGCACCCACAGCTGCCCGTCCTGCGGCAAGCATTACGAGGTGGGCGGCAATCACTGCTCGCCGCTCAAGAACGACTGAGCGGCATTCCTGATGCGGCCTTGCGCCGGCTTGCCTCAGGGCGCTTCTCCGTTGTTCTGCGTGTCGCGCTCTGTGCGATATCTTTCAAAAATTGATTTGGGGTTGATCCTCTTATGTCCATCCAGTTCATTGATCTGAAAGCGCAGTACCAGCATCTGAAAGCCGACATCGACGCCCGCATCCACGCGGTGCTGGACCATGGCCAGTACATCATGGGGCCGGAAGTCAAGGAAGTGGAGCAGGGGTTGGCGGAGTACACCGGCGCCAAGCACGCCATCGGCGTTTGCGACGGGACTAAGGCGCTGCTGATCGCGATGATGGCTTTGGACATCGGCCCCGGCGACGAGGTGATCACCACCCCGTTCACCTTTATCGCCACCGGCGAGATGATCGCGCTGCTGGGCGCCAAGCCGGTCTTCGTCGACATCGACCCGGTCAGCTACAACCTGGATCCGGCGCTGTTGGAAGCGGCGATCACGCCGCGCACCCGCGCCATCATGCCGGTGAGCCTGTACGGCCAGTGCGCAGACTTCGACGCCATCAACGCCATCGCCGCCAAGCACGGCATCGCGGTGATCGAGGACGGCGCGCAGAGCTTCGGCGCCGGCCAGCGCGGCAAGAAGTCCGGCAATCTGTCCACCATAGGCTGCACCAGCTTCTTCCCCAGCAAGCCCTTGGGCTGCTACGGCGACGGCGGCGCCTGCTTCACCAGCGACGACGCGCTGGCCAAGAAAATGCGCGAGATTCGCGTGCACGGCCAGGACCGCCGCTATCATCACCCCATCATCGGTCTGAACGGCCGGCTGGACACCATACAGGCGGCGGTGCTGCTGGCCAAGCTGCCGAGCTTCGCCGACGAAGTGGCGGCGCGCGAGCGCATCGGCGCGCGCTACAGCGCGCTGCTGCGCGAGGTGGCGCGGGTGCCGGTGATCGCCGAGGGCAACAGTCATGTCTACGCGCAGTACACCATTGAGGTGGACGATCGCGAGGCGGTGCAGGCCAAGCTGAAGGAGTTGGGCGTGCCCACCGCCGTGCATTACCCGATTCCGCTGCATCTGCAGCCGGCCTTCGCCCACCTGAACCTGCCCGAAGGCAGCTTCCCGCTGTCGGAGGCCGCCGGCCGCCGCGTGATGAGCCTGCCTATGCACCCCTTCCTGGACGAGGCGACGCAAGACGCCGTCGTCGCCGCGGTCAAGCTGGCGCTGGCCTGAGCGCATGGGCTTGTTGCTGTCCCGCCTGCCCAAGAGCGGCTTCATCCGCCACATCATCACCCTGATCACCGGGGCGGCGGTGGCGCAGGTGATTCCGCTGCTGGTGTCGCCGTTGATCACCCGCCTGTACAACCCGCACGAGGTGGGGGTGCAGGCGGTCTACGTCTCCTGGCTGTCCACGCTGGCGGTGCTGGCCACCGCCCGTTACGAGATGGCCATCGTGCTGCCGGCCGAGGAGAAGCGGGCCGGCAATCTGATGGGTCTGTCCATCGCCTGCGCGCTGGCCTTGTCCCTGCTGGTGGCCGTGGTGGTGGCCTTTGACGGCCACGCCCATATCGCCCGCCATCTGGGCGCGCCGGAACTGGAGCCCTGGCTGCTGCTGCTGCCCTTGTCCGTCGCGCTGGCGGGCTTGATGCAGGCCTGGACCAACTGGAACAACCGTCACCGCCGCTACCAGGCCAACGCCAACGGCCGCATGCTGCAGTCGCTGAGCATGGCCGCCACCCAGGTGGGGCTCGGCTGGGCCGGCGCCGGCGCGGCCGGCCTGATCCTGGGCCAACTGGCCGGTCAGCTCGGCTCCCTGCTGGCGCAGACCTGGCAGGACCTCAAGGCCCGCTTCGCCTGGCGCCATGAACTCAGCCGCGCCGGCATGCGCGAGGTGGCGCGCGCCTATATCGAGTTTCCCAAGATCAATGCGCCGCACGCCTTGAGCACCGCCTTGCTGGATTCTGCGACGCTGGTGGCGCTGACCATGCTGGCCGGCACCGCCTCGGTGGGCTTTTACGGCCTGATGATGCGGGTGCTGAAGCTGCCGGCGGCCCTGATCGGCCAGGCGGTGGCGCAGGTGGCCTACCGCGAGTTGGCCGACGCCCGCAATCAGCACCAGCCGCTGCGTCCCATTCTGCGCAAGATGATGCTGACGCTGGGCGGCATGGCCTTGCTGCCCTTCCTGGTGATACAACTGGCCGGGGAACCCTTGTTCTCGCTGGTGTTCGGACAGAACTGGGCCACCGCCGGCCGCTATGCGGAGGCGATGTCGCTCTACATTCTGTTCCACTTCGTCGCCTCGCCGCTGGGCATGGTGCCGCCGGTGATCAATCGCCAGCGCCAGGCCTTCCTGTGGTCCCTGCTGCAGGCCCTGTTGTTCCTGGGCACGATGTGGGCGGGTTTCTCGCTGTGGAACGACGCGGTGGCCACCTTCCAGCTGGTGTCGGTGGTGATGGCCGCTTACTTCCTGGCTTATTTTGCATGGCTTTACAAGGCAGCCCGATGAATTGGCACGCTCTATTCAGCCGCATCCGCTTCCGCCTGTCGGCGTGGGTGCAGCCCAGAATGGTGTATGGATTCACCCGCGGCGACGGGGTGTTCCTCAAACGCACCCGGGTATCCAACATGACCCGCATCGAACATGTCGGCAAGCTGATGGTGGACGACAACGTCTACATCGGCCATTTCAATCTGATAGACGCCTCCGGCGGTCTTTACATCGGCGAAGGCTGTCAGATCACCAACTATGTTTCGCTGCTGACCCACTCCAGCCATGTGGCCATCCGCTTGTACGGCGACCGCTACCTAGAGAGCAACAACCACGTCGGCTATCTGAAAAAGCCCACCAAGCTGGGCCCGTACAGCTTCGTCGGCCCGCACTCGGTGCTGATGCCGGGCGTGGAGCTGGGCAAGGGCAGCATGGTGTCGGCCTACAGCTATGTGCCGGCCGGCGCTTACCCCGATTTCGCCATCCTGTCCGGCAACCCGGCCAGGGTGGTGGGCGACACCCGCGAGCTGGACGCCAAGTGGCTGGACGAGCACCCGGAGCTGCTGCCCCTGTACGAGGCCTGGGCGCATGACTGAGCCTGTCAGCGACAAGATCGCCAGCGTCGCGGTGATCGGCTCCGCCTCGGTGCATACCTGGCGCTTCCTGCGCGGCATCGCGCCGCATGTGGAGCGCGTGTTCCTGGCCTGCAACGGCGAGGTTCCGGCGGATGTGGCGCCTTTGCTGGCCGGTAGCCTGCGCGTGGACTTCCGCCTGGCGGCCTTGGGCACGGTGGCGCGCCTGCGCGCCTGGCTGCGCGAGACGCGGCCGCAGCTGCTGCACATCCATCAGGCCAACAGCGTGGCCTGGCACGGCAGCCGCGCGGCCGCCAGCCTGGACTTGCCGATGGCGCTGACCGCCTGGGGCTCCGATGTGCTGCTGCTGCCTGACCGCAATCCGCTGATGCGGGCGATGGTGCGAGCCAATCTGGCCGCCGCCGACGCGATCACCTCGGACTCCCTGCACATGGCGGCGAAAATCCGCGAGCTGGCCGGCGAGGGTTGCCGCATCCGCCTGCTCAATTACGGCATGGACGCCATGCCGGCGCCGGCGGCCAGCGCGAGCAAGGGCAAGACGGTGCTGTCCTGCCGGCTGCACAAGCCGCTGTACCGCGTTGACGCCATCCTGCGCGCCTGGCAGCGGGTGGAGCGCAGCGGCCGCTTCGACGATTGGCGGCTGACCGTGGCCGCCAGCGGCAGCGAGACCGAGGCGCTGCGGCGGTTGGCCGCGGAACTGGGCCTGAGCCGCGCCGATTTCGCCGGCTTCGTCGATAGCGCGACCTTGGGGCGGATGTACGCCGAATCCCGGGTTTTCGTCAGCGTGCCGCGCTCGGATGCCACCAGCGTCAGCCTGCTGGAGGCGATGGGTCATGGCTGCTTGCCCATATTGTCCAATTTGCCGGCCAACGGTGAATGGGTGATAGACGGCCTCAACGGCGCGATCGCCGAGGATGTCGGACGTTTGGACGAGGCCTTGCTGCGCGCGATGGAGTGGGCCGGCGAGGACGCGAGGCTGGACGAGGTCGCCGCGCTCAACCGCCGGCTGGTGGCGGACAAGGGACTGCATCAGCCGAATATGGCCGGTTTCGCTCGGCTGTATCGGGAACTGCTGGGTTCCGACAACTAAGAATTTCGCCGCGGGCCCGGGATCATCGCGGGCCGGACGGCCGCTAAACAGAGCTTCAATATGAAAATTGCCCATCTGACTTCCGCCCATCCGCGTCACGACATCCGCATCTTCGTCAAGGAGTGCGCGACCCTGGCCGCCGCCGGGCACGAGGTGACGCTGATCGTGGCCGACGGCCAGGGCGAGGAGATCAACCGCGGCGTGCGCTTCCACGATGTCGGCCCCAAATCCGGCGGCCGCCTGGCGCGGATGACCGGCACCGTCAAACGGGTCTACCAGGCGGCGCTGAAGCTGCGCCCGGACGTGGTCCATTTCCACGACCCCGAGCTGATTCCCGCCGCGCTGCGCCTGAAGCAGGCCGGCATCAAGGTGGTCTACGACGTGCACGAGGACGTGCCGCGCCAGATCCTGGCCAAGCACTGGATTCCCGGCGCGGTGCGGCCCCTGGTGTCCAGCGGCTTCGAGGCGCTGGAAGACTGGGCGGCGCGCCGCTTCGACGCGGTGGTGACCTCGACGCCGCACATCCGCAAGCGCTTCGAGAAACTGGGCGCGCGCGCGCTGGACGTGTGCAACTTCCCCATTCTGGAAGAATTGGTGCGCGACACTCCGTGGGAGCAGCGCCGCAACGAGCTGTGCTATATCGGCGGCATCTCGCGCATCCGCGGCATCGAACCCATTGTCGAGGCGCTGCCGGACACCGCGACGCGGCTGAACCTGGCCGGGCCGTGGAGCGAGAGCGATCTGAAGGCCCGCGTGTCGGCGCGGCCGGGCTGGGCGCGGGTCAACGACCTGGGCGTGCTGGACCGCAAAGGCGTGGCCGAGGTGCTGGCCAAGAGCAAGATCGGCCTGGTGACCTTGTTCCCGACGCCGAACTACGTCGACGCGTTGCCGATCAAGCTGTTCGAATACATGGCCGCCGGCATGCCGGTGATCGCGTCGGATTTTCCGGTGTGGCGCGAGATCGTGGCCGACGCCGGCTGCGGCCTGCTGGTGGACCCGCAGGACCCGGCCGCTATCGCCGCCGCCGTCAACGAACTGATGGCCGACGAGGCGCGCATGCGCGCGCTGGGCGAATCCGGCAAGCAGGCGGTGCTGCGTAAATACAGTTGGGCGGCCGAAGGCGAGAAGCTGGTCGGTTTGTACGCGGCCTTGTAATGCGGACTCCGGGCCGGCCAAAGCAGGGCCTGGGGGCGAATGAAATTGTTAGCGGCCTGAGCCGCCATTGAAAAACCATGAAGATTTTGTACATCAACCACTATGCCGGCAGCCCCCGGCACGGCATGGAATTCCGCCCCTACTACCTGGCGCGGGAATGGGTGAGGGCCGGCCACGAAGTCAATATGCTGGCGGCCGACGTGTCCCATCTGCGCCAGACTCATCCGCAAGTGGACGGCAAATACCGCGACGAGGATATCGACGACATCCGCTACACCTGGTGCCGCACTCGTCCCTACCAGGGCAACGGCGTCGGCCGCGTGCTCAATATCTTCAGCTTTCTGGCCCGGGTGATGGGTTTGTCCGGCCGTTACCTGAAGCACTGGAAGCCGGACGTGGTGATCGCCTCGTCCACCTATCCGCTGGACACGGTGCCGGCGGCCTGGATCGCCGCCAAGACCGGCGCGCGGCTGGTGTACGAGGTGCATGATCTGTGGCCGCTGACGCCGGTGGAAGTGGGCGGCATGTCGCCCAAGCATCCCTTCATTCGCCTGCTGCAATGGGCCGAGGATTTCGGCTATCGCAAGGCCGACACCGTGGTGTCGATGCTGCCCTGCGCCAAGGACTATATGGTGGCGCACGGCATGGACCCGGCCAAGTACACGGTGATTCCCAACGGCGTCGACGTCGCCGAATGGCGCGGCGAGTCCGAGGCCCTGCCGGCCGAACACCGGATGCGGCTGGCGGAATTGAAGGCGCAGGGCCGTTTCCTGATCGGCTACGCCGGCGGCCACGGCCTGGCCAATGCGCTGGATTACCTGCTGGAGGCGGCGGCGCTGATGCGGGACTCGGCGGTGACTTTCGTGCTGGTCGGCGACGGTCCGGACAAGGCGGCCTTGGCGGCGCGCGCCGCCGAACTGGGGCTGGACAAGGTGGTCTTCCTGCCGGCGATCGCCAAGCGCGCGGTGCCGGGCTTCCTCGCCGAGATGGACGCCTTGTTCATAGGCTGGCGCAAGCTGCCCATCTATCGCTTTGGCATCAACCCCAATAAACTGTTCGACTACCTGATGGCCGGCAAGCCGGTGATCCATTCGGTGGAAGCCGGCAACGACATGGTCAGCGAGGCCGGCGCCGGCCTCAGCGTCGGCGCCGAGGACCCGGCCGCCATCGCCGACGCGGCGCGGCGGATGGCGGCGCTGCCGGCCGAGGAGCGCGCGCGCATGGGCGCGGCGGGCAAGGCCTATGTGCTGGAACACCATGATTACGCGGTGCTGGCGCGGCGGTTTTTGCAGGCGGTGTTGGCTCGCTCGTGAATGATCCGCGGGCCGAACCAGGCCTTGCGGCTGAAGAAGCGGAATGTACAAGTGCTAATGCGTGGGCAAGCCCTTGGCCTTGCCCACCCTACGGGGTTTGCCAGATCGCATGGACGCGAGATGTGTCCATGCGCTTAACTGAATAGCGAAAGAACGATATGAGCGAAACAAAATTCCTGCCCTTCGCCCTGCCGGACATCGGCGAGGACGAGATCAACGAAGTGGTCGACGCGCTGCGTTCCGGCTGGGTCACCACCGGTCCCAAGACCAAGCAGTTCGAGGCCGATTTCGCGCAATTCATCGGCGACGGCGTCGAGGCGATCGCGGTCAACTCGGCCACCGCCGGCCTGCACCTGGCGCTGGAAGCGATAGGCATCGGCCCCGGCGACGAGGTCATCGTGCCCAGCTACACCTTCACCGCCACCGCCGAAGTGGTGCGCTATCTGGGCGCGCACCCGGTGTGCGTGGACGTGGACGCGGCCACCTTCAACATCAGCCCGGACGCGATCCGCGCGGCGATCACCGCCAAGACCAAGGCGATCATGCCGGTGCACTTCGCCGGCCTCGCCTGCGAGATGGACGAGATCATCGCCATTGCCCGCGAGCACGGGCTGAAGGTCGTTGAAGACGCCGCCCACGCGCTGCCCACTTACTACAAGGGCAAGCTGGTGGGCACTCTGGACTCCGACGTCACCGTGTTCAGCTTTTACGCCAACAAGACCATGACCACCGGCGAAGGCGGCATGGTGGTGTCCAAGAACAAGGACATCATCGCGCGCTGCAAGGTGATGCGTTTGCACGGCATCAGCCGTGACGCCTTCGACCGCTACGTGTCCAAGACCCCGGCCTGGTTCTACGAAGTGGTGGCTCCGGGCTACAAGTACAATATGCCGGACACCGCCGCGGCGATGGGCATCCATCAACTGAAGAAAATCCGCCGCTTCCAGGAGCTGCGCGAGGCGATGGCCCAGCGTTTCGACCGCGAGCTGGCCGACCTGCCGCTGATCCTGCCGGCGCGGCCCAAGGACGCGGGCAGCAACCACGCCTGGCATCTGTACCCGGTGCGCATCAAGCCGGAAGCCGGCGTCAGCCGCGACGACTTCATCGCCAAGATGGCGGAAAAAGGCATAGGCTGCTCGGTGCACTTCATTCCGCTGCATCGCCAGCCGGTGTGGCGCGACGGCTATCAACTGACGCGCGAGCAGTTCCCGGTGGCCGACGCGGCGTTTGAAGCCGAGGTGACGCTGCCGCTGTATACCCGGATGACGGCAGACGACCAGACCCGCGTCATCGCCGCGGTGCGCGAGATTCTGGGCGCATGAGCGAGCGGTTGGAAAAAAAGGGCGGCGAACTGCTGCCGCCCTGCTGCCGGCCCAGCCGCCACGGTTCGCGGCTGTTGAAGCGCGGCTTCGACATCGCCGCTTCCGGCTTGGGGCTTGCCGCGCTGGCGCTGCCGCTGTTGGCGGTGGCGCTGTGGGTGAAGCTGGATTCGCCGGGCCCGGTGTTTTTCCGCCAGGTGCGGGTGGGGCGGGGTGGCACGCTGTTCCGCATCCACAAATTCCGCACCATGCAGGTGGACACCGAGCGCCATGGCCAGCTGACCGTCGGCGCGGATAGCCGCGTCACCGGCGCCGGCCGTCTGTTGCGCAAGACCAAGCTGGACGAGCTGCCGCAGTTGATCGACGTCTTGTTCGGCGACATGAGCCTGGTCGGACCGCGGCCCGAGGTGCCCAAGTACGTCGCCCATTATCCGGACGAGGTCCGCGACATCGTATTGTCGGTGCGCCCCGGCATCACCGATTGGGCGTCGATCAAGATGATAGACGAGAACGAAATCCTGGGCCTGGCTCAGGATCCGGAGCGCGCCTACATCGAGCAGGTGCTGCCGGAAAAACTGGCTTATTACGTGCGTTACGCCGAAAGCCACAGCCTGTTTGAAGATGTCCGCATCATCGTCGCCACCCTGATGAAGATCGTCAGCCGATGACGGTTTCCATCCGGATGGCGGGGCCCGCCGATGCCGGCGCCCTGAATGAGGAATGTTGTCCGGATGCGCTGTATCAATGGCGGCCGGACGCGAAAGAATGACCATGTTTGAAAAACTGCTCGCCTTCTCCCGCCACAACAAGATGGCGATGCTGGCGCTGATGGACGCGCTGCTGTTGCCGCTGGCGCTGTGGAGCGCGGTCTTCCTGCGCCTGGGGGGCTATTGGGATCCCAAGCTCAATCCACATCTGTGGATCTTCATCGTGCCGCCGCTGTGGGCGATTCCCATCTTCATCAAGCTGGGCCTGTATCGCGCGGTGCTCAAATACCTGGACGACAAAATCATCCTGACCGTGTTCTCCGGGGTGACCTTGTCGGTGCTGGTGTTGCAGGCGGTGCTGCAGATGGCCCACATCTGGGCGATGCCGCGCACCTCGGTGATCATCTTCTGGGTGTTCGCCATGGCTTATATCGGCGGCAGCCGCTTCCTGCTGCGAGGCCTGGCGCGCCGCATCGACGCGGTGGACGCGCCGCGCGAGCACGTGATCATCTACGGCGCCGGCCATGCCGGCGTGCAATTGATGCTGGCCTTGCAGGCCGGCCGCGAATACCGGCCGATGGCCTTCGTCGACGACAGCCCCGAGCTGCATCGCCGCACCTTCCGCGGCGTGGCGGTGCACCCGCCGCGCGATTTGCCGCAGCTGGTCAAGGACGTGGAAGCCAAGTGCATTCTGCTGGCGATGCCCTCGGTCAGCCGCAGCCGCCAGCGCGAGATACTGGAAACCCTGGAACTGCTGCGGGTGCCGATCAAGCGTTTGCCGGGCATGGCCGATCTGGTGTCCGGCGAGGCGCGGGTGGAGGAGTTGAAAGAGGTCGAGATCGAAGACCTGCTGGGCCGCGACCCGGTGCCGCCCAAGCAGGAACTGCTGGCGCGCAATATCCGCGGCAAGGTGGTGATGGTCACCGGCGCCGGCGGCTCCATCGGCTCCGAACTGGTGCGCCAGATCGCCAAGAACCAGCCGGCGCGCATCATCCTGTTCGAGCAGTCCGAATACGCGCTGTACGCGATAGACCAGGAACTGGGCCGCGTCGCCGCGCCGCCGGAGCGCACGCCGGTCCTGGGTTCGGTCACCGACTACCAGCGGCTGGTCCAGGTGATGCGCGCCTTCAAGGTGGACACCGTCTATCACGCCGCCGCCTACAAGCATGTGCCGATGGTGGAGCACAATCCGGTGTCCGGCATCGTCAACAATGTGTTCGGCACCGACACCACCGCGCGCGCGGCCGAGGATTGCGGCGTGGACACCTTCGTGCTGATCTCCACCGACAAGGCGGTGCGCCCCACCAATGTGATGGGCGCCACCAAGCGCCTGGCGGAGCTGACGCTGCAGACCCGCCACGCGCGCGGCAGCGCCACCCGTTTCGTGATGGTGCGCTTCGGCAACGTGCTGGGCAGCTCAGGCTCGGTGGTGCCGCTGTTCCGCGCCCAGATCAAGGCGGGCGGACCGATCACCCTGACCCACGCCGACATCACCCGCTACTTCATGACCATTCCCGAAGCGGCGCAACTGGTGATACAGGCCGGCGCGATGGGTGACGGCGGCGACGTGTTCGTGCTGGACATGGGGCAGCCGGTGCGCATCATCGATCTGGCGCGGCGCATGGTGCACCTGTCCGGCCTGGAGCTCAAGGACGCGAGCCGGCCCGGCGGCGACATCGAGATCCGCATCACCGGCCTGCGGCCGGGGGAGAAGCTGTATGAGGAGCTGTTGATCGGCGACAACGTGCTGGCCACCGACCACGAACGCATCATGCGCGCCCAGGAATACTGCCTGCCGGATGAGGAAATGCGGGCGCTGCTGGCGAGCATGGACCAGGCTTGCCGGAGTCTGGACGCGCCGGAGGCGTTTGCCTTGCTGCAACAAGCGGTGCGCGAATTCCGCGCCGCCGACGCCACTCAGGACTGGGTGACGCGGGCGAACGCGGCCTCTTGAGGCCGGCGGTCTACCACTTGCAACCGTCCTCGCGCGCGCTTTGCACCGCCAGGATCGGGATCGCCAGCAGCCCGAAGGAGGAGTAGCGGGTCTTGCAGTCCGGCTTTTCGGCCCGCTCAATCGAGCGGGCCAATTTCGTTTTGGCGGGGTCGGCCGGCAGCGGGCTGAGCTTTTCCGGCGCGGCGGCGGCCTGTTCGCGCAGCTGCCGGCGCAGGCCGCCCAAGGTCAAGGCCGGGCCGGGCGCCGACGCGTCGCGCCTGTTTAGGGCCGGCCCGGCTGGGGCGGAACGCTCGCCGCGGTCGGCGGCGTCGGCCCGTGCCGCCGCCGATGGGCGCCGCGGGGGCGCGGCTGGTTTTCGGGCGGGGGAGGCCGGCGCGACGGCGCGGGCGGGTGGCGGAATGATGGCCGGCGCCGGCGGGTTCAGCTGTATCCGCAGCGGCGGGCCGGCAACGGCGTCCGGACGGCTGCCGGGCTTGGCCAGCCACAGCAGCGCGCCGTGGGCCAGCAGGCTGAGCAGCAGCGCTGCGGCGACGCCGCGAGGGCGGAGAGGGGGCGGGACGGTCAGAGCGTTCATGCCGTCAACGATAAGGAAACTCGTCCGGCGGGTAAAGCCTCAGTCGGAGATCATCACCCGGTTGCGTCCGGCCTGCTTGGCGCGGTACATGCGGGTGTCGGCCAGGTCCACCAGCGCGCGCCAGTCGGCGCAGCCGTCCTGAAACAACTCCGCCACGCCGATGCTGGCGGTCAAGACCTTGCCTTCCGGCCGCTCGCCCAGTCCCTGGGCGCGCAAGCGGGCGATGACCTGGGCGGCCTGGGGCAGTTGCGCGCCGGGCATCAGCAGCACGAACTCCTCGCCGCCCCAGCGCACCAGCACGTCGCTGCGCCGCAGCCGGCCTTCCATCAGCTCGGCGAAATGGCGCAAGACCTGGTCGCCGGCCAGGTGGCCGTAGTGGTCGTTGATCGTCTTGAAATGATCCAGATCGATGAAGGCCAGGCTCAGCGGCTGCCGGCTGCGCTGGGCCTGCAATTGCAGCAGGCCCAGCATTTCCTCGCCGCTGCGGCGCGAGAAGACCCCGGTCAGCGGGTCGCGTATTGCCTGGTGGACCAGCACGATGATGAAGGCCAACTGGCTGATGCCGGCGATGGCGGAGACGCCGGTCAGCAAGGACAACAGCCAGAATTCGCCGCCGAAGCCGGGCAGGTTGTCGCCGTTCAGCTCCAGCAGGCCGGTCAGCAAGAAGCCGAACAGCGCCGGGCTGGCGAAGGCCAGGCTTTCCAGCAGGGTCAGCGGAAAGATGGCCAGGCCGGCCAGCAGCACGAAGGGCAGGAAGGCGTAGCCGGCGCCGATGGCTGCGGACAAGCCCTCCAGGTGGTAGCGGCGCAGCAGCAAGTGCGAGGCGATGTAGAACAGGGTGGGGATGGCGAACAAGAGCGCGATGCCGCGATAGGCCGAAGACAGGCGGCCGTCCATCGGCTGCCAGACCGCCAGCGCGACGAAGGCGGCGGACACCAGCAGACGCAGCCCCGCCAGTTGCAGCGACAGCGGATAGGGCAGGGTCAGCAGGTCGATCACCGCCCAGGCCGGCGTCAGCGCGGAGAACAGGATGGCGAACAGCCGGCAGCGGTTGACCAGCATCAGCGCGCGTCGCTGCGCCAGCAAGGGCATGTGCTGGCGAGGGCTCAGCAGCCAGAGCGTATCGCCGCTCTGGATTTCGCCGGGCGCCATGCCCAGCAGCTTTTGCCAGATGAAGTGAGTAATATGCATGCGGATGGTGCCAGGTAGTTGCGTTATTCTACCCCGGTTTATGACTTTGGGTTTGCAGCAGGTCAAAATCGCCGGCTTGGCGGCGGCGCTCGCCTGTCGCGTTTCACGAAGCGCGGCGGACTTTGACCAGGCTCTTGGGCCGTGTTTACGCTACTATCGCAACTCCTGATCAACCCGACGGAACCGCGCGATGGAAACTCGGTGGCTTGAAGACTTCCTGGTGCTGGCGGAAACCGGCAGCTTTACCCGCGCGGCGGAATTGCGCCACCTGACCCAGCCGGCGTTCTCGCGGCGGATCAAATCGCTGGAGAGCTGGCTGGGGGCGGATCTGATCGACCGCACCACCTACCCGACGCGGCTGACCGAAGCCGGCGCGCTGTTTCGCGAGCAGGCAGTGGGCATGCTGTCCCAGCTCAACACCAGCCGCGCCCTGCTGCGCGGTTTGCAGCCGCTGGCCGCCGGCACGCTGGAGTTCGCGGTGCCGCACACGCTGTCCTTCTCCTTCTTCCCCAAATGGCTGTCCCAGGCGCAGCGCGGCTACGGCGCCTTGCCCTGCAGGCTGCAGGCCAGCAATGTGCACGACGCGCTGCTGGCCTTCGTGGAGGGCGGCAGCGATCTCTTGATGTGCTACCACCATCCCAAGCAGCCGGTGGAGCTGACCGACGCGCGCTATCTGGGATTGAAGCTGGGCGTGGAGCGGCTGCGGCCGTTTTCGATCGCGGAGGCCGGCCGGCCGCGCTACCAGTTGCCCGGCAGCGCGCAGCAGCCGCTGCCTTTCCTCGGCTACGCCAGCAACGCCTATTTCCGGCTGATGAGCGATCTGATCCTGGAGTCCGCGCCGCAGCCGGCCAAGCTGGCGCTGCGCTATGAAACCGATATGGCGGAAGGCCTCAAGCACATGGCGCTGGAGGGACACGGCCTGGCTTTCCTGCCGGAGAGCTCGGTGCGCCGGGAGGCGCAGGAAGGCTTGCTGGCGGCCGCCGGCGACGAGTCCTGGCAGGTGGAGATGGAAATCCGCCTCTATGTGGACCAGAAGCGTCAGCGCCCGGCCTTGAAGGCTTTTTGGGAGTATCTGACGCATCAATACCCGGCCTGCTGAGCGGGGGCGCCGGGGAACGCGCGCGCCCCGCCAAGGTTATGCGTTTCCCGCATGACCCCATCGGCATTTCGAATTGGCCAGCCGTCGCGGCATGGCATAGAGTGCGCTGCTTCAAGCCACGCGAGCGCGTGGCGCCATCCGTACCAGGAGAAGCATCCATGACGACCCGCATAGAACATGATCTGTTAGGCGATCGTGAAGTGCCCGCCGACGTTTACTGGGGCGTGCACACCTTGCGCGCAGTCGAGAATTTCCCCATCACCGGCCAGAGCATCGCCGCTTACGGCGACCTGATCCGCGCGCTGGCCTGCATCAAGCAGGCGGCCGCTCAGGCCAACCGCGATCTGGGCTTGCTGCCGGCGCCGATCGCCCAGGCCATCATCGCCGCCTGCGAGGAAATCCGCGCCGGCCGCTGGCATGAGCAGTTCGTGGTGGATGCGATCCAGGGCGGGGCCGGCACCTCGACCAATATGAACGCCAACGAGGTGATCGCCAACCGCGCGCTGGAGCTGATGGGCCACGCCAAGGGCGAGTACCAGCATCTGCACCCCAACGAACACGTCAATCTGTGCCAGAGCACCAACGACGTTTACCCGACCGCCTTGCGGCTGGCGGCGTTCTGGGGCGCCAACAAGCTGCTGACCCGGATGGCGACGCTGCGCGAGGCTTTCGCCGCCAAGGCCGACGAGTTCAAGGACTACCTGAAGATGGGGCGCACCCAGCTGCAGGACGCGGTGCCGATGACGCTGGGCCAGGAGTTCATGACTTACGCGGTGATGCTGCAGGAAGACGAGCAGCGCTTGATGGAAGCCAGCGCGCTGATGCTGGAGATCAATCTGGGCGCCACCGCCATCGGCACCGGCATCACCGCGCATCCGGATTACGCGCGCCTGGCCTGCCTGCACCTGTCCGAGCTGAGCGGTCACACCTTGCTGACCGCGCCCAATCTGATCGAGGCCACCCAGGATTGCGGCGCCTTCGTGCAACTGTCAGGCGTGCTCAAGCGCATCGCGGTCAAACTGTCCAAGAGCTGCAACGATTTGCGTCTGCTGTCGTCCGGCCCGCGCGCCGGCTTCGGCGAGATCAATCTGCCGGCGCGCCAGGCCGGTTCGTCCATCATGCCGGGCAAGGTCAATCCGGTGATTCCGGAAGTGGTGAGCCAGGTGGCTTACGAGGTGATAGGCAACGACGTCACCATCACCATGGCGGCGGAAGCCGGCCAGTTGCAACTGAACGCCTTCGAGCCGGTGATCGCCTACAGCCTGTTCCGCAGCATGGGCCATCTGGCGGCCGCCTGTTCCACGCTGACCGACAACTGCGTCAAAGGCATTACCGCCAACCGCGAACGCCTGCACGCCAGCGTGGAGAACTCCATCGGCCTGGTGACCGCGCTCAACCCCGTCATCGGCTACGCCGCGGCCACCAATGTGGCGGCCCAGGCGCACGCCACCGGCGCCAGCGTCGCCGACATCGTGCTGGAGCAAGGTTTGCTGAGCCGCGAGCAGCTGGATTTGCTGCTGAAGCCGGAAGAGCTGACCCGGCCGCGCTGGGTGACCGTGTAATCGATTTCCCTTGTTTGACTTATCGTTGTGAGCGTTTCAACTTGATCAGGCCGCCTTGCGCGGCCTGTTTTTTTTAACGGCGCGGGCCGTGCTTGCGGGGAGGACGGAATGCGGGTATAAAAAATTGTGCATCGCACAATGAAAGGGCGACAGATGCAAGCTGCGCTATGGTGGGGCTTAGAGTTTCCGCGCGGCCTGTGCGCGCTGGGCGCCGAACAATGGCGCGTCCGGCGGCAATGGCTGCGCTCGGGCTGTTTTCACGGCGCCACGGTGTGGCGCGGCGCCGCGCCGTGGCCGGACAAGCTGCGCCGCGTGCTGACGCGGGCGGGAGCGGACTGGCTGGCGCTGTGTTTCGACGACAGCCAGGCCGCGGAGGCCTTGCTCAGCGAGATGCGGGCGCATCCGCTGTGGCGCAGCGAGGCCGGCGACCTGCTGCTGGCCTGGCAATTGGACGGCCAGCGGCAGTGGCGGGCGGGCCTGCTGCGATGGGGGCGGACGCTGTCCGGCTAGCCGTCGGCGGGGAAAGCGCTTCCAGCATCGGCGAATAGCCGCCATAATCGCGGCTTTCAATCGCACAGGGCGGCACGCCATGGCCAATCATTCGATGTTGACCCCCGCTCAGCTGCAAGCGCTGGCTCCGCAATTGCAACAGTACGCGCAAGACCAGTTCGGCCTCGAGCTGGGGCAGTTCGACGCGCAATTCCTGCTGGACTTCGTCGCCGACAAAATCGGCAAAGACATTTACAACAAGGCGCTGGACGACGCGCAGCTGGCGCTCGCCGCGCGGATGGAGTCCTTGCAGGCGGCGATTTGGGAATTGGAGAAGTAGAAGCCGCGCGAGCGGCCTTGCCGCTTGCCCGCGGTTTGCGGGTACAATCGGCGTTCCACCCTTCACTTGCGGTACCCATGCTCTACTTGCGTTTGATGTTGAAAGGCTTTGTGCTGGCGATTTTGCTGGTGGTGCTGGGCTTCAGCTACGTGGCCTGGAGCATTGTCGATTTCGGCGGCAGCGCAAACGAGCCGCAAGCCGACGCGGCGCTGGTGTTGGGGGCGGCGGCCTGGGGCAAGCGCCCGTCGCCGGTGTTCCGCGAGCGCATCAACCACGCGGTCAAGTTGTACAAGTCCGGCAAGGTGCGCTGGATCGTGTTCACCGGCGGCACGCCGGAACCGGGCTATCCGTCCGAAGCCGACGTAGGCCGCGACTTCGCCGCCAAGCAGGGCGTGCCGATGACGGCGATGCTGGCGGAAAACCAGTCGCGCACCACCTGGCAAAACCTGGAAAACGCGCGCGAACTGAGCAGCCAGTTCGGCATCCGCTCCTTCCTCTTGGTCAGCGATCCGCTGCACATGCGCCGTTCGGTGCTGATGGCCACCGACATCGGCCTGACCGCCTATCCCGCGCCGACGCAATCCAGCCGCTACCGTACCCTGTCCAGCTGGTCCCGCTTCCTGGCCAGGGAAACCTGGCTCTATATCGGCTATCGGGTGTTCCGCAAGCTGTCCTGACCGCGTCCGCGGCTCGAAGCGTCCAGGCATAAAAAAACCGGCGATAAGCCGGTTTTTTCACGTCGGACGGAAAGGGATCAGCGGCTGTGCCACAGATCGATCAGTTCGCCGCCTTCCACCGATTTCACTTCGGCGCGCGCTTGCAGCCAGGCCAGCAGTTGCAGGCGCAGCTCGTCGCTGATCTTGACCTCGCCCACCGGGAAGGCTACGCCTTCCAGCTTGCCGGCGCCGTCGAAATGGCCGCCGAAGCTGATGCCGGCCTCGTCCACCTGGATCAGCCAGGCGTCCAGCAGCGCCTCGGAGTCCACGCCGTCGTGCAGCAGGGCGATCAGATGGAAGCCCAGCTCGCGGAATTCGCCTACGCGCATTTTCTTGCGTTGGCGGGATTTCAGACGGCTCAGGCGGTGGGGGGAATTGGGGTTGCGCAGGGACATGACTGCTCCTTATTCAAAGACCCGGCGATGATAGCAGGCTTGCCGGCTTTGCGCTGCGCCGGCTGTGCGTAGGTTTCTGTCACTCTAACTAAACAAATATCATATAAAAAGGTAATTATTTGCCGTAGTCATTGCCATTGGAATGGAATTAGTATTTTTTCTCATTCTCAATACATGAAATGGATGACTACAGGGATGAAAAGCACAAAAACAATATTGGCGGTATCCGTGATTTCGGCGCTGTTGAGCGCCTGCGGCGGAGGTGGCGGCGGCAGCGCCGGCAACAGCAGCAGCGGCACGGCCGTTGGAGCGTCGGCATCTGGCAGGATGCTGGCGACGGACGGCGCGGAAGTGGCGGCGCTGCAGTGCTCGGGCAATGCGTGCCGTTTGCCGGCTTCGGCCGGCAGGGCGCAATCGGGCTCCGCCTACCAATACACCAATACCGGCGCATTGGCGCAAACGGTGTCGATCAGCGGCGCCGCCTTGAGCACGGGCTGGCAGATGGTGGTGTCGCGCGTCAGCAGCGGCGACACCTCCAGCCAGGCCAAGCTGGGCGCTTCCGGCCTGCGCGGCGGATCGGACGCCGCCGCGGAGCGTCTGGAGGCGGAAAGCCGGGCGGTGATGGCCGCGGTGGGCGCGGCGGCCCGCTCCGGCGCCTTGTCGCTGCGGGCCGCCGGTTCGCACCGGCTGCTGGCGGAGCAGGCCAAGCTGCAGGCGAGCAGCTACGCAATCGGCGACAAGCGGGTCTGGCACGATATGGACAAGGACAGCGCCACCAGCCTGCAAGCGATGCGCGACCTGCCCAACGGCGGCGGCAAGGTCTACGTCTGGGCGCAGGACGGGCTGGACGTCAGCGTAGGCAGCGACCAGGCCGACGCGCTGGCCGAGCGCTTCGCCAACAGCGTCTACCCGCTGGAGGCCTCGGTGGTCAGCGAGCCCTGGGGCGACGACATCGATCCGGGCTGGCGCGCGCTGGCCCTGCCCGGCGACACCAAGGACGTGCATCTGGTGCTGAGCCGGCTGAACGATCCGAACCAGGCCGGCGGCGGCCGCCTGCTCGGTTATGTGCGCTGGACCAACGCCTTGCTGGCGTCGGCCGCGCCGACCATGTGCGGCGCCGACCAAGAGTGCCGCGACGTGGTGGGCAAGAGCAATCAGGCGCTGGCCACCTTCGTGGACCTGGACACCTTCGCCCAGGCCGATCCGGGCCGCAACTGGACCATGAAGGGCAACGGCCCCAGCCTGGCCTTGTCCACGCTGGCGCATGAATACCTGCATGTGCTTTACGCCTACAACAAAATCCTGCGCAAGCCACCGAGCTCCGGCAATCCCACGGTGTGGGAAAACGAGCTGGCGGCCCAGACCATGGGCTATCTGGTGTCGGCGGACACCTTCACCGGCGGTCGCGGCAGCGACGCCAACTCCCATCCGGACCTGCGCCGCGGCGGCGACTTCGAAAGCTTCCTGCGCCGGCCGGCTTGCAATCTGAAGGGCTGGAGCGTGGCGGCGTCGAACTACACTTGCTACCCGAAAGCGCTGGCGACGGGCATGCAGATGCTGCACCAGTTCGGCGCGGGGGTGATGAAGCCGTGGGTGACCGGCGGCAATACCGGCGAGCGGGCCTTGAACGACGGCTTGCGCGCGGTGGGCGGCGGCGATTACAGCAGTCTGATGCTGCGCCTCAACACCACGCTGGCGCTGGGCGGCAATCCGGCCAGCGGCTACGGTTTCCCGGCCAAGACGCTGAATTTGCCGGCCAACCAGTACTTCCCCCAGGGCAAGAGCCTGCTGCTGCCGGCGGTGCCGTTCCAGGCGCAGGAAATCGGCTGGAGCGCGTTGGCCACGGCGGAAACCTATAAGCAGAGCCTGCCGCTGTCCCGCGGCGTGGCGCGGGTGACGGTGCCGGCCAACAGTCACCTGATCCTGGTCAAGCCGTGATGCGCTGGCTGCTGCTGTGGCTGGGCCTTTGCGCCGGCGTCGGCGCCATGGGGCTGCCGCCGTGGGAGGAGGGCACTCTAGTCGCCGTGGGCGCGCCGCCGCTGGTGCGCCTGGGCGTGGAGAAGGGGGATGGCGGCACCTTCGTCATCCAGCCCGCCGGCGACGGCAAGGGCCTGGGGGCCGCGGAAGTGGCCGCCTTGAAAAAGCGGACCGGTTCGCGCATCCGCTATCGGGCCGGTCCGTTCAAGACTCATCCGCTGCTGGGGCGCGAGGCCGTGCTGTTGCAGGCGGAAGTGCTTGAGCCGCGTTGAGCGATGAAACAGCGCCCGGTCTCTGATGATGCCGGGCGTTTTCAATATAAGGGGATTCAGGAGGAAGCGGCCGAGTATTGCGGGGGGTCAATCATCGTCGATGGCAGAGTTTGACAAGCCTAGGCTGCGCATGGACTGGAATGGATCAAAGTTATGTTGCAGTACCGGTAGCGCTTCCAACTGGCTGCGCAGTGCTGGCGCGAGACGTAAGTAAGGTAGCTCTCTTTTAAGCGCAAGCGTACGGGATAGCAGCGCGGTGAGAATCTGCTCAGCCCCTGGGTCGTCCTTGGCCGAATAAGCAGGTAGTTTTGCTTCCCGGGCTAGCAGGCTGGCTTGCAAAAATTCCTCCTCAACCTGCCCAAGGCATGTTCTGTCATTTTTATGACGAAAATAAGCAAGCGTAGCAATCTGTTCATCCCGGGAAATTTCTAATCCGGCGAAGGTGTTCGGAGGCAGCACGATCTCTTGTTGTCGGCAATATTTGATCTGGGCGCTATAGTCGATCACGGCTTGAGCCAGGCGTCGTATGGCAAATGAGGTCAGATCTTCTTGGGTAGGAGATTGTGCCTGGCTTGGCGTTAGCCAGAACAGGCTGCCAATCAGTAGAGTCCAAACCGGCCACGTGTTTTTATTAAGGTTTGCAGCCATATGCCACAGCCTCCCAGAATCGAGCTTGCTTCCGGTCATGCTGATGACTCCAGTGCTCTTCTTCCGCAATGCGTTGTACTGTCTTCTGCATAATTCTCGGCCAAGCCGCCGTACTCTGTGCGAACAGCCGCCAGTCTGTCGCTTGGATGTTATAGGCCGCTTGTAGCGGGCTGCTGCGGTAAAAGATATTGCTTATCACACCAACACCGGTGAGGCTGGCGGCGAGCCGGAGGCCTCTTAGTTTGAGTTCTATTTGCTCCAGAGCTTGCAGACTGCTTTGATCCAGCGCCAATCCTTGGATTGTCGGGCAACTTTTCATGCTGCTCTCCTGTGGCGGCAAGAGCGCCATCTCGCGATCGTTGCAGAGACATTATTCAGCAAGGCAAAATGTAAATATATTAATAAAAAAAGATAACTGACCTTTCAGTCAGGGACGTCCGAAACGAGGCGGCAATTTAGGGAGTAAGAGCCAAAGCACTGTGCGGGGAGTGCTTGGCGAGAGCATGGTGGGGCCCCCCGGTGTGTTTGTAGGCCGGGGGGCGGGGAGTGATTTACAGCCCTAATTGCAGCCACATCTCATCGACGCGCTGTTTGACCGCCTCGTCCATCACGATAGGCACGCCCCACTCGCGGTTGGTTTCGCCGGGCATCTTGTTGGTGGCGTCCAGGCCCATCTTGCCGCCCAGGCCGGACACCGGACTGGCGAAGTCCAGGTAGTCGATAGGCGTGTGCTCGATCAAGGTGGTGTCGCGCACCGGGTCCATGCGGGTGGTGATCGCCCAGATCACCTCTTTCCAGTCCCGGGTGTTGACGTCGTCGTCCACCACCACGATGAACTTGGTGTACATGAACTGGCGCAAGAAACTCCAGCAACCCATCATCACCCGCTTGGCGTGGCCGGGGTATTGCTTCTTGATGCTGACCACCGCCATCCGGTAGCTGCAGCCTTCCGGCGGCAGGTAGAAATCGACGATTTCCGGAAACTGCTTTTGCAGGATGGGCACGAAGACCTCGTTCAAGGCCACGCCCAGCACCGCAGGCTCGTCCGGCGGCTTGCCGGTGTAGGTGCTGTGGTAGATCGCGTTTTCGCGCATGGTGACGCGGTCCACGGTCAGCACCGGGAAGCGGTCCTGCTCGTTGTAATAGCCGGTGTGGTCGCCGTAAGGGCCTTCCATCGCGGTGTCGTTCGGATGGATATGCCCTTCCAGCACGATTTCGGCGCGCGCCGGCACTTGCAGGTCCGAGCCCAGGCATTTCGTCAGCTCGGTGCGGCTGCCGCGCAGCAGGCCGGCGAACTGGTATTCGGACAGGGTGTCCGGTACCGGCGTCACCGCGCCCAGGATCGTCGCCGGGTCGCAGCCCAGCACCACCGCCACCGGGTAAGGCTTGCCGGGGTGTTGCTGGCAGAACTCGCGGTAATCCAGCGCGCCGCCGCGATGGGCCAGCCAGCGCATGATGACGCGGTTGCGGCCTATCAACTGCTGGCGATAGATGCCCAGGTTCTGGCGCTTCTTGTTGGGGCCGCGGGTCACGGTCAGGCCCCAGGTGATCAGCGGCGCCACGTCGCCGGGCCAGCAGTGCTGGATAGGCAGCCGCTCCAGATCGACTTCCTCGCCTTCCCATACGATTTGCTGGCACGGCGCCTTGCTGACTTCCTTGGGCGCCATCGACAGCAGCTGCTTCAACAGCGGCAACTTGTCCCAGGCGTCTTTCAGGCCTTTGGGTGGTTCCGGCTCCTTCAGGTAGGCCAGGGTCTTGCCGATCTCGCGCAACTGCATCACATCGGCGGCGCCCATGCCCAGCGCCACGCGCTCGGGGGTGCCGAACAGATTGGCCAGTACCGGGTAATCGAAGCGTTTGCCGTCCTTGACTGGCTGTTCGAACAGCAGCGCGGGGCCGCCGGCTTTCAGTACCCTGTCGCCGATCTCGGTCATCTCCAGGTGCGGAGAGACCGGGGCCGCAATTCGTTTCAGCAGGCCTTGTTGTTCCAATTGGGAGACAAACTCCCTTAAATCTGCATATTTCATGACCGTCTCATGATCTGGCGCAAAGTTTGATATTAGGCGCTTGGATAATCTGCCACCGGACGCCGAACGCTACTGCTGCCCGCAGTCAAAGTCAACGATGGCGGCAAGCGCCAAGCCTGCATTCGACCAAACATGATAGGAGAACTCAATATGAAAAAGCTCGCTCTCGCCGCCATGATCGGCCTGGTTTCCGCTAGCGCCTTCGCCGCCCAAGGCGACATCCTGGCGCGCTTCCGCGTGATCAACGTCAACCCCGACGCCAGCTGGAGCAACTCCGGCGCGGTGCCGGGCTTGAACGTCGACGCCAAGGACGCTTGGGCGCCGGAAGTCGACTTCACCTACATGATCACCAACAACATCGGCGCCGAGCTGATTCTGGCCACCACCCGCCACGAAATCACCACCAACGCCTTTGGTTCCGCCGGCAAAGTATCGGTGCTGCCGCCGACTCTGACCCTGCAATACCACTTCATGCCGGACGCGACCTTCCGTCCCTATGTGGGCGCCGGCATCAACTACACCCGCTTTTACAATGACGGTTTGCGCGCAGCGGCCGCCAACACCAACCTGAGCGTGAAGAAAAACAGTTGGGGCCCGGCGCTGCAACTGGGCGCGGACTACGCGATCAACAAGAACTGGTTCGTCAACCTGGACGTCAAGAAAATCTGGATCAAGACCGACGTGACCGCGGATCAACTGGGCGGCGCCAAACTGGGCGAACTGAAGATCGACCCGTGGGTATTCGGCATCGGCTTCGGCACCAAGTTCTGATCGGCTAGCCGGTTTGAATCCAAAACGCCCCGCGGGGCGTTTTTTTCTTGCTTGTCGCGTTAGAATGGCCGCTTGTGAAATTCCCGACACTGGAGAAGCAAGATGACTGATTGGGTTGCCCAGGCGGTGCGCAAGATCGAGGCCGATTTCAATCGCTCCAGCGACACGCATCTGATTCCGCTGCCCATCCCCGGCGCGCCGGAGATACAGCTTTATTTCAAGGACGAGTCCACCCACCCCACCGGCAGCCTGAAGCACAGGTTGGCGCGCTCGCTGTTTCTGTACGGCTTGTGCAACGGCTGGATTCGCGAAGGCAGCACCATCATTGAGGCCTCCAGCGGCAGCACCGCGGTGTCCGAGGCCTATTTTTCCCGGCTGCTGGGCCTGCCCTTCATCGCGGTGATGCCCAAGAGCACCTCGCAGGAAAAGATCCGCGCCATCGAATTCTACGGCGGCCGCAGCCACCTGGTGGACGATCCGGCCACCATCTACGACGAATCCAAACGTCTGGCGCAGGAGCTGAACGGCCATTACATGGACCAGTTCACCTACGCCGAGCGCGCCACCGACTGGCGTGGCAACAATAATATCGCCGACACCATTTTCACCCAGATGGCGTACGAGCCCAATCCGGTGCCGGACTGGATCGTTTGCGGCGCCGGCACCGGCGGCACTTCGGCCACCTTCGGCCGTTACGTGCGCTACCAGAAACTGCCGACCAAGGTCTGCGTGGTGGACCCGGAAAACTCGGTGTTCTACGACTGCTTTCATACCGGCAGCATGGATTGCCGCTGCGAAGGCGGCTCCGGCGTGGAAGGCATCGGCCGGCCACGGGTGGAACCCTCCTTCATTCCGACAGTCATCGACAGTGTGATCCGGGTGCCCAATGTCGCCAGTTACGCCGCCATCCACTTCTTGGAGGAAGTGCTGGGACGTCGCTGCGGCGGTTCCACCGGCACCAACTTCTACGGCGTTTGCGAGCTGGTGGGCCAGATGCGCAGCCAGGGCCGCAGCGGCTCCATCGTCACCTTGATCTGCGACGACGGCAACCGCTACCAGGGCAGCTATTACAACCACGACTGGCTGCAGGCCAACGGTTTCGACATCTCGAGCTGGGTGGAACGCTATCGCCGCTTCTTCAACGAAGGGCAGTGGTAAGCGTCGTTTGGCGGCTCGTAGACGGCGAGATGCCGGCAGTTGTTGTCAAAAAGCATCAATTATTTGAATTGGAACCATGTTGCGCCGCACCGAAAACCAGCCGGGCGGCGCGCGGTTTTCTGCTGAGAAAATAGCAACTTACCGGCCTGGCCGGAACGCCCGGTTCGCACAATGGAAAAAATGCGCTGAGGTCTTGAATTTTCAAGGGATTTCAACGGCCCCAGCTTTATCTTTTTTGTTAAACTGGCGCCCTTTTTCTTGGGCGGGGAAGATAATGGCTCTCCTTGAAATCAAAAATGTCGTCAAGCGCTTTGGCGACTACACGGCGGTCAACAATGTCAGCTTGTCGGTAGAAGCCGGCGAGTTCTTCACCCTGCTTGGGCCCTCCGGTTGCGGCAAGACCACCTTGCTGCGCATGCTGGCCGGCTTCGAGCAGCCGGACGCCGGCCAGATCCTGCTGGACGGCCAGGACATGTCGCAGGTGCAGCCGGAAAAACGTCCGGTGCACACCGTGTTTCAAAGCTACGCCTTGTTCCCGCACATGACGGTGCGCGAGAACATTGCCTTCCCGCTCAAAATGGCCAAGTGGGACAAGGCCAAGATCGCCGCCCAGGTGGACGAGTTGCTGGAAGACGTGCGCCTGACCCAGTTCGGCGACCGCTACCCGCACGAGATGTCCGGCGGCCAGCGCCAGCGCGTGGCCATCGCCCGCGCGCTGGTGGATCGTCCGCGGCTGCTGCTGCTGGACGAGCCGCTGTCCGCGCTGGACGCCAAGCTGCGCGAGGAAATGCAGCTGGAGCTGATCAAGCTGCAAAAAGAAGTGGGCATCACCTTCGTCTACGTTACCCATGACCAGGGCGAGGCGCTGGCGCTCAGCCACCGCATCGCGGTGATGAGCCATGGCCAGGTGGAGCAGCTGGAGGCGCCGGAAACCCTGTATAGCAAACCCAAGAACCGTTTCGTCGCCGACTTCCTCGGCCAGTGCAATGTGCTGGAGGGCAAGGTCAAGAGCGTGGACGGCGACACCATGCTGGTGGATCTGAAAGGCTGCGGCGAAGTGCGCTGCCTGGCGGTGCCGGACGTGCGCGAAGGGCAGACCGGCTGGCTGGCGCTGCGGCCGGAAAAGGTCAAGCTGGACAAGAGCTTACCGTCCCACGACGACGAGGCTTATTTCAAGGGCCGCGTCCACGACTGTCTGTATCTGGGCGACGTTACCCTCTACGTGGTGGAAGTGGGCGAGGGCGTGATGGTGGAGGCGATGCTGCCCAACAGCATTCCGGGCGTCGCCAAGTTCTTTGACGACAACGACATCGTGGAACTGGCCTGGCGTTTCGACGCCGGCAGCTTCCTGACGGAGTAAACGCGCATGGCGATTCGAGATCGATTCGGCAAGTGGGCGCTGTCGTGGCCGCCGCTGGTCTACCTGATCCTGTTTTTCCTGGTGCCGTCGCTGATCATGGTGGTGGCGGCTTTCCGCAATCCGGGCGATTACGGCGGCCTGGCGCCGATGTACTACCTCGAGGAAGGCAAGCTGGTCTGGGATCTGACCCTGGACAACTTCTACCGGCTGGTGGAAGAGCCGCTCTATATCGAGCTGTTCATCAAGTCCGCCGGCTACGCGGGGATCACTACCGTGGCCTGTCTGCTGATGGCCTACCCGCTGGCCTGGCTGATCGCGCGTTCCGGCAAGAAATACCGCGACCTGATGCTGCTGCTGGTGATCCTGCCGTTCTGGTCCAACTTCCTGATCCGCATCTACGCCTGGATGATCATCCTGGGCCCACAGTCGGCGTTCACCAAGATGCTGAACGTGGTGGTGACCTCGCTGGGCTTCGAGCCGGTGCGGCTGCTGTTCACGCCCTTCGCCGTCATCGTCGGCCTGGTCTATGTGCACCTGCCCTTCATGGTGCTGCCGCTGTACGCCAATCTGGAAAAGCACGACATGTCGCTGCTGGACGCGGCGCAGGACTTGGGCGCCAACGCCTGGCAACGCTTCTGGCGCGTGACCTGGCCCTTGTCGCTGCCGGGCGTGTTCGCCGGCTCCGCGCTGGTGTTCATACCGGCGCTGGGCATGTTCGCGATACCGGACATCCTGGGCGGCACCGATTCCATCATGATCGGCAACCTGATCAAGCAGCAGATCCTGGACACCCGCGACTGGCCGTTCGGCTCGGTGCTGTCCATCATGTTGACCGGCGGCGTGCTGCTGATCGCGGCCTTGGGCGCGATGGTGGGCAGAGGAGGCAAGAAACGTGGCTAAGAAACAATCCCGCTGGCTGTGGGCGTCGGCCTTGCTGACCTACGCCTTCCTCTATCTGCCGCTGGTGATCGTGGTGCTGTACTCGTTCAACGATTCCAGGCTCAACGCCGAGTGGGTGGGCTTCACCCTCAAGTGGTACGACAAGCTGTTCCACAACGAGAAGATGCTGAGCGCGGCGGCCAACTCGCTGATCATCGGTATCATCGCCAGCGCCTGCGCCACCGTGCTGGGCACGCTGGCCGGCATCGCCATGCATCGTTACAAGCTGCGCCTGCTGCCCTTCCTGGTGCTGACGCCCATCGCCATTCCGGAACTGCTGATGGGGGTGTCGCTGGTGATCTTCTTCGTCATCGTCAACCAGCTGATCGGCATTCTGGAACTGGGCATGATCACCATCCTGCTGTCCCACGTCGCCTTCTGCATCGGCTTCGTCGCCATCGTGGTGCGCGCGCGGATGCAGGGCATGGACGACAGCCTGGTGGAAGCCGCGCGCGATCTGGGGGCCACGCCGTTCCAGGCCTTCCGTCTGATCACCTTGCCGGTGATCAAGCCGGGCATCATCGCCGGCGCGCTGATGGCCTTCACTCTGTCCATCGACGACTTCGTGATCACCTTCTTCACCGCCGGCGCCGGCGCCAGCATGCTGCCGCTGGAAATCTACTCGATGATCAAGATCGCGGTGACGCCGGAAGTGAACGCCGTTTCCAGCTTGCTGATGCTGTTGACCCTGGTGCTGATCGTCATTGCTTCGCGCGTGTCGCCCAGCGCGCTGCGGGCCAATGGCTGAAAGCCTGTTTACGATTTGCTGCGCGTCGGCGATACGGCGTTGAAAACAGCTTCAGAATGCTCATGTACCAACTGTACATTCCGCTTCTTCGGCTGTTTTCGCCTTGCCTCGCTCTTGCTCGCGAGATCGTAAACACGCTTTGAGCGCCTGTTTAAGTAGTAGGGCCCCGGCCGGGCAACAAGGGAGCCGGCCGGTTTTTCATGTAGTCGCAACGCACTTGTGCGAATAGAAGGAAAAACGCAATGAAAAAAGTCCTGGTGACGCTTGCCCTGGCCATATCTGCTCAGGCGTACGCAGCGGAAGAACTGCACCTCTACAACTGGAACAACTACCTGTCGGAAAGCACCGCCAAGAGCTTTGAAGCCTACTGCAAGTGCAAGCTGGTGCAGGACTTCTACGGCGACAACGAAGAAATGCTGGCCAAGCTGGCCGCCGGCGCCAAGGGTTACGACATCGTGGTGCCGACCGGCTTCGCGGTGGAAGCGCTGATCAAGCAGGGCAAGGCCCAGCCGCTGGACAAAAAACAGCTGCCCAACTTCAAGAACCTGAACCCAGGCTACCTGAACAGCTTCTTCGACAAGGGCAACCAGTACTCGGTCCCCTACGCCTTCACCACCACGCTGCTGGGCTACAACGAAACCAAGCTGAAGGAACTGGGCTTGCTGGACAAGGCCAATAGCTGGGCCTTGATCTTCGATCCGGCCGTATTGGCTAAGCTCAAGGGCAAGATCACGGTGCTGGATTCCCAGCGCGAACTGGTGTCCGCCGCGCTGATGTATCTGGGCAAGCCGGCCAACTCCACCAATCCGGCGGATTGGAAAGCCGCGCGCGACGTGATCCTGAAGGCCAAGCCTTACTGGGCCGCCTTCAACAACCAGAGCTATATCAAGGAACTGACCGTGGGCAACATCTATGTCGCCTTCGGCTACTCCAACGATATGTACCAGGCGCAACAGGACGCCAAGAAGGCCGGCCGCAAGTTCGGCGTTAACTTCGCGCTGCAAAAAGAAGGCAACACCCTGTCGCTGGACAACTTCGTGGTGTTGAAGGACGCGCCGCGCAAGGACCTGGCCTACAAGTTCATCAACTTCATGCTGGACGGCAAGAACGCCTCCGGTCTGACCAACGAGATGGGCTCGGGCAACCCCAACGCCGCCGCCGGCAAGTTCGTCAAACCGGAACTGACCAAGGTGCACGCGATCTTCCCGACCGCCAGCGAACTGCCGCGCCTGCAACAGCTGAAGGACTTGAACGCCAAGGACCGTCGCGAGCTGAACAAGGTGTGGTCCGAGATCAAGCTGAAGTAAGCGGGATACTCTATATAGGGAAAAGGCCGGGATTCCGGCCTTTTTTTATGCTCAATCCCAGCGCCGGCGCGCCAGATCGCCGATGGACGCGATGCGAATGTCCACATGGGCGGGGCGCCGCACCTGCTTGCTGATCCAGATCGTCTTCATGCCCAGTTTCTTCGCCGTCAGCAGATTGGGCAGCGAGTCTTCCACCATGATGCAGTGCCGCGGATCCAGTTTCTCTCTGGCCAGTACTTTACGGAAAGCGCCCACGTGAGGCTTGGGTACGTAGTCCACTTGCTCGACGCCATAGATGGAGTGAAAGTGCCGCTCTATCGCCAGGCGCTGCAAAATGCCTTGCACATAATGGTGCGGGCCATTGGAGAAGATCAGCTTGCGGCCGGGCAGCGCGCTGAGCGATTCCGCCAGGTTGTGTTCGGCGAACAGCCATTGCTCCAACTCGTCCAGCTTATGGGTTTCCAATAGGAAGTCATGAGGGTCGATGCCGTGATGGGTGACTAGCCCATGCATGGTGGCGCCGTATTGCGCCCAATAGCGCTCGCGCAGCAAGCGGGCTTCCACCGCGTCCACTTGCAGATGTTTCATCATATAAGCGGACATCGCGTGGCTGATATGGGCGAAGATGCCGCCGCTGGCGTGGTGCAGCGTGTCGTCCAGGTCGAAAATCCAGGTTTTGTTGCGCATGATTGTGCTTCTAGAAGGGCGGACGAGGAGGGGAATTATCGTTTTTTCAGTCCGGAAACGACAGTCCCTACCAGTGCATGGCGGCTACGCTGAAATTCTTCATATGAATGATTCAATATAAATCATGGGGATAGCTTGCGAGAGGCCTCTTTTGTCAAAAATCTTTCACGAAAGGTGTTGACGGGTGTGGGGTC